>JAILIE010000025.1 GCA_024695415.1 Clostridiales bacterium | reverse complement strand
TGGGAATCTCGTCCGGCGCGGCGCTGGGCGCGGCGGTATCCATTGTGCTGGGCATCTCGATTCCCGGCCTGGAGACGGCCGGGCCGGCGGCAATGGCTATGGTGTTCGCGTTCGGGTCGCTGATGCTGATCCTGACGCTGGCCTACAGCATGGACCGGTCGCTGGCGACCCACAACATCATCCTGATCGGCGTGGTCTTTACCATGCTGGTCTCGAGCATCCTGAGCCTGCTGATTACCTTCAGCGGGGAAAAACTGCGGACCATTACCTACTGGACGATGGGCTCCCTGAACGGCAAAAGCTATGAACAGGTGGCCGTCCTGGCGGTGGCGCTGGCGATCTGCGGCAGCCTGCTGGTGGTCCGGGGACGGGAACTGAACGCCTTCGCCATCGGGGAGGAAAACGCGCTGCATGTCGGCGTGGCGGTGCGCAGCGTGAAGCTGCAGGTGATGATCGCCGCCTCGGCGCTGATCGGCGTATGCGTATCGGTCGGCGGGAGCATCGCCTTTGTGGGGCTGATCATTCCCCATATGGTACGCCTGTGCTCCGGGCCGAATCACCGCCGGCTTCTGCCCCGGTCAATGTTCGCCGGCGCGATCTTCCTGATGCTGGCGGACCTGGCGGCGCGGACGGTCCTGAGCCCGCTGGAGCTGCCGGTGGGTGTGGTGACGTCGATGATCGGCGCGGTCGTGTTCATCACGATCTTTGTCCGGACACGGAAAGGAGGGAAGGGCTTATGCTGAATGTAAGCCGTCTCTCGGTCCGGTACGGGACGAAAGCCGCCGTGAGTGATGTCAGCTTCCAGGTGGCGGAAGGCGAATGGTGGATGATCGTCGGACCGAACGGAGCGGGCAAGAGTTCCCTGGCTGGCGCGATTTCCCGGGCGGTTCCCTTCACCGGGGAAACGTTTCTGGACAAAAGGGAAATTCGCGGTTATAAAAGCCGTGAATTCGCGCAGAAAGTGGGGATGTTATCCCAGAATAATGCCAATACATATGCGTTTACTGTCGATGAAGTGGTATCGATGGGAAGATACGCATGGCATGGCGGGTACTTTGGCGCCGGAGATCTGTCCGGAAAGGCAAAAATACAGGAAGCAATCGACCTGACCGGGCTTCAGGAGATGCGCAACCGCAGTATGCTGACTCTTTCCGGCGGCGAAACGCAGCGCGTGTTCCTGGCCCAGGTGCTGGCCCAGGACCCGAAACTGCTGATCCTGGACGAGCCGGCAAACCACCTGGACCTGCCGTTCCAGAAACAGTTTTTTGATATGGTGCAGGAATGGCTGAAGCAGCCCGGCCGGGCAGTCATCACGGTGATGCATGACCTGACGCTGGCAAAGAAGTACGGTACCCATGCCCTTTTGATGAACGAAGGAAAAGCCGCGGCCCAGGGGGCGGCGGCAGAAGTGCTGACCCGGGAAAACCTGCAGGCCGTATACGGGATGGACGTATTCGGATGGATGAAAGAGCTGTACACTGCGTGGGACCTGGGGAACTGAGTTCGAAGAATAGTACAACTATCACAGCTCAAGGATTCCCGCTTATTATGCCGGTGGCAGATACTTGCAGTAAAATATCTGGTTGTCAAAGATACCCTGGTTGGTCGTGACTCTCAGTTTCAACGCCAGAGTGACAGGAGTTCCAGAATTGGATATCACGTCTTTATCCAATGGCCGGATGGTGAATATGACAGAAGCGTCCGAGCTGATTGCGTAGTTGTCCAGGGAAGGTACTCCGATTTTCATTCCGCTGTCATAGTAATAAAACTGTCTCAGTTTCAGTTCGGGTTGTGAGGGAATTTCATAGGAGAGCAGTTTGTATTCCATGGAATCAGCGGGTCCGAGCTCGACGGCGCTGATTCCCATATCCTGCTTTCCTTTTCCAATAAGCTGAATGCGGATATCCCCATCCTGGTTAGTCTGGACACTTTCGACATCAAAGACAATGTCATCCGGATCATAATCGGAGTAGAAGAATTCGCAATCCGTATATATGGTTTCAGCTTCACCGTCGTATATTATCAGTGGGGTTTCTTCATTCGATGCGAACAGAGGCCCCAGATCGATCACACCAGTCAGCTGAAGAATACACAGGAGCAAAGCTGATACCAGAATGATCGAACAGATTATACGGAACAGGACAGATCCGGTGCCTTGTGTCTTCTCTGAGGGTTCCGGCCGGAGCGGCATCGGAATGGCCGGTCCGGATTTGACCAGGTAGGGATTCTGAACAACCTCTGACTCATCCTGAAATATCGGACGGGCAGGGGTATCTTTGACCCGGTACGGGTTTTCCTCTGACAAGACCACAGGCTTGCGGGAAATCTGAGAGGGTTTCTGCTGAACCGGGACTTTCTGAACCGGCGCTTTTTCCACAGGCTTTGGCTGGGGTTTGTTTTCCGGAGCGGCTGGTTTAACGGGATCCGCTTTTTCCTTCAGTCCGGGAAAAATGGAGGCGAGGGCGTTTTTCAGCTCGTTTTGCGCACTGAGTCCATCGACGATGGCCTGCCGGCCCGGGTTCAGGCTTTTCGGAATCTGTTTCGGGGACATACCTCCCGCGAGGTAGCACAGGAGAAGACGTTTATGGTTTTCTCCTTTTTCATTTTTCTGAAGCCACTGGAAGCGGGACCACTCGTTCCGGATCCACTGGGATTCCATATATTCCGGACGGGTGCCGACGACAATCATGACCTTTGCGGACATCAGGGCGGAAAGGATATACGGTTCCCATTCCTCCCCGGCCGGACAGCGGGTTCTTTCAGAATTGAAGACTTTCAACCCGAGAGACGTCAGGTAGTCGTACAGATCCCGGCCTACCCGGTAATCCTCCGTATAGAGCCTTTCCGTGCTGCCCGGGACAGACTGCTTGACGCTGATAAACACGTCATAGATATCTTTATTATGGCATTCCCGGTATTTATCCAGGATCCGGTCGAGAGTGTCCAGCTTGGATTGATAATGATGGTACAGTTCCTCTCCGGACGCTTTGGCCCGGGAAAGAAGATGATTCCGGACGGCGATTTCCGACGGGTCGGTCAGGTCCGGATAGAGGATAGACGGGATCCAGTTTCCCTCGTCGTCCTGCTGGTATTCGATACAGTAATGGCACAATACCAGCCGCCAATAGACTTCCGGATCGTCTCCGCCACGGATCAGGACGTCGCGGTAATAGTCTTCCGCGTCCTCAAACCGGCGCTCCTTCTGAAGCTCCTCGGCCTGGCGGTATATGTTGACCAGTTCGTCCAGACGGCTTTTTTCCCATTTTGAACTGAACTCCCGCAGGGAGCTTTCCACGCGCCTGGTGGTTTCATGAATCTCCCCAATCCGGGATTCCACGTTTTTCAGCTTATCGAGAATCTCGCCGCCGCATTCCGAGATCTTTTCCAGGCGCGCGGCATCTTCCTCACGGCAGCCGGAGAACCAGTCGAACAGGCCGTTCAGTAACTGCTTTCTTTCCTCGTCGCCACAGGTGATCCGGGCGTTCACGGCGCTGATCAGCCGGGTAATATCCTCCTGGTTGCTGAGAAGCTGGCCGGCGAGCTCAGTAACGGCGGTAAGCTTTTCTTCCGCGGTTTCCCGGCCGGTGGCAACGCTGTTCATCAGGCGGCACAGATAATCCTGGCTGCTGTCCTGGGAAGACTGCAGCGCGGAAACCAGCTCCCGGAGGTTTTCCCGCGCCGCCTGGTCTACCTGCTGCCCGGACAGGATGCTGTCCAGCTTTTCACCCTGATCCGCCTGGCTTTCCCGAATGGTATCCAGCGCCTGTACAGCGGCGGTCAGCGCCGCCTGGGCCTGGTTCTTTTCCTCCAAAGCGGCGCTGAGCGCCCGCCTGGCGTCCTCTCCCTCAGCCAGCTGCTGCTCGATCCGCTGCCGGACGCGCAGGAAATCAGCGACAACCATGGTGTTGCCGCAGAACCTGCACTTTACCAGATGATCTGAATCAGAATAATATACCCTGCCGCCGCACCAGGTACATTTTTCCTGATACTGTATAGCCATTTGCGCTGTCTCCTTGAGGGAAAATCCGGGAATATTATGGCATTCC
>JAILIE010000049.1 GCA_024695415.1 Clostridiales bacterium | reverse complement strand
ATTGGAGTGGCTGACATTATTGCCGTTCAGCGTGCCCTTTTCGCAAATCTCACAATACTTACCCATGGAAATCCTCCTCCTTACTGGAGTGTTACACATCAAGCTTATCTAAGATATCACAAGCAAAAACAAAATGCAAGCGGTATTTTCAGAAAAATTCGAATGAAAAAACCGGCGCTGAAATCACCCGAACAGGACCTGCCCGATCCGCGTAATCCGGCTCTGCATCGTGCAGCCCAGGCGGCGGACGGCGAGAACCCGGGGGATTTTTTTCATGGTCCGGGTTTCCAGGTAGGCGGAGGTGATCCGCTTCGCCTCTTCCGGCAGTTTGTCCCCGTAGAGTTTGCAAAAAACGCGGGTGTGGGTGTAGGTCAGCAGGATCCGGCGTTTCGCGTCCTGCCGCCGGCCGAGGGCGCGGAAGCCGCGAAGCACCAGGTTCTCCCGGCTGGCGCCGATGGAATTATCCCCGTGCTGGCGGTAACCGGTCAGGGGACGGTCCACGAAGGCCACCCGGCCGAAGGACGCGGCGGTCAGGGCGATGAACCAGTCGTGCATGAACAGTTCTTTCGCCTTTCCGTGCTCCGCCACCAGGTCCAGCAGCGCCCGGTTCATGATCAGGGTGCATCCGGTGACGTTGTTCTGCACCAGGAGCCGGGGCAGCGTGACGGCTGCGGGATCCCATCCCTGGTGCCGGAAGAAGCTTTCGCAGGTTTCCTCCCCGTCTTCGTCCAGGATCCGGCAGTCGGAATGGACCAGCAGGGGAGTGCCCTCGCCGTATTCCGCCTGCGCGTCCAGAAGCGCCTGCTTCAGGACCGCCGCCTTTTCCGGGTCCCAGATATCGTCCTGGTCGCACAGAAGGACGAAGTCCGCGTCCGTCTGGCGCATCAGGGACAGGAAATTGCCGGCCGGGCCGAAATGCCGGCCCGCCTCGCTGCCGGGGATGAACCGGCGGTCCTCCTTCGCGGCGGCGGACAGCAGCTCCGCGGTCCCGTCATCGGAGCCGTCGTCCTGGAAGCGCACGGAAAAATCCGGATCCGTCTGCGCTTTCAGCGAATCCAGCAGGGCGGGAAGATGTTTTTCGCCGTTGTATGCCGCGAGAAGGATTTCTGTTTTCACAGGGAAATCCCCCATTTCATAAAATACCGGATCACGGAACGGACCTGGCGCATCCGGCCACGGAAGGTACGGGTGTTTTCCCGGGCCCAGCGGTGGGTGACGCACATATCCGGATGGTAGACGATGCTGCCGAGCTTTTCCTCCAGGACGCGGCGGGAAAGATCCGTATCCTCCTGGTACAGGAAGAAATGGGGATCAAAGCCCTCCAGCTGCCGGAACACGTCGGTCCGGATCAGCAGGAAGCAGCCGGTGGCGAACTCCACCGGGATCGGGATCGTGATCTCCCGGTCCGCCATGGTGAATTCCCGGCGCCAGCGGCGGAAGATGCCGCCCAGGTTCTCCAGGTAGCCGCCCAGGAGATAATGAACGGAAATCCGCTTCTTGGGAAGGTACTGCTCCGTCCCGTCGGTGTTCAGCACCCGGGGTGTCAGGATGGCGATGTTGGGGTGGTTTTCCATATAGGAAACCATCCGGCGCAGGAGGGACGGATCGAAGGTCACGTCCGGGTTCATCATCAGGTGGTAATTGCTCTGCAGCAGCGGAAGCACCGCGTTGTTGGCGCGGCCGAAGCCGACGTTTTTCTTCTGCGGAATGACCGTCACACCCGGGAAGGCCCACTTCAGCCGGTCGGCCGTCGTGTCCTCGGGGGAATTGTCGACCAGGTAGACCGCGACCTCGAGATCCGACGCCTGAATACACCGCAGGGCGTGGTCGATCTCATCCCCGCAGTGGTAAAGCACCAGGCACGCGGACAGCATTGCAGGCATCGGGCGGCCTCCTTTCCCCAAATACGATCATAACAGAAATATTTTACAGTCTGGAAGCATGTTTGTCAAAAGATCGTTTCAATGATATACTGATTTTTAAGGCGGGCCCGGACCCGCCGGGAATCCACAGGGAAGAGGGTTATTATTCTGAGTAAGTTTGCTGTTTTTGTAGACCTGGAGAACTGCGGCGCCAAAGTCGCGACGCTCAAGAGCATCCTGGAGAAGGTCAAGATCCGCGGGGATATCCTGCTGGGCAAGGTATACGGATATACGGACAAGTTTGACGACCTGAAGGAAGTGCTCCTGAGCAACACCTTCACGGTGGTGCCGAGCCTGCGGTACGGGATCAGCCAGAAGAACAACGCGGATATCCAGCTGGTCATCGACGCGCTGGAAGTGGCGTACAAAAACGACCTGATTGACAGCTTCTGCATCGTGTCCGGCGACAGCGACTACACTCCGCTGGTCGGCCGGCTCAAGAGCATGGGGAAATTCGTCCTCGGCATCAGCCGCAGCGAGGCGGCCAGCAATATCTTCATCAACGCCTGCAACGAGTTCCAGTTCCTTGAGAGCGTTGGAAAGCGCAACGTGGAGAAGCCGCGGAAGCAGAAGACCGCCATGGCCAGCGAGGAGCTGGCGGACGAGAGCGAGCTGAACAAGCTGCTGACCACGGTCCTGGAAGAGCAGAGCCAGGACGAGATGTACGCCAGCGAGCTGAAGGGAACGCTGCTGCGCCTGCGCCCGGACTTCAACGAGAAGGCCTACGGCTGCGCGACGTTCTACAAGCTGCTGATGAAGCTGGCCAACCGCTTCGGCGACCTGCGCGTGCACAACGACAATTTCGACGTCATGGTCGGCCTGAACAATACCGGCGACAGCGGGGAGTCCATCCCGCAGCTGACCCGGGACAACTGGAAGGAAGCCTTCGCCGCCCAGATCAAGGCCTATAAGGAAGGCGGATTCGACCGCGTGAATCCTTCCATCCTGAAGGCGGACATCATTACCGCCTATCCGGATTTCAACGAGCGGGCAATCGGCTTCAAGCGCTTCTCGGACGTCATGAAGCAGCTGGAGAAGGACGGCCTGGTGATCGTGGAAATGGACGAGCAGAAGACGATGCTGATCAAGCTGCTCTGATATAATCAGGAGGAAAACCTGTGAAGTACCTACGTAGGGGAATCTGGTTCGTGGCCAGCCGGCTGCTGCTGATCTGCCTGATTCTCGGCCTCATGATTACCGTGTTTTATTACGCGATGAACCTGACCAACATCCAGATCATCCTGAAGGACGGGATGGCCGGACGCGCCAAGTACGTCATGGGAATCACGGACAACCGGAACGACCTGGGCAAGTATTTCCAGACCAGCTGCACGGACAAGGACGAGCTGGTGCAGGCGACCGCGGAGGGCAATTCCCCCTACGCGGACTACAACGTCCGCGGTATCGACCACCGGCTGGAAATGGGCTTTATGTGGGTCTGGCCCTGGGAGAACACGGTGCGTGTAGACATATCCGAGCGGATTCCCCGGATCGACGGCCGCGTCAAGGGCCTGAAGGCGGACGAGGTGGTCGCGAAGAACGGCCAGAACGCCGTGTATCCGCCGGAATGGCAGGACGCGTCGTATTCCGTCCTCCTGGTCCGCGAGAACGGCCAGTGGAAGATCAAGACGCTGACGGAAAAATAGGGGCGCCTAATTCTCCGAACCCGATATTGAACGGGAGGGGGAGGGGTGCTATGATACGCCTGTGCCGGGGGAAAGGAACCGGCCGCAAGTTCCGTCAAGGGAGGGAATGGAAATGATCCAGAAGATTATGAAGAACAAGGGCATCCTGGCCTTCGCGGGCATCGTGATCGGCGTGATCCTGATTTTCGGCGGCGGAAAGTTCGCCGAATCCCTGATCAAAGTGGTCGGTTATGTGCTGATGGGCGCGGCGGCCGCGTACCTGGTTTCCTATTTTATGGCGAAAGACCGGGACGATGGCATGCTGGGCTACTGTGTGGTGGCCGCGGCGGCCGGTATCCTGATCGTACTTTTGTCCGGAACCATCCTGAGCATCTTCCCGCGGGTCCTGGGCGTGGTCCTGGTGGTCAACGGCGTCACGAACCTGACCCAGGCGAACGGAACCCCGAAGTATTCGAAGGCGGTTTCCATCCTGATCATCATCGCGGGCATCCTGGTGTTCTTCAATCCCGGAACGATGATCAACGTCATCACCTTCGTGGCCGGCGCCGCGCTGATCCTGAACGGGCTGGCGGAACTGGATATTATCCGCCGGTTCTGGTAAACGAAAAGCTGTCCCTGACCGCGCGCCGGAAACGGCGCGCGGTTTTTTTCGGAAGAAAATTCAAATTTCCCGAAAAAAACGCTTGACAACGGGGGAATGATTTGGTATTCTAACCAAGCTCGCCTGAGCGGAACGCCGTTCAGAGAGCGGATCGAACCTTGAAAACGATACAGAGAAGAAACGCGCAAACAGGAAGAAGACAGCGAAGATTCCAAAGAGTTGAACATCGAAAGATGTTGAAGGATTAAACGGAAGAGTTTGATCCTGGCTCAGGACGAACGCTGGCGGCGTGCCTAACACATGCAAGTCGAGCGGAGACATGCGACGGACCGGAAGTTTTCGGATGGAAGGGAAGATGCATGTTTTAGCGGCGGACGG
>JAILIE010000017.1 GCA_024695415.1 Clostridiales bacterium | reverse complement strand
TGGTACTTCTTGATGCCGCCGTAATAGTGGGTGTCCGCCAGGGCGAAGTCCCCGTCCTCATACAGGGGGTTCTGCTTCAGGTCGATCCGGGGGGAGTCGATATGCGCGCCGACGATGTTCATGCCGCTTTCCAGGGGCTTTCTGCCGATCAGGAAAGCCAGGACCGCCTTGCCCAT
This sequence comes from Clostridiales bacterium, assembly GCA_024695415.1. Classification (GTDB taxonomy): domain Bacteria; phylum Bacillota; class Clostridia; order Christensenellales; family Aristaeellaceae; genus Aristaeella. The sequence continues at coordinate 10,708 of JAILIE010000017.1, read as the reverse complement.
CTGGCTGACATAGACCTTGTCGCCGGGGTTCAGCTTTTTGCCGGCGGCGACGGCCTCGTCCAGGCAGATGTATCCCGCCTTCTCCAGGGCGTCGATGGCCTGCCGGGCGCACTCGCGCTCGGTCTTGCCGTTGTCCAGGAAGCGCCGGTAGTCTTCCGCCAGCTGCTCCACTTTCTTCAGTTCCGTCTTTTTATACGCTTTCCACGCGTTGGGCCTTTCCATGGGTAAATCACGCTCCTTCTTTTCGATATCTTATCACCGCGGGGGCGGAAAGACAATGAGTTTTCATCTGTTCTTCACATATCCGTCTCCTGTTTTTGATATAATTCCCTTACAACAGAACGCGGAGAGTTTTTCCCTTGTCCGCTCCGCGGACAGGAAGGAGGCGCTGTATGCCGAAGCTGATCGGTATTGACCTGGGGACCACCAACTCCTGTGTCAGTTTCATGGAAAACGGCCAGGCCGTGGTGATCCCGAATGCCGAGGGAAGCCGGACCACGCCGTCCGTCGTCGCGTTCACGAAAAACGGGGACCGGCTGGTCGGCACGGCCGCGAAGCGGCAGGCCGTAACCAACGCCTCCCGCACCTTCTCCTCCGTCAAGCGGGACATGGGGTCCGACAAACGGTACACCGTGGACGGGAAATCCTTCTCGCCCCAGGAGATGTCCGCCATGATCCTCCGGAAGCTGAAGGAGGACGCGGAGGCGTACATCGGGGAAAGCGTCACCGACGCGGTCATCACGGTGCCCGCGTATTTCACCGACGCGCAGCGCCAGGCCACCCGCGACGCGGGCGTCATCGCCGGGCTGAACGTGCGCCGGATCATCAACGAACCGACGTCCGCCGCGCTGGCCTACGGCTTTGGCCGCGGCGAGCCCTGCAAGGTCATGGTCTACGACCTGGGCGGCGGCACCTTTGACGTCAGTATCCTGGATATCAACCCGGAAACCATCGAGGTCCTGGCCACCGCCGGGAACAACCGCCTCGGCGGCGACGACTTCGACCAGTGCGTCGTCGGCTGGCTGCTCGACCGGTTCCGGAAGGAGCACCATATCGACCTGTCGAAGGACGCGATGGCCATGCAGCGGCTGACGGAGGCCGCCGAAAAGGCGAAGATCGAGCTGTCCGCCGCGGCGGAGGCGGTCATCAACCTCCCCTTCCTCGCGCAGGGGTCCTCCGGCCCGATGCACCTGGAGGCGGCGCTGACGCGGACGGAGTTCAACCGCCTGACGGAGCACCTGGTCAACGCGACCCGCGGCCCGGTGCAGCAGGCGCTGGACGACGCCGGCCTGAAGCCCCGGGACCTGAGCCGCGTGCTGCTGGTCGGCGGTTCCACCCGGATCCCCGCGGTGCAGGACGCCGTGCGCCAGATCACCGGGAAGGAACCTTCCCGGAACATCAACCCGGACGAGTGCGTCGCCATGGGCGCCTGCCTGCAGGGCGGCGTGCTGACCGGCGCGATCCATTCCATCGTCCTGATCGACGTGACGCCCCTGTCCCTGGGCGTGGAAACCCTGGGGGACGTCTTCGCCCCGATCATCGACCGGAACACGCCTCTGCCCTGCCGCCATTCCAAGGTCTTTACCACCGCGGCCAACTTCCAGACCAGCGTGGAGATCAACGTGCTGCAGGGCGAGTGCGCGAACGCCTCCGGCAACCACTCCCTCGGCCGATTCCGGCTGGAGGGCATCCGCCGGGCGCTGCGCGGCATCCCGCAGATCGAGGTGTCCTTCTCCATCGATACCAACGGCATCGTGCACGTGACCGCGAAGGACCTGGCCACGGAGCGCAGCCAGAACATCACGATCTCCGGGTCCGGGAACATGTCCCGGGAGGAGGTCGACCGCGCCGTGCGCGACGCGGAAGCCTACGCGGCGAAGGCCGCGCGGGAGAAAAAGGAGAAAGACCGGACCGCCGAAAACGGCGTCCGGGACGACGGCGCCTACGACGCCTGAAAGGAAAGCCCATGTTCGGATATATCGCCCCCGCGCTCCGGTCCCTGCCGGAGGACCGCCAGGAACGATACCGTTCGTTCTACTGCGGCGTCTGCCATTCGCTGAAATCGCGCTTCGGGCAGGCCGGCCGCGTGTCTCTCAGCAACGACATGACCTTCCTGGCCATGCTGCTTTCCTCGCTCTATGAGCCGGAAGGCGCGGTCACGGCCTCCCGCTGCGCCCTGCACCCGGTCAGGCCGCACGCGGTGTTCCATTCGGAATATATCGACTACGCGGCGGACATGAACGTGCTGCTGTTTTACTATAAATGCCGGGACCAGAAGATGGACGACCGCTCCGCGGCGGGTGCCGCCGGGGAGAAAGCCTTCCGGAAGAAGGCGGCCCAGGTGGCGGAACGCTTCCCGGACCAGGCCGCGGGCGTGCGGCAGGCGCTGGACGAGCTGTGGGAAATGGAAAAATCCCCGGATGCCGGGGCGGACGCGCTGTGCGCCCTGTCCGGGCGGATGCTGGCGTCGGTGTTCGTGCCGAAGCCGAATGACGTCTGGGCCTCATCGCTGTACGCCGTAGGCGAAGGCCTGGGGCGGTTCGTGTACTGGATGGACGCCTGGGAGGACCTGGAGGCGGACCGGAAGAAGGGCCGCTTCAATCCGCTGGAGGCCTACGCCTCCCGGGAGGACTATGACGACTTCGTCCGCGCGACGCTGGAGATGATGATCGCCGACGCGGCGCAGGCCTTCGAGCTGCTGCCGCTGGAAAAGGACCTGGATATCCTGCGGAACGTGATCTACAGCGGCGTGTGGCAGCGGTATATCCTGAAGCTGAACAAAAACGCCGGAAAACAGGAGGAGCGAAAGGAGGAGACAGGGCATGATGAATGATCCCTTTGCCGTGCTCGGCGTTCCTTCTTCCGCCACGGAGGACGAGATCAAGGCCGCCTACCGGAAGCTGGCCAAGAAATACCACCCGGACCTGAACCCCGGGGACAAGGCGGCCGAGCAGAAGATGCGCGAGGTGAACGAGGCGTACACCGAGGCCCTGCGCATCAAAAAGGGCGGCGGAACGTCGTCCGGCGGGGCCTACGGCTCTCCCTGGGGTTCGCCCTACGGGCAGCAGCCCTGGGGACAGCAGCAGTCCTCCGGGCCGCGCTACGAGTACCGGGATCCCGGGCAGCGGAACGCCTCCGGCAACCCCTTCGGGGATTTCGGCTACGATCCCTTCTCCGCCTTCTTCGGCGGCGGATACACCCGGCAGGAACCGTCGTTCCGCAGCCGGACCTACGCGCATCCGGACATGCAGGCCGCGGCGGGCCATATCCGCGCCGGGCGGTATGCCGAGGCCGCTTCGGTGCTGAACCGGATCCCGACCCATGACGCGGACTGGCACGCGCTCTACGCGCGCGTGGACCTGGCGACGGGCAACCGGATTTCCGCCCTGGACCACGCGCAGCTCGCGGTGCGCATGTCCCACGGGGACCCGGAATACGAGGCGCTGCTGAATACGATCCAGTCCGGCCGCCGCTCCTACCGGGAAACCCGGGACGCCGGCGGGTATGATTTCAAGTCCATGATCTGCTCCAACCCCTGCGTGACCTGCCTGGCCATCAACATATTGCTGAACTGCTGCCTGGGCGGGTGCGGACGCGGCGGGCGGTGCTGAACGAAAGGAGATAACCGTCCATGGAATTCCTGATGAAAGTGCGCATGGCGCTGGCCCGGTTCATGCAGGGCCGCAACGGCCCGGATCAGCTGGGCAGCTTTACCCTGATCGCCGGCATCGTGATCTCCCTCGTGGGGTCGGTCTTCGCCATTCCGTATGTGCCGTACGCGGGCTTCGCGCTGTATATCGTGAGCCTGTTCCGGATGCTGTCGAAGAACATCGAGAAGCGCCAGCTGGAAAACCGGAAGTACCTGGAGCTGAAGTCGAATATCACCACGAAAACCCGGCAGTTCGTGAAGCGCCAGAAGAACCGGAAGGAATACGTGTATTTCAAGTGCCCGAAGTGCAAGGTGCTGCTGCGCCTCAGGCGCGGCAGCGGGGAAAAGGACATCACCTGCGTCAAGTGCGGCCACCAGTTCCACAAAAAGGCCTGACCGCTTTGTCTTTCTGCCGTTCCTGCATTGACCGGCGATGTCCCCATGCCATATAATCATGTCATTCCCTGAACCTGAAGGAGAAATGCGCCATGTTTCAGCTTGCACAGAAGAAGTTCCTGAAGCTGCTGGACCTGTCCCCGGCGGAGATCACCGGGCTGCTGGACCTCGCGGCGGACCTGAAGCAAAAGAAAAAGGCCGGTATCCCCCACCGGGACTTCGCCGGAAAGAATATCGCCCTGATTTTTGAAAAGACCAGCACGCGCACACGCTGCGCCTTCGAGGTCGCGGCCTGCGACCTGGGCATGAACTGCACCTATCTCGATCCCTCCGGAAGCCAGATCGGCAAGAAGGAGAGCATCGCGGATACCGCGCGGGTGCTCGGCCGCATGTTCGACGGCATCGAGTACCGCGGCTACGGCCAGCAGATCGTGGAGGACCTTTCCCGCTATTCCGGCGTGCCGGTGTGGAACGGCCTGACCAACGAGTTCCATCCGACCCAGGTGCTGGCGGACTTCCTGACGATCCGGGAGCACTTCGGCTCCCTGGAGGGCATCCGGCTGGTCTATATGGGCGACGCGCGCTACAACATGGGCAATTCCCTGATGGTGGGCTGCGCCAAGATGGGCATGCGCTTCGTCGCCTGCGCGCCGAAGAAGTACCATCCGGACCCGAAGCTGATTGACGAGTGCCGTCAGATCGCCGCGGAAACCGGCGCTGTGCTGGAGTTCACGGAGGACGTGGACGCCGCGGTCACCGGGGCGGACGTGATCTACACCGACGTGTGGGTCTCCATGGGCGAGCCGGACCAGGTATGGGAGGAGCGGATCAGCGACCTGCTTCCCTACCGCGTCACCGCCGAAGTGATGCGCAAGGCCGGGGAAAAGGCCGTGTTCATGCACTGCCTGCCCTCCTTCCACGACCTGAACACGACGATCGGAAAGACGATCTATGAAAAGTTCGGCGTGGACTGCATGGAAGTGACGGACGAGGTCTTTGAGGGCCCGCAGTCCATCGTCTTCGACGAGGCGGAGAACCGCATGCATACGATCAAGGCGGTCATGGCCGCGACGCTGTAAAAAGCCGGTATATGTCCGGAGGGCGGAGCTTCTGCTCCGCCCTCCGGTGTTTTTATTCGGAAAGTTTGATGACGATAAATCCTTCCTCCTCGCGGATGAAGCCGTCCGCGGGATACGCGGGCATATCCGCCGCGACGGCCGCGCCTTCCGCGGCCTGGGCGCCGGAATCGAAGGGGCGGTAGTTTCCCCCGTCATACGCGGTCAAAAGGCGGATCGCGGGATGGGTCGCGGCGGTCGGGTCGTCCCCGTGCCAGTTCCACTCAAAGAACGTCCGTCCGAAAACGTCGGACCGCTCGGTCAGGAGCGTGTCCTCCATCCGGAGCACGCCGACAAACACCAGCGGCTTGTCCTTATCCTTCAGTTCCTCCGTGATCACGGCCGCCGCCCGGGTATCCGTTTCATTGCGTTTGTTGTCCGTATAGATCAGCCGGGCCGTCAGGACCACCTGGATCACCGCCGCGGCGATACAGACGATTTTCAGGGCCTTCTGCCTCCCGCCGGAGACAGCCATGAAGCATACCGGGAAGAAGGCGCCCGCCATCTGCAGGGCGAACTGGGACCGCGGGACCGTCACGTTGCCCAGCAGGACGGTCATCGCGAAGGGCGCTGCCGCCAGGGCGACGCCGCACAGCAGCAGGGGCGTATTTTTCTCCTCGCCGGCCTTCCGCCGCCTGACCCACAGGACGATCATCAGGACGAGGCCGAGGGTATAGAGGGAGAAATAGCGGGAGGTATACATCAGGACCGTGGCCCCGGCTTCCAGCATCATCCGGTACAGGCACCAGGTAAAATTGTCCTTCCCCCAGTGGATCTGGACCGCCAGGTTGCCGGATCCCGCGTCCCCGCGCAGGGCCTGCGATATCAGGAGATAGCCGGCCACCGCGGCCGCGGCGCGCAGGACGATCAGGCAGAGCTGTCCCCGGCGCAGCGGTTCCCGCTGCACCCGGCGGCAGAAGATGAGCGTCAGCAGGGCCGCCGCGTAGCAGACGATCAGCGACTGGTAAATCAGCAGGGTGAAGCACAGGACCGCCGCCGCCGCGGCATTCCACGCGGCCAGCAGGGCCGGGCGTGTCTTTTCCCGCCCCATGAACCGGGCATCCGCGCAGGCGGTGCCGGTGGCCAGCAGGATGCCGAAGCCGATCGCGGCAATCTGCAGGGTGAAATAGCCGTGATACGCCCAGATGGGGCTCAGCCCGTACAGCAGCAGGAACAGTTCCGGATACCAGGTGTCCTTCCAGGCGCGGAAGCGGCGCAGCGCCGCCCAGAGCATCCAGCAGGCCAGGCTCAGGAACAGCAGGAAAAGGATGCCGCTCCGGACCGGATTCCATTCTGTCAGGCCGAACAGGCGCAAAAGCCATACCAGCGCGCTCCGCCCTTCCCGCACATACTGGTCCATCGCGATCTGCGGCGTGTGGAACATGCGTTCGCTGTCCATGCGGATATTGCCGCTGGTGACCAGCGGCAGCAGAACCGCCCAGATCAGCGCCGTCACAGCCGCCGGCCGCGCCAGCGTCTTCAGCCTTCCTTTCATTCCTGCCCTTTCTTCGTCCATCGTCTTTGGGAGATTCTTCCTCCGTTCCATTTTACCTTCCGTTCCCCCGGAAATCAAGAAGCCGGAATGACGTTTCGTCATTCCGGCATGAAAACCGTTGGAATCAGCCTCCGAACATGCTGATCAGGAAGCCCGCGGCGATCGCGGAGCCGATGACGCCGGCCACGTTCGGGCCCATGGCGTGCATCAGCAGGAAGTTGGAAGGATTGGCCTTCTGGCCGACCTTCTGGGATACGCGGGCCGCCATCGGAACGGCGGACACGCCCGCGGAGCCGATCAGCGGATTGATCTTTCCGCCGGAGAGCCTGTACATCAGCTTGCCGACCAGCAGGCCGCCGACGGTGCTGAAGCAGAAGGCCACCAGGCCCAGGACAATAATCTTGATCGTATCGAATTCCAGGAAGCGGGAGCCGACCATCGTCGCGCCGACGCTGATGCCCAGGAACAGGGTCACGATGTTCATCAGGGCGTTCTGGGCGACGTCGCTCAGGCGCTCGGTCACGCCGGTTTCCTTCAGCAGGTTGCCGAACATCAGGCAGCCGATCAGGGGCGCGGTGGAGGGCAGCAGCAGGACGACGAAGATCGTCACGATGATCGGGAACAGGATCTTCTCGGTCTTGCTGACCTCACGCAGCTGGGTCATCTTGACGCTGCGTTCCTTCTCGGTGGTCAGGGCCTTCTTGATCGGGGGCTGGATCATCGGGATCAGCGCCATGTAGCTGTAGGCCGCCACGGCGATCGGTCCCAGGTACTGGGGCGCCAGCTTCGTGGTGGTCAGGATGGCCGTGGGGCCGTCCGCGCCGCCGATGATGCCGATGGAAGCCGCGGCGTTGTTGTTGAAGCCCAGCAGCGTCGCGCCGAAGAAAGCGAAGAATACGCCGAACTGCGCGGCCGCGCCGAGCAGCAGGCTCTTCGGGTTGGAGATCAGCGGACCGAAGTCGGTCATCGCGCCGATGCCGATGAAGATCAGGCAGGGGTAGATGCCGGCCTTGACGCCGATGTAGAGGATATCGATCAGGCCGCCCTCGGAAAGGATGTATCCGTAGTTGTGCAGATACTCTTCATATCCTTCCGTATACGCGCCGGAGTTCAGGAACCGGTCCCACAGTTCCTGGTGATACAGGGCGTTTTCAAAGCCGCCCAGGACGCTGACGTTCGCCAGCAGGCAGCCAACGGCAATACCGACCATCAGCAGGGGCTCATACTGCTTTTTGATGCCCAGGTACAGCAGCACACAGGCGATCGCGATCATGATGAGCGCTTTCCACCCGTCCGCTGAAAGGATGATCTGGGCAAAGCCGGATTCCGTTACCAGTTTTCCGAGCTTATCAAAAATCATCGTTGTCCGTCCTCCCTTATCCCAGCACGATAATCGGCGTACCGGTATCCACCTTCGTTCCGACTTCGGCCAGGACCTGGACGACGGTCGCGTCATGCGGGGCCATGATTTCGTTTTCCATCTTCATGGCTTCGAGAACCGCCAGCACTTCACCGCTCTTGACGGCCTGGCCGGCCTTCACGTTCATCTTGACGATGGTGCCGGGCATGGGGGACGTCACCTGTTCGCCGGCGACAGCCGCGGGAGCGGCGGCAGCGGCGGGAGCGGGAGCGGCAGCGGGAGCCGGGGCGGCGGCAGGCGCCGGAGCGGCAGCGGGAGCGGGAGCGTACGCTTCGTATTCATCCAGCAGGATCGCTTCTCCCTGATTTACTTCAACCTCGTATGTTTTGCCCTTCAGGGTTACCTTGTACTTCATCTTACTTGACCTCCTTGATGGATACGAACCGAAGCTCGTTCAGGGGTTTCTGCAGCTTGTCCGCCACAATGGCCATAATCATGGCCGCGTCCGCGGGATCCGTGTCATACAGCTTCACTTCGCCGGCGCTGCCGGGAGCCGCGGGCAGGTCCTTTTTCACGGGAGCGGCTTCCACCGCCGGAGCGGTTTCCGCGGCCTTTTCAGCCTTCTTCTTCGACGCCGCCACCATGATCTTGCCCATGACAATGATCACGACCATCAGCAGCGCCAGGCCGATAAAGACCACCAGATAGCCGAGGATCGCGTTTACGATCGGCGGCGCGGAAGCTTCGGTTGCCGCGGGAGCCACTGTTTCAATGACTTCGTTGACAATTTCATCAGCAAAAGCAATCGACATCCTGCAGCCTCCTTACGCTTCTTCGATCGTGTATTTCACGACTTTTTCGCGATCGGCCCTGCGGCCCTTCAGGAACTTCTCCGCCTGCGCGGGGAAGCAGATCCAGCTCATCAGGTCCTCTTCGGTCTCCGCCAGGTCGCCCAGGGCTTCCTTCGCCTTCGCGAAGTCCTCGCCGGTGCGCTTGGAGTCCTCGATGCGGCAGTCGATGGGGCTCTGGCCTTCGCCCAGGATCTTGTCCTGCAGCTCCTGGTTCACGGGAGCGGGCGCGATGCCGTATTCGCCCTTGAAGTAGTTCTTGACTTCATTGGAGATGTTCTTGTAACGCTCGCCGACCAGGACGTTGGTCACGGCCTGGTTGCCGACCATCTGGCTCAGCGGGGTGACCAGCGGCGGATAGCCCAGGTCCTTGCGGACCGCCGGGATCTCCAGCAGCGCGGCGTCGAACTTGTCCATGGCGTTCATGTCCTTCAGGTTGGCGATCATGTTGCTCAGCATGCCGCCGGGAACCTTGTAGACCAGCGCCTGGGAGTCGGTCGCCATGCTCTTGGGATTGATGGTGCCGTTGTCCACGTACTTCTGCTTGACGGGCTTGAAGAAGTCGTTGACTTCGTTGATGACCTTCTCGTCCAGCCCGGTCTCGATGCCGTACTGCTGGCAGGCGTAGAACATGGTCTCCGTCGCCGCCTGGCTCGTGCCGTTGGAGAAGCAGCTGGTGGCGGTATCGATCACGTCGACGCCGCTCTCAATCGCCTTGGTCAGGGTCATGTAGGCCATGCCCGTGGTGCAGTGGGTGTGCAGGATGACCGGCACGTCGCCGACCGCGTCCTTGATGCCCTTGATCAGGTGCTCCGCCTCATAGGGGCTCATGGTACCGGCCATGTCCTTCAGGCACAGGGTTTCAAAGCCCATCTTCACCAGTTCCTTGCACATGTCCACGTACTTCCCGACCGTGTGGACCGGGCTCTGGGTATAGCTGATGCAGCCGGAAGCGACAGTCCGGGGCGTCGCGTACTTCTTCACGGATTCCAGGGCAGTGCCCAGGTTCCGGAAGTCATTCAGCGCGTCGAAGATCCGGATCACGTCGATGCCGTTCTTGATGCTCAGTTCCACGAACTTTTCCACGACGTCGTCATGGTAGTGCTTGTATCCCAGCAGGTTCTGGCCGCGCAGCAGCATCTGCAGCCGGGTGTTCGGCATGTTCCTGCGGATGTTCCGCAGCCGCTCCCAGGGATCCTCGTTCAGATACCGCAGGCAGGAGTCGAAAGTGGCTCCGCCCCAGCATTCCACGGAATAGTATCCGGCCTTGTCCATGGTCGGCAGAATCGCCTCGAAATCGGCATAGGGCAGCCGGGTCGCCATCAGGGACTGGTTGGCGTCCCGCATGACGGTTTCGGTAAATTGTACTTTCTTCATGAACCTTTCTCTCCGATCCGTTGATGATTTGAAATACATACAGGATGCCGCCCGGTGAAGGGCGGCATCCCGGAAGATGCGTTCAGCTTACAGCTGGGGACCGGCGGCAACCAGCGCCTTGCCGGCTTCGTTGCTCTCGTACTTGGCGAAGTTCTTGATGAACCGGCCGGCCAGGTCCTTGGCCTTGTTTTCCCATTCGGTGGGATCCGCGTAGGTGTCGCGGGGATCCAGGATGCCGGTGTCCACGCCGTTCAGCTCGGTGGGAACCTCAAAGTTGAAGTACGGGATCTTCTTGGTGGGCGCGTTCAGGATGTCTCCGTTCAGGATCGCGTCGATGATGCCGCGGGTATCCTTGATGGAGATGCGCTTGCCGGTGCCGTTCCAGCCGGTGTTGACCAGGTAGGCCTTGGCGCCGCTCTTTTCCATCTTCCTGACCAGTTCCTCAGCGTACTTGGTGGGATGCAGCTC
>JAILIE010000012.1 GCA_024695415.1 Clostridiales bacterium | reverse complement strand
CTTCCGTTTAATCCTTCACATCTTTCGATGTTCAACTCTTTGGAATCTTCGCTGTCTTCTTTCCTGTTTGCGCGTTTCTTCTCTGTATCGTTTTCAAGGTTCGATCCGCTCTCTGAACGGCGTTCCGCTCAGGCGAGCTTGCGTATCATATCAGATGGAAACCCCAAAGTCAAGCACATTTTTCGAAAAAATTGTTAAAAAATGAAGGAAAATCAACGCTTCCGGACGTTGGTTTTCCTCGTGGCATGAATGTTCGGTTTTTGGCTTGGTTATCACCGGGTCCGATGGTTAATGGTTCGCTCCCGCGTCCAGGACTTCTGTAACAATCGCTCCCCCCAGACACTCCTCCCCGTCGTAAAGCACGGCGCTCTGACCGGGGGTCACCGCCCGCTGCGGCGCGAGGGAGCGGATCATCAGTTCCCCATCCCGCAGGGTCACTTCCGCCTCCTGGTCCGGCTGGCGGTAACGGTACTTCACGGCGCAGCGCAGGGTTTCCCCTTCCCGCAGCGGCGCGTCCCCGACCCAGGTCACGTCCTCCGCCCGGCTCAGCGTGCTGTACAGCATGGGATGGTCCTCTCCCTGGGCCACCAGCAGCCGGTTTCCCGCGAGGTCCTTCCCGATCACGAACCAGCTCCGGCCGTCCCCGCAGCCGCCGATGCCCAGGCCCCGGCGCTGGCCGAGGGTGTAGTACATCAGCCCGTCATGCCGGCCGACCACCTTCCCGTCCGGATCCACCATGTCGCCGGGCTGCGCCGGCAGGTATTCCGACAGGAACTTCTTGAAATTACGCTCCCCGATAAAGCACACGCCGGTGGAGTCCTTCTTCTGGCTGACCGGCAGGCCGTGTTTCTCCGCGACCGCCCGTACCTCGGCCTTCGTCATTCCGCCGACCGGGAACATGGACTTGCGCAGCTGCTCCCGGTGAACCATATAAAGGAAATAACTCTGGTCCTTGTTCGGATCCGTTCCCTTCAGCAGCCGGCCCTCCCCGTCGGTCCGGACGAAATGGCCCGTCGCCATCCGGGCCGCGCCCAGGTTCATCGCGAAATCCAGGAACGCCCGGAACTTGATCTCCCGGTTGCACAGAACGTCCGGGTTCGGCGTGCGGCCGGCCCGGTACTCCTTCAGGAAATAGGAGAACACCCGGTCCCAGTATTCCTTCTCAAAATTCACGCTGTAATACGGGATGCCGATCCGGTCGCAGACGTCCCGCACATCCCGCCAGTCCTCTTCGGACGTACAGACGCCGTTGGGATCCTTCTCGTCCCAGTTCTTCATAAAGACGCCGACAACATCATAGCCCTGCTCCTTCAGAAGCAGGGCCGCAACGGAGGAATCCACGCCTCCGCTCATGCCGACAACGATCCGTTCGCTCAATTTTCGTCCCCTGTCAGCCGCGCCAGCACTTTTTCGGCAATCTGCGCGGCGATCTCATCCCGGTCGCCCTCCGCGTTCACCACGGCGAAGCGTTCTGGGTTCCCGGCAATCAGCTGGTGGTATCCGTCCTCCACCCGGGCGTGGAAAGACTCCGCTTCCATTTCCATCCGGTCTGGCTCGCTGGCGGCGCAGCGCCGCTGCAGGGATTTCCGGTGGTCGATATCCAGGTAAACCGTCAGGTCCGGCAGCGTTCCGTCCACCGCCGGCGCGTTGATGGCCAGCACCTGCTCCACGCCCAGCTGCCGTCCGCCGCCCTGGTAGGCCGCGGAAGAGTCCAGGAACCGGTCGCAGAGCACCACTTTGCCTTCCGCCACCGCCGGGCGGATCTTTTCCCGCACGTGCTGTGCCCGGGAGGCCGCGTACAGCAGCGCTTCCGTCTGGGCGGTCATGCCGGCGTTTTCCCGGTCCAGCAGGATCTCCCGGATCTTCTCGCCGATGGGCGTTCCGCCGGGTTCCCGGGTATGCACGACTTCATATCCCCAGCGGTCCAGCGTGTCCGTCAGCCGTTCCAGCTGGGTTCCCTTGCCGCTGCCGTCCAGTCCTTCCATGGACAGGAACGCGCCGCGCGCCGGCGCCTCACCGGGACAGAGGATCTCCATGATCTCCCGGGGCGTATGCGCGATGCGCTCCGCGCCGGCGTTCAGCAATTCCTCTTCGCTCCCGTATCCGTACGTCACGCCGATGGTGTGGATGCCTGCCTTCCGGCCGCCCTCCACGTCGAACATGCGGTCGCCGACCATCCAGGCCTCCCCCGCGTCCGCCGGCAGGGCCTGCCGGATCAGGTGATCCTTCTCCGCGTGCCCGTCCGTCGCGCAGACGACCGTCTCCATCCAGCCCAGGATCCCGAAATGCTCCAGGATCCGCCGGGTGGGGCTCTCCGGTTTCCCGGTCACGATGCCCAGGTGCATGCCGGTCTTCCGCAGCGTGCGAAGCGCGCAGCGGATTCCCGGGTACACCCGGTTTTCAAACAGCCCGACGGTGTTGTAGCGTTCCCGGTAAATGCGCTGGGCTTCCTCCGCGTCCTCGGGGCTCAGCCCCAGCAGCTCCCGGAATGACCAGATCAGCGGCGGGCCGATGAACTTCCGCAGCGTCGCCGTGTCCGGCTCCGGAAGGCCCATCCGGGCCGCGGCGTGTTTCGCGCAGTTCCAGATGCCCTCCTCGGACTGGGTCAGCGTCCCGTCCAGGTCGAACAGGACCCACGTGTTCTGATTCATGTTACGACTCCACCCGGATGACGTTCTCCACCTGGCAGATCTCGGGATTCAGGGCTTTGACCACCCGCTGCACGGCCTTTTCGGAGGCGAGGTGAGTGATAAAGATCAGCGTGGCCCTGCCGTCCGGATCCGCGTCCTTCTGCATCATGGCGGAAACGGAAATCCCGTCCTTCGCCATCTTGCCCGTCACTTCCGCCAGCACGCCGGGCTCGTCCTTGGCCTTCATCCGGATGAAATACCGGCTCTGCCAGTCGTCCGCCACCGGCTTCGGATTCTCCTGCATATAGGGCATGGGATGCACGGCGTTCTGCGCCGCCTGGATGATATCCCCGACGATGGCGCTGGCCGTCGGCGCGTCGCCCGCGCCCCGGCCTTCCAGCATCATGTCCTTGAAGGAGTGACCGTACAGGTATACCGCGTTCAGCGATCCGTCCACCCGCGCCAGCGGATGGTTTTCCGGCAGGAAAACCGGATGGACACGGACCTCGATGGAGTTCCCGTTGTCCTTGCCGATCGCGAGCAGCTTCAGCACATAACCCATTTCCCGGCCGAAGGAGATATCCTCTGAATTGATCTTTGTGATGCCTTCCCGGTATACGTCGTCCACGTTCACGCGGGTGTGGAATCCGATGGAGCCCAGGATGCTCAGCTTATACTGCGCGTCGTAGCCCTCCACGTCCGCCGTGGGGTTCGGCTCCGCCAGGCCCAGCCGCTGCGCGTCCTTCAGCACGGTTTCGTACTCCGCGCCTTCCGCCGCCATCCGGGTCAGGATATAGTTGGTCGTGCCGTTCACGATGCCCATGATCTGCTCAATGTGATTGGAGATCAGCGGGCTCTGGATCGCGTTGATGATCGGGATCGCGCCGCCCACGCTGGCTTCGTAGTACAGGCCTGCGCCGGTTTTCTGCGCCATGGCGCGCAGCTCGTCAAAATGCAGCGACAGCGCCATCTTGTTGGCGGTCACGACGGATTTGCCGTTTTCCAGCGCGCGCAGCATCCAGGACGCCGCCGGCTGTTCCCCGCCCAGGAATTCACAGACGATCTGGATTTCAGGATCCTCCAGGATATCGTTCCGGTCCGTGGTCAGCACCTCGTAGGGCACTTCCTTGCCGCCGTGGATCCGCTTGTCCAGCACCAGGGCCTTTTTAACCCGCAGCCGGATCCCGGTCCGCTTCGCGGTCTCCTCGCCGAATTCCCGGATCAGGTCCCAGACGCCTCCGCCGATGTTCCCCAGGCCCAGCAGTCCCAGCACAACTTCCTTCATATCATTTTCCCCCTTCAGGCATATTCCGTTCATAGATCAGGCGCAGTCCCTTCAGCGTCAGCAGGCCGTCCAGCTTGTCGATCGCCTTGCTCTCCTCGGCGATCATCAGGGCCATGCCGCCGGTCGCCACCACATAGGCTTCCTTGCCCAGCTCCTGCTTGATCTTCCGCACGATGTTCCGCACCAGGCCGACATATCCGTAATACATGCCGCTCTGCAGGTTCGTCAGCGTCGTCCGGCCGATCACGTTTTCCGGGCGGGCCAGCTCGAACCGGGGAAGCTTCGCGGTCCCGGTGACCAGCGCCTCGCTGCTCAGCTTAATGCCGGGGCAGATCGTTCCGCCCAGGAACGCACCGTCCTCGTCCACCACGCCGAAGGTGGTCGCCGTGCCGAAGTCGATGAAGATGCAGGGGCCGCCGTATTCGTCGTAGGCCGCCACCGCGTTGGCGATCCGGTCGCTGCCGAGCTCCCGGGGATTCTCGTAGCGGATGTTGATCCCCGTCTTCACCCCCGGCGCCACGAACAGCGGCGCCTTGCCGAAGTAGTTCTGCAGCATATGGTCGATCGTGAAATTGATCGTCGGCACCACGCTGGACACCACGATGCCCTCCACCACGCTCGTCGGCACGCCCTCATGGTCGAACATGGACACAAGCCGCACGCCGTATTCGTCGGAGGTGGAATGGATGTTCGTGGACATCCGCCAGTACTTGTACATTTCCTTCCCGTCGAACAGCGCCGTCTTGATGTTGGTGTTGCCGACGTCCATGGTCAGAATCATTGGTTGTTTTTCCTTTCCGAAGCGCTTTTCCGGTTCAGCGCGTAATCAACGCCCTTGGACACACCGCCGCCGATAATGGTCGTCGAAACCAGCTCCAGGATGCCGTTGATTCCCACAAACAGGATCACAAAATGGAACCAGTTGAACGCGCCCTTCGCCGCGACCTGTTCCTGGATGATGTCCGCCCCGTAGAACGCCAGGACCAGATAGCCCATGAAGAACACGGTATTCAGGAGCGCCGCGCAGAAGGAAGCGGCAAAATAGCTGAAGATCTTCGCCTTGTCTACCTTCGCCAGCAGGCGGAAAATCCATCCGACGCACAGGCCCATCAGCATCCGCATCCCGACGCACATGATGACGGTGTTCACCGGATCGATGGCGAACAGGGAGGAGATCAGCCCGGACATCGGCTGGATAAAGCTGGTGAGTCCGAATGCGGCCCCCAGGATCGCGCCCGCCGCGGGTCCGAGCAGGATCGCGCCGATGGCCACCGGAATGTTCATCAGCGTCACGTTCAGGAAAGGGTTGATCGGAATGTTTCCCAGTCCGGAGAACTTCATCAGGAGTTCAATGGAAATAAAAAGGGAAACCAGGCACAGATACCGCAGCTTTTGAGATTGAATACGATTTGCCATGTTTGCTCCTCCGTTCGGGCTCCCGCGGGATGCCCGTCGAAAATGTATTTCCGCCATGGTTTTCTGTCCGGTGCCGAAGCTCCCGGCTCCCATGCTTCGTGCGGATGTCCCTATTATACCGTTTTTCGCGTGAAAGTAAAGCGGATCCGGCGTTGACAAGAAAGCGACGGCGGCGGTAGAATGGAAAAAAGCGAAACTGAAAATCTCTGGAGGTGAATGTCCTTGGCAGCCACCGCTTTGGTTGGTATCAACTGGGGAGACGAGGGAAAAGGCCGTATGGTCGACCTTCTGACCGAGGCCTTTGATGTGGTCGTCCGTTTTCAGGGCGGCGCCAACGCCGGTCACACCGTCATCAACCAGTACGGCGAATTCTCGATTCACCTGCTCCCTTCCGGCGTATTCCGGGAGGGCGTGGTCAACGTGCTGGGCAACGGCGTCGCGCTGGATCCTGTCAGCCTGGTCGCCGAGATCCGCGATCTCCTGGTCAAAGGCGTTCCGCTGACCCGGGACAACCTGATGATCAGCGACCGCGCCTCCCTGCTCCTTCCCTGGCACCGCGAGCTGGACATCCTGGAGGAGGCCCGGCTGAAGGATAAGAAATACGGCTCCACCAAGCAGGGGATCGCGCCGTTCTATTCCGACAAATACCAGAAGAAAACCATCCTCGCGGGCGAGCTGTTCTATCCGGAACACTTCCGCCAGCACCTGAAGGACCTGATGGAATGGAAGAACATGATCCTGACCGGGGTGTACGGCGCCGAACCGGTGACGGAGGAAGAGCTGAACCAGTGGGTAAAGGATTACTGTGAACCGATCCGGCCCTTTATCCGGGACACCCGCGCCTTCCTGCTGGAGGCGGACCGCAACCATAAGCGGATCCTGTTCGAGGCCCAGCTCGGCGCCCTGCGGGACCTGGACTTCGGTATCTATCCCTACACCACGTCCTCCAATACGCTGGCGTCCTTCGCGCCGATCGGCTCCGGCCTTCCCGGCGCGGAGATCGACCGGGTCATCGGCGTCATCAAGGCATACTCCACCTGCATCGGGGAAGGCCCCTTCGTCTGCGAAATGTTCGGCGAGGAGGCGGACAACCTCCGCCGCATCGGCAACGAGTTCGACGGCGTGCCGAAGCGGGTCGGGCCGATCGACCTGGTGGCCAGCCGCTACGGGGTCCAGGTCCAGGGCGCAACGGAGATCGCCCTGACCAAGCTCGACGTCCTCAGTGAGATGGACGAGATTCCCCTGTGCGTCCGCTACAGGCTGGACGGGGAGGAAATCGAGTATATGCCCTTCCCCGCGCTGCTGGGCAAATGCGAACCCGTCATCGAAAAGATGAAGGGCTGGAAATGCGACATCTCCCACATCCGGGACTGGTGGGATCTTCCGGAGGAGGCCAAGGCCTATGTCCACTGCATCGAGCAGTACGTCGGCCGGGTGGTCCGCTGGATTTCCGTCGGCCCCGAACGGGAAAGCATCATCCGCCGCGGATAACCCGTATCATACAATCGCGCCCGTCCGGTTCTGTCCGGACGGGCGCTTTCGTTTGGCTTTACAGGATTTCCGCCGCCAGGATATTGCGGCATTTCCGGGCCGCGGCGGATGTGCCCGTGTCCGGTGAGTTGATGTTCATCAGGAAGGTGATCTTTTCTTCCGGCAGGTTGATGAAATAGGTGCCGAGCCATCCG
>JAILIE010000004.1 GCA_024695415.1 Clostridiales bacterium | reverse complement strand
AAAAGAAAAAAAGGTCGCTGTTTTGATATGTACCCTCTTTTCCGGGTTTTACTGCAGATCCGTCCGGATCATATATACTGTCACCGTTTTCAGCGCTTCGACGCATCCTGCCATCTTCCCCCGGATTCTGTTCTTCTGTTTTATCAACCGGTTCCGAGGTTTTATTTTGCCTCGTGACCAGCTTGTGGTTCGTCTTTTTCTTCACTCATTCCTGTCAGTATCTCTATTTATACCAATCTGCTTTTAAATATCCTTTTCATATCATCGTTTTCGGTATTGATTTCATGTCCGCGCAGCGATTATATCAGAAAAACGGTTTTTCGTCCGCATGGTTTCCCTGTCCCTTGTGAAATCCCTCCGCCGGGAGTATAATATCCGGGAAAGATGACTTGTCTAAGCGGACAGCCGTCGTCCTGTTTGCCGAAAAAAACGATATGAACGCAGAATCCGTTCCGGAAGAGGTGTCCCGGTGAATAAAAAAAAACAGTCTCAGCCTGACGATGACAGCCGTTGTCGTCCTGTGCGCTGTGGTCGTTCTGATCACAGGGCTGATTGGCTTTGTGCTTTCTTCCCAGTCCAGCGACGCCTTGCGGACGCTGATCAACCAACGGATGCTCGACATTTCGAACACCGCCGCGGACATGCTGGACGGGGACGCCCTGGCCGGTCTGACAGCAAAGGATGTGGATACGCCGGCGTACCGGGAGGGCATGCGGATCCTGCGCACCTTCTACGACAATATTGAGCTGGAATTTATTTACTGTATCTACGGCCGCGGAAACGGCCTGTACGTTTTCGGCATCGATCCGTCCGACGATCCGGGCACCTTTGAGGATCCGGTCATTACGACGCCGGCGCTGGTAGCTGCCTTTGACGGGATCGGCGGCGTGGACCGGGAAGCTTACGAGGACGCGTGGGGCGTCTTTTACAGTTCCTACAGCCCGGTTTTTACCTCGGATGGAAAAGTCGCCTGCGTAGTAGCTGTGGATTTTGACGCGAACTGGTATAACGACAGACTGACAAAGCAGCTGTGGATCGTTCTGATCGCCGTATTCCTGACGCTGGCAGCCGGCATCGGCATGACACTGATGATTTCGGGCCGTCTGAGGTCGCGGCTTCGCCGGGTCAGCCAGGAAGCGGTGGAACTGGGGAACGACGTGGAACAGCTGGCGCGGGCGATCCGCCTGGAAGCGGACGGGGACCCCGGCACGGATCCCGAAAGCGCTGCCCAGGACCGTGACATCGAAGCCATCCGGGAACGCCTGCAGAAGACCCAGAGCCGTCTGAAGGAATACATCCTTTATACCAATGCTCAGGCGAAGCGCGACCTGATGACCGGTGCGGGCAGCCGGAACGCGTACCTGGAAAAGGTGGACCATCTGAACCGACAGATCACGGACGGGAAAGCTTCCTTCGCCATCGGAATTTTCGATATCAACAACCTGAAGCAGATCAACGACCTCTGTGGACATGAAACCGGCGACCGGATCATCATTCAGGCATCCGATGCTCTCACGGAGGTTTTCGGCAGGGAGAGCGTCTTCCGGATCGGCGGGGACGAGTTCGTCGCTGTCGTGGAAGGCGTGGACAGCGAGCAGGTGGACCGTCTGGGTGCGCAGCTGCAGGAAACCATTCTCCGGATGAACCGGCGGCCGGTCCATCCGGAGGCGGAGCTTTCGGTTTCCAAGGGCTTCGCTGTGTTCGACCCGCATTCGGACGCCGACTACCTTGCCCTCTTCCGCCGGGCGGATCAGGATATGTATTCCGACAAGGAATCCTTCTACCGCAGCGAGGGCATCCGCCGGAAACTGGCGGACGCCAGCTCCAGCGAAGCGCGGAACCGGGCCCGGAAGCAGTACATCGCCGACCACCTGGACGAGGCCATCGCGAAGGGGCGGATCCGCGCCTGGATCCAGCCGATCGTCCGGCTGGTCAACAACCGGGTCTGCGCGGAGGAAGCCCTGGCCCGGTGGAACGATCCGGAACGGGGCATGATCTCCCCCGCGGAGTTTATCCCCGCGCTGGAGGAGGCCCGCCTGGCCTACAAGCTGGACCTGCACATGGTG
>JAILIE010000131.1 GCA_024695415.1 Clostridiales bacterium | reverse complement strand
GGATAGCCCACAGGGCTACCGCTTCCTTCGTTCCCCTTCTTGTTCTTATATAACCGGATAATAAGCTTTATGCCGCTCCGATCAGTTCGGAACGTTTTATTTTGAAGTATTCCGCAATATCGTCGATCAGTTCGTCATCCGGGTATGCAAAGCCATGCTCCCAGTTTGCTACTGTTCCGCGCATCAGGCCGAAGATCTCGTCCAGTGCGGCTTCGCTGAGGTTCCGGGACAAACGCAGTTCGCGGATCTTTTGTGCAAACATCTGTGCCACCTCTTTCTATGTCCGGTTGTCCTGTTCTGCCTATCCTATAGTCCAATCATAATTCAGTTTTGTGACCGCGTCGTGAACTGACTGTGAAATCAGTAAGCATACTATATGAACGTATTTACAGGGAGGTATATTCCATATGTCCAGTAAACGCAACCGTACCCGTTTCAGCCGTAAACAGGCTGTCCGTCCGGAACAGAAGCCGGTCAGCAAAGCTCAGGTTACGGAGGACCTGCTGGCCGCCTGCGACGGCTATTCCAATGCCGCGGCTTTTATCGGGGAGGATTCCCCGCTCATGTCATCCGGGACCTTTGTCCGGTCCGGGCTGACTTCGCAGACAGAACTGCTGACAACGACTTACCGGGTGTCCTGGCTGGCAAAGCGGATCATTGATATGCCCTCGGAGGATATGACCCGCGCCTGGTACAGGCTGTCCACATCCCTTCCGGAGGAGGATCTGGATTCCCTCCGCAGGCTGGAAGCGAAGCATTCCGTCAAGCAGGAGATCACCAACGCGATCCGGTGGGGAAGACTGTACGGTGGGGCTATTGCCGTTATGGTTATCCGGGGAGATGAGGACCGGCTGGAGGAACCCCTTGATTATGATACGCTCCTGCCGGGCTGTTTCCAGGGACTGCTGGTGCTGGATCGGGCGCAGGGCATCTCTCCTTCTTTGGAACTGGTGTCCGACCTGGATGATCCGGATTTCGGCTATCCGGAATACTATACGGTTGACCTGGAGTTGGGTGACCTGCGCAGCGTCAGGATCCATCATTCCCGGGTGCTGCGGTTTATCGGCAGGGAACTGCCCCGTACGGAAACGGTCCGGGAAAACTACTGGGGAGCCAGCGAACTGGAGCATATCTGGGACGAGTTGCAGAAGCGTTCCGCAGCTTCCGCGAACATCGCCCAGCTGATTTTTCAGGCGAACATCACCACGCTGAAAATGGGCGATTTCGGCGGAAACCTGGCCGGGGGATCTGATCGGATGCGGGAGAAGATCCTGCAGACGATGCAGAATGAAAACAGGTTGCGGACTTCCTACGGGATCCAGGTGATGTCCGCGGATGATTCCATGGAGACGCACACCTATTCCTTCGCAGGCCTTTCCGATATCTATGAATCTTTCATGATGGATATGGCAGGCGCCGCGGAGATCCCTGCGACAAAGCTCTTCGGCAGAAGTCCTCAGGGCTTCAATTCCACCGGGGAATCGGACCTGCGGAACTATTATGATATGATCGCCCAGTCCCAGGAGCGGAAGCTCCGTCCGGCGCTGGAGAAGCTCATGCCGGTCATGGTGATATCATGCTGGGGTTATATGCCGGAGGACCTGGAGATCGTTTTTGAGCCGGTGATGACGACCAGCCCCGCCGAGAGGGCGGAGCTGGTCAGCAAGCTTTCTTCTGATGTGATCCAGGCGTTCCAGGCGGGGCTGCTCACCCGGGAGGAAGCGCTGGCGGAACTGAAGAGCAGGGGAGAGGAACTGGGGGTATATACGAAGATTTAGTTTGTGCAAGGAGAGAAAACAAAATCCGCCGGTGCGCTATAGCATCGGCGGGAGGCAGTTGTTTCAGCTAACTTCCGGGTTATCGTTCCATAATTTGCTCAATAAACCCAAACAAATATTTCCAGCACGTCGGGCGAATACTCAAGGTTGTCCTACTCGTTCTGCAGCCAGAAACTGATACCACTCTCCATCAATAAGGCACACCAGAATATCGTCCGATTGTTCATCGCTTATGAACGCATATGCAGTTGCTTTTTTATCAGTCATACTTCCATTTATTGGAAGCTCCTCGTTTACAATAGTACTCTCGTCAGGTTCAACCGGAATGACTTTTTTAGTGTTGTAATATACGACGCCGTGAATCTTTACGGTTGTATCTCCGTCTTTTTCGTCTGCAGCATTCAGATCCAGCCAGAAAGCAGGGCGGACACAAGTGCGGTCAGCATAGACGTAGGTGTAGCTGAGATGGCCGTCGCCGTAGACGTTCGCGGTGCAGTCCTGATAGCCGCCGGGGGAACGCAGCCACCACCACCCTGTCAACTGGCCGTCTGCAGTCTTATATTCGTCGATGATCCATGCACCGTTTTTTATTGCGTATTCTGTCGGCGCGACACGGGATTTTGTGTCTATACCATCATCATCTTCATCTTCGTTATAAAGTTTTACTCCAAGATACCGGTTCGCTTCCGCATAGCTCAACAGAAAGATTTTATCCTGTGTGTTTTTTTCGCCGTATCTACTCCATCCGCTGTACCCCTGGGCGTCGCTGTTATCCACTTTCGTGGTCAGGATAGCGGATTGTTCTCCTGCGCTGAATGCCTCGTTCAGGAAATCGTCGTTCAGCCAGGCGCGCAGTGAACATGTTTCCCATGTGATTTCTAATAACTCCGTATTATACGGTTTTACTTCCAACCCATACTTGCTCAGGAGCAAAACCTTTCCGTCCTGCACGTCCAGCACAACCCACTCAATTTCCTCAGGACCGTTCTCTTTGTTGCCGTCCTGCTCATAGCGGCCCAAAGTCACAATACTGCCAATGGTATCGAAAGACTGAGTGATCGGTGTTTCTGCCAGGACTATACTTATAGAGACAGCAAAAACCAATATGAGCAGAATTGCGATCGCAAGATGCTTTTTCATCAGCTTCAGCTCCTTTTCATGGATTCCACTGATAAAAACGAATTATCCTGCTAATCTGTTTCTTTCATATCGATGGGCAGGAAAATTCAAATTCAATAGTCAAATGCTTTTCATTGGTTCAGTTCCTGCAGCTTCTTGATTCCCAGCACTGTTGCCGGAATCCGGTCGTTCGGCGACAGATTTGACAGAACCACAGCCGCTGTTCCTGTTTCCGGGCAGAATCCAAGATAACTGTTATAATGCCCGGTACCGCCGTTATGCCAGATAAATCCCTTTTCGTTGTCAATGATCCAGGCCATTCCGATTTCTATATTGAGGATATTAACGGTGACGGAGTGGATGAACTGGTTATAAATGCAACGCTCGGCCGGATATACGAGATATTTACAGTGGATAATGGGAAGGTCCGGGAGTTGTTCAGGGGAAGCAGACATGCGGCCTGTCATCTGCTGAACAATCATCTGATTTATCGGAGTATACAGATGGAAGGCGAACCTTTCTCATATTATGAGTTATGGGAGTTGAACGGTACAGGGAAAGCAACCTTCCTGGAGGGTTATCATGGACCTGATACGTTAGGTTCATCAGATGCAAAGTGGTACAAATCATCAAAGAGTGTAACGAAACTGACTCATTCAGAGAATGACAGAGTTTCCTCTGAAGAAGCGGAAAACTGGGTTGCGAAACAGGAAAACAGGGTAGTCCGTCATCGGTTCATACCATTTGGAGTATATGAAAAATTTCCGGAGGATCCCTGGAATATTGGTGTTCTGGCGAAGGATAATAAAACCAGTACAAGCGTAAAAATACGTATCAGGAAAGAGGCAAAACCGAATTCAAAAGTGATAATGACCAAACGAGTCGGCACTTATGTGAAGATACTGGATAAAGTGGATGGATATTATAAAATACAAATCGGAAATAAAGAAGGATATGTTCAGGAGGAATACCTTATCCCTGTAACATGGGAAGAAAAAACGGAGCCTGTAGGATAAGATCTATCCGGGAAACGAAAACGGGTAGGCAGTCTCGGCCTCTCGGGAGAGCCAGGGCTGACGCCAGGCTCTCCCTCGCGATTCCGTCGTGACGCTGGCGCGTCCCGCCGGAATCGGCGGCCATCGTCTGCCCAGGGAATTGGAACCTCGCTTCGCCCACGCCCTTCGCTTGCCTACGGCTCTCCGGAGAGACCGGCGCGGGCGCGCTTTTTCGGTCTCTCCGGAGATCCTGCGGCTACGCTCGTACTGGGCTACGCTCGGGGAACGCCTCCGCTGCGGTCGGCTCCTTTCCGGCTGCGGTCTCTCCGGAGTCTCCGCTGGCGCTGCGTCACCGGAGAGACCGCGCCTCCCTGGAGCCTCCCTTCGCTCCGGGGAACGAGGGAACGAAAGACGGGATCGGCGGCCTCGGCCTTCCCGGAGAGCCCAGGGCTGACGCCCGCGGTCTCTCCGAGCCGAACCCGGCCGAGCCTCAGGTGGCTCCGGCCTTGGCTCGAGGGAACCCGCGAATGCCGACTATCGTTAACGGACGGGGACCGCGGCAGATTTATGAGG
>JAILIE010000123.1 GCA_024695415.1 Clostridiales bacterium | reverse complement strand
CGGGATGATGATGAAGGCGGCGTATTCGTCGCCTTCTTCATTTGTGCGCCATTCCTGCTCCAGGGCACCGGTCACGTCACCGTCGTTGTATTCCATGACAAAGCGGCCGTTTTCGTCGATTTCCATCATGAACTCTTCCGTATACCATTCGCAGGCGATATCGGAAAAATCCTGATCCTCCTCAGTCAGGACGGGCGCCGCCGCAAGGCAGAGCGCCAGCAGGACCGCCGCGAAAACCTTCATCTTCATCATTTTCTTTTCCTCCTCCGTATTGTCGCTGAAATATGTATTGCCGTTTTTTTCCATTGTAGGATAACTGCGTCCGGCCGTCAACCTTTTCCGGCCGGTCCGCCTTCGCTCCGGCGCGTCACAGCATGATTCCGTTGATCACCGCGCGCACCCGGTGATGATGGTACAGCTCCTCGTTCGGCCGCATATTGTGCATATAGGTGACGGCGAATTTCTCCACGGGATCCGCCTCCACCCAGGTGCCGGTGCCGCCGGTCCAGCCGAAGGCGCCGATGTTCCCGTTATGGCCGTACTTCCGCGTCAGCAGCGTGCGGTAGCCCAGGCCGTACCCGTATCCCGCCAGGTAGTCGTTCTCAAAATCCGCCGCCTGCACCGGTCCCAGATGGTTCTCGTGCAGCATGGCCACCGTCCCGGCGCCAAGGAATTTCCTGCCTTTGTACATGCCGCCGTTCGCCAGCATCTGCATGAACACGGCGAAATCCCGTGCGCTGATCAGCAGGTTGGGCCGGGCCCCCGCGGGCACGCTGTCCGGATCCAGGGCGGAGAAGCCTTCCGCAGGCACAAACTGCCCCGGCCCCTTCTTCTCGTAATTCGTCACGATCCGGTCCCGGTTCTCCGGGCGGGCGAAGGTGTCCGCGTCCTCCAGTTCCAGGGGATCGATCAGCCGGTCTTTGAAAACCTCCCGCAGCGGTTTCCCCTCGAAGGTCTCCACCAGGACCCCTGTGATCTCCGACCCGAAACCGTACAGCCAGTGGGATCCCGGCTCAAACATCACGGGAACATCCGCCATGGCGCGCACTTCCTCCGCGATCGTTGTGGGCCCTTTCTGCAGCAGCTCCTCCATCTTCCGGCTCATAGCGGCCAGCGTCGGCGTGGGCGGATCCGCCATCGGCGCCATGCAGTACGGCAGGCCGCACATCATGTCCACCGCGTCCCGGATGGTGATGGGCTTTTCCAGGGGCGCCGTACCGGCGGTCCCGTCCGGAAGGATGATGGTTTTCCGCGTGTTCTTCCACTCCGGCAGATAGTCCGACAGCGGATCGCTGAAAAGGAATTTCCCCTCTTCATAGATCATCCCGAGAATGGCATAGGTGAACAGTTTCGTCGTGGAAGCCTGGCTGAACATGCTGTGGACGTCCACTTTCTTTCCGGATTCGATGTCCGCGTACCCGGCCTCCCCGTGGTAGATCAGTTCATCCCCCTGCATCACCGCAGCGGCGCAGCCGGGGTTGGTCCCCTCCTCCACGAAGCGCTGCAGCAGCCTGTCCATCCTGGAAAAATCCTTTTTGCCCATGGCCTGTTCCTCCGTTCTCCGTATGCGCTGTTTTGTTCCTGATGGCTCTGTCTCAAGGATAGCCGTAAATCTGCCGCCGGTCAAGACAGGAAAAATCCGGAATTGACCCGGACCGCTTTTTGTTCTACTATGGCAAAAGAACACATGTTCCGCAGGGAGGTTTTGTTATGGCGCTGATTCAGGTAAACTACTGTTCCAAGGCTTTATTCCGCACGGTTCCCCTCAATGTGATCCTGCCGGCCGACAGGTTTGACGCTGACACGGACAGGTATCTGCAGGAGGAAGGGCAACGGTACAAAACCCTGTATCTCCTGCACGGGCTGCTGGGATACTATAACGACTGGGTATCCTTTACGCGGATCCAGAAATGGGCGGAGGAAAAGAACCTGGCCGTCGTGATGCCCTCCGGGGACAACGCCTTCTATTTCCGTTCCAGGACGCCCTGGAACGATTATGAAACCTTTATCGGCAAAGAGCTGGTTGAGATGACGAGGCGGATGTTCCCCCTGTCCCGCCGCCGGGAGGATACGTTCATCGGCGGCCTGTCCATGGGCGGGTACGGCGCCGTCCGCAACGGCATTGTGTTCTCCCGGACCTTCGGCCGCGTCATCGGACTTTCTTCCGCCATCCATCTTTTCGACGACGTGTCCGAGGAGGCCAACATCGGCCTGTTTGACAATCTGAAGGAGGCTTCGGAATCCGACCTGAATCCCGTGGTCGCCGCGGAGAAAATGTTCGCGGAAAAAAGGGACGTTCCGAAGTTCTACCTCGCCTGCGGCACGAAGGACAACCTGCTGGAGCCGAACCTGCGCTTCCGGGACTTCCTGCTGCAGAAGGGTGCCGACGTCACCTGGGACGAGGGGGATTTCGGCCACGACTGGGATTTCTGGGACCTCCAGATCCGGAAGGTGCTTGACTGGCTGCCGTTGTAACACGGCCATTCTGCATTTCACAATATAAACGGAGGCGTTGCTCAATGGACATGAAACTGAAAAAAATCCATACAAAGGAGGACGGTACCCGCTGGTGGACCTGTAATGTTGATGACGAATTTGTCATTTTTTCCATCAGGACAGCCCTCATTGTGGGCGGCATCGTCTGCGCTGTCGTTATGCTGCTTGGGCTTTTCGTCTCGCCCGACACGCAGACTGTCCTGATCTTCCTCGCCTCCTGCGAAACGTGTCACCGGGACCGGGTCCCTCTGGCACAAAAGCAAAACCCTGCAGAACTGATTCTGCAGGGTTTTTTCTGGAGGTGCCATCCAGATTCGAACTGGAGAATAAAGGTTTTGCAGACCTTCGCCTTACCACTTGGCTATGGCACCATAAAAAATGGAGCGGTAGACGGGACTCGGACCCGCGACATCCACCTTGGCAAGGTGGCACTCTACCA
>JAILIE010000111.1 GCA_024695415.1 Clostridiales bacterium | reverse complement strand
TCGGCGATTTTGTTTCCTTTCTCGTCGGATATATACGGATTCGCGCCGGAGTTTTTCCGGGTGATCCGGATGGAGTCGTTCGGGTTCAGGTTCATCCAGTCGTTTTCCGCGAGGCTGAAATACTCCGTCTTTCCGGTCTTCGGATCGGTGACCGCGAAGCGGTAGAGTTCTTCCCGGGACCGGCTCTGCGCTTCGCGCTGGTTCTCCGGCAGGTTTACCTCCGGCCAGTGGGTTTCATGCGTATTCCCGGAAGCCCGGAGGTCCAGGCTGGTGTTGACCCGCCAGATGTTGTAATAGTATTTGGTCCGCTGGCGGGGAACCTGTACGGTGTAGGGCACTTCGACCGTCTCCCAGTAGGTTTCCGTTCCGTATACCGGCTCTTCCCAGGAATATTCCTCAAAGTAGCCGTTGCCCAGGTCTTTGGTGCCGTATTTCGTCTCGTAGTGGTCGATGACCCGGCGGGTGCGCTGGACCTGTTCGGTCCGGTACCGGGTCTCGGCTTCCATCCGGGTTTCCAGCCGCGTATCGGTGAGATCCGCTCCGGAAGGCAGGGACCAGTCGGACTCGGCGACATATTCCTCGACATGGATGAGCCGGTCCCAGCGCAGGGCGGAAACGCTCAGGTCCCCGGAGGTCTTGTTGCCGTTCATCCAGACGATCACGCCGATGATGACCAGCGCGATGACCGCTATAATCAGCAGGGGACTTTTGCTCTTCTTCTTCGGCTGGGCGGACGGCTTCGGCTGGGCCGCGAGCTCCGCCGCCTCACGCTCCTGCTTTTTCGCCAGCATTTCGAAGTAGTTCTTTTCGGAATTCTCCCGGCTGGCGCCGCAGCTGGAGCAGAACGCGGCGTTGTCGCTGTTCAGCGATTCGCAGAAGGAACAGTACCAGTCGGGATTGCGGCTGACGTACTTTGCCTTCTCCTCGTCCACATACTCGAGGTCGCCCCGCTCGTTCTCATTCCGGATCTGATCCTCGGTGTGGCCCTTCATATAGAATTTGACGTCGCCGCGGGCGCGGCCGCAGGAAGGGCAGTTGACCACGTCGCCGCGGATTTCTTTTGATCCGCAGACGGGGCAGTCCCAATAACCCATGACGATT
Source organism: Clostridiales bacterium (assembly GCA_024695415.1). Lineage (GTDB taxonomy): Bacteria > Bacillota > Clostridia > Christensenellales > Aristaeellaceae > Aristaeella. Next base: position 1,669 of record JAILIE010000111.1, on the reverse strand, counting down.
TTGCCCATAGCCTAAACTCCTGTTTTGATGTTTCTGAGTTTCCGGATTGCTTTGTTATTTTACCGCAAGAGGGAATTCTTTTCCACTGGTTTTTTGGCAGGGGACGCAAAGAAAACAGCTGACGGGAAATATATCCGAAAAAAGCCGGGATTGTTCTGTTTTAACCGGACATCAAGGTTGAAAAAAGAAGGGGGATTTGGTACAATCTTCCTATGCATATGAAAAAGGATACGGAAGGGGGAACTCCGGTGACGGCGATGGATCCTGCGGTCAGGAAAACAACGGGATATATCGCCGTGTGGGAAGTGCTGCTGAGCCTTGTAATGGAAGCGGTCTTCCTGATTATCGGAAAGTGGGACCTGTCCGTATTGTTCGGGAACCTGGGCGGGGCGATCATCGCGGTGGGCAATTTCATGCTGCTCGCGATGACGGTAACCCGCGCGGTGGACAGCGGCGACCCGGCGGCAGCCGGAAAGCGCGTCCGGGCGACCGCCTCCCTGCGCCTGCTGGGAATGGGCGTACTGTGCGCGCTGCTGATCGGCCTTGCGAAGACCGATCCGTTCGCCACGCTGATTCCGCTGCTTTTTCCCCGGATCGCGCTGGGCGTCCGTTCGCTGACGGGCGGGAAAAAGGCGGAACCGGGCTCGGAAGGAAGTGAACTGGATTGACGGTAACGGCTGTGCCGGATGTAAAAAGCAAAAAGTTCAGGTATACGGACTGGGCGCTGATCGCGATGATGATCCTGCCGATCCTCGCGTGTATTGCCCTGAAGGTGCTCTACACCCCCGTGGCGGAAGGCGTTCGGATTTCCGGGGCCCTGATCTTCCTCGAGATCCCCGCGCCGGTGATGCCGATCCTGATCACCGAGTCCCAGGTCAACAGCTGGGCAGTGATGATCTCCATCCTCGGCCTGTGCCTGTACCTGACGCACGGGCTGACCGCGAAGGCTGTCTGCAGGAGGCAGCTGGCGGCGGAATGGATCGTGGAGAAGTGCCGGAAACTGGTGAACGAGAACATGGGGGATTACTTCTCCTCCTGGGCGCCGTTCATCGCGGCGATCATGGGGCTGAGCGCGTTCTCCTCCCTGATCTGCCTGCTGGGCCTGTTCTCGCCGACCGGGGACGTGAACGTCACTTTCGGCTGGGCGCTGCTGGTGTTCTTCCTGATCATGTACTACAAGTTCCGGGGCGGACTGTGGAACTACTTCATCGGGCTGTTCAAGCCGATTCCGCTGTTCGCGCCGATGAACCTGATCGGCGAGTTTTCCACACCGATCAGCATGGGCTTCCGTCACTACGGCAACGTGCTGAGCGGCGCCGTGATTTCGGCGCTGATCGCGACGGCACTGGGCGGGCTGAGCAAATCCATCACAGGATCGCTCCCCGGGATTTTCAAGGACATGCCGATCCTGCGGGTCGGTATCCCGGCGGTGCTGAGTATCTACTTTGATATCTTCAGCGGGCTCATGCAGGCGTTCATCTTCGCCATCCTGACCATGCTGAATATTTCCGAGGCGGTGCCCTGGGATGACTGGAACGCCCGGAAAGAGAAACGGGCGCGGCGGAAGGCCGCCGCGCAGGGCGCCAAAGGCTGAACGAACCACCATAACAAATAAACGGAGGAAAAGAAAATGGAACTTGCAATCGGAATCATGCTGGGAATGCTCGGA
>JAILIE010000110.1 GCA_024695415.1 Clostridiales bacterium | reverse complement strand
GAGATTTATCCCGGCGCGGACCGCACCACGCTGCTCCTGTCCCTTCCCCACCGTCCGGGCGAACTGTACCGGATCCTGGCCCTCTTCAATGCGCAGGGAGTCAACCTCACCAAGCTGGAAAGCCGTCCTGTGCCCGGGCGGGATTTTGAGTTTATGTTCTGTTTCGATCTGGACACATCCGTCTATTCTCCCGGTTTTATCCGTCTGATGGAAGCGCTGGAAGTAAGCGCGGATCACTTCACCTGGCTTGGCAGCTACACCGAGCAGGCCTGATTGTTTTTCTCGTGTTCAGGCTTCCTGTCTTTCTTGACACCCGCGCGTCCGGCTGTTAAAATGCGTGTAATTTCATAGAAACCGTTGAAGCGGAGATCAAAGCGGCCATGCCCTCACAGAGAGTCCGGGATGCTGAAAGCCGGGCAGGAAACAAACCGCCAAATGGACCGCGGAGGGCGCAGTCAAAGGCTGAAAGCCGAGTATTCTGCGACGTGGGGCACGCGTCAGTGGCCGGGGATATGAACGTATCCCGCTAAGCGCACGGTTATTCCGTGAAACAGGGTGGCACCGCGAATGAATTTCGTCCCTGGCAGATCGATCATCTGCCGGGGTTTTTCTCTTCTCCGGCACCGGTAAGGAGGCTGCTTATGAAGGTTTCTCCCGCGTACGCGGAACTGGAACAGTACCGCGCGTCCGGCCTGTACAATGTCGTCCCGGTCAGCTGCGAACTTCTCTCGGACATCTGCACGCCGATCCAGGCGGTCCGGAAGCTGAAGAACGTATCCGCCCACGTATTCCTGCTGGAATCCGCCGAGGCGCAGGAAAACTGGGGCCGCTACACCTTCCTCGGCTACGAGCCGAAGCTGAGCATCACCTGCGTGGACGGGGAAATGGCCGTCGGCGACGTGAAGCTGAAAACCGATAATCCCTCCGCCGTGCTCCGCCAGATCCTGGCGGAATACCGGAGCCCGCGGATCCCGGGCCTGCCGCCCTTCACCGGCGGGCTCACCGGTTACTTCTCCTATGATTACCTGAACTATTCCGAGCCCACGGTCAAAACCAACGTGCCGGACACCGAGCACTTCATGGACGTGGACCTGATGCTCTTTGACAAGGTCATCGCCTTCGACAACTTCCGCCAGAAGATCATCCTGATCGCGAACGTGAAGCTGGCGGACGGTGAGGCGGGTTACCACCGGGCGGAAATGGAGCTGGCGGAAATGCGCCGCATCCTGACGGAAGGCGCCGAGGCAAAGGATATCCCCGGCCGCCTGGCCGGCCCGGTCGAGCCGCTCTTTGAGCGGGAAGCCTTCTGCGATATGGTCGAAAAGGCGAAGCACTACATTAAGGAGGGCGACATCTTCCAGATCGTGCTGTCCAACCGGCTGAGCGCGCCCTACGAGGGCAGCCTGCTGAACGTCTACCGGATGCTGCGGACCGTCAATCCCTCCCCCTACATGTTTTATTTCTCCGGCACGGACGTGGAGGTCGCCGGTGCGAGCCCCGAAACGCTGGTGAAGCTGGAGGACGGCATACTCCACACCTTCCCCCTCGCCGGCACCCGGCCCCGCGGAAAGATCTCCGCGGAGGACGCGGCGCTGGAGACGGAACTGCTGCGGGATGAAAAGGAACTGGCGGAGCACAACATGCTCGTGGACCTGGGGCAGAACGACCTGGGAAAGATCTCCCGCTTCGGCACCGTGCAGGTGGAAACCCTGCACCAGATCCTCCGCTTCTCCCATGTGATGCACATTGGCTCCACGGTCCGCGGGGAAATCCGGGAGGACCGGGATGCTCTGGACGCCATCGAGGCGGTGCTTCCGGCCGGCACGCTCTCCGGCGCGCCGAAGATCCGGGCCTGCCAGCTGATCGGTGAGCTGGAGAAGAACAAGCGCGGAATCTACGGCGGCGCCATCGGCTATATCGACTTTGCCGGCAATATGGACACCTGCATCGCGATCCGCATCGCCTGGCGCAAGAACGGCCGGGTGTTCATCCGCTCCGGCGCCGGAATCGTCTTCGATTCCGTGCCGGAAAAGGAATTCGAGGAAAGCATGAACAAGGCCGGCGCGGTGCTCCGGGCGCTGCAGCTGGCGGAAGGCGCGGAAGGAGGGCTGGACGCATGACGCTGCTGATTGACAACTACGACAGCTTTTCCTACAACCTCTTCCAGTATATCGGGGAAATCAATCCGGATATCCGCGTGATCCGGAACGACGAAATGACCATTGAGCAGATCCGGGCCCTGAAGCCGGACCGGATCATCCTTTCCCCCGGCCCCGGCCGGCCGGAAGATGCCGGCGTCATCGTCGAAGCCGCCCGCGAGCTCGGCAGGGACATCCCGATCCTGGGCGTCTGCCTCGGCCACCAGGCGATCTGCGCCGCCTTCGGCGCCACGGTCACCTACGCGAAAGCCCTGATGCACGGCAAGCAGTCCCGGATCCGTCCGGAACCCGGCTGCCCCCTCTTCGGGAACTGCCCGGAGGAATTCCCGGTCGCCCGGTACCATTCCCTGGCCGCCGCGGAGGATACGATGCCCGCCTGCCTGAAGGTGACTGCCCGCACGGCGGACGGCGAAGTCATGGCTGTACAGCACCGGGAATACCCGATCTTCGGGGTACAGTTCCATCCGGAAAGCATCATGACCCCCGACGGCAAAACCATGCTCCGCAACTTTATGAAACTGTCGTCCGCAAAGGACTGAAGGAGGATACATCCATGATTAAGGAAGCCATTGTCAAAATCGTCAGCAAGGAAGACCTGACCTACGACGAAGCCTACACCGTCATGAACGAAATCATGAGCGGCGAAACCACCCCGACCCAGAACGCGGCCTTCCTGGCCTCCCTGTCCACCAAGAACGCCCGCGCGGAAACCACCGACGAGATCGCCGGATGCGCCGCCGCCATGCGCGAGAAGGCCGTGCGCGTGGACGCCGGGGACGACCTGTTCGAGATCGTCGGCACCGGTGGGGACAACGCGCATTCCTTCAACATTTCCACCACCTCCGCCCTGGTCGCGGCCGCCGGCGGCATGCGCGTCGCCAAGCACGGCAACCGCGCCGCCTCCAGCAAGTGCGGCACGGCGGACTGCCTGGAAGCCCTGGGCGTCAACATCCAGCAGAGCCCGGACCGCTGCCGGCAGCTGCTGGACGAAGCGGGTATGTGCTTCTTCTTCGCCCAGAAATACCACACCTCGATGAAGTACGTCGGTGCGATCCGGAAGGAGCTCGGGTTCCGAACCGTGTTCAACATCCTCGGGCCGCTGACCAATCCCGGCCGGCCGGCGATGCAGCTGCTGGGCGTGTATGACGAATACCTGCTCAATCCCCTGGCCCAGGTCCTGATGAACCTCGGCGTCCGCCGCGGCATGGTGGTCTACGGCCGGGACAAGCTGGACGAGATCTCCCTGAGCGCGCCGACCGCGGTCTGCGAGTTCCGCGACAGCTGGATGAAGAACTACGTAATCACCCCGGAGCAGTTCGGCCTGAAGCGCTGCGAAAAGCAGGACCTGGTCGGCGGCACGCCGGAGGAGAACGCGGCGATCACCCGGGCGATCCTCGCGGGCGAAAAGGGCCCGAAGCGGGACGCGGTGCTGATGAACGCCGGCGCGGCTCTGTATATCGGCGGCAAGGCGGAAAGCATGGCGGACGGCATCGCCCTGGCCGCGGAACTGATCGACAGCGGGAAGGCGGCGCAGGCGCTGGAGAAGCTGATCGCCGTCAGCAACCTGCCTGAGGAAAACGCATGAACATCCTGGAAAAGCTCGCCGCGCTGTCCCTGGAGCGGTCCGCGGCGGATCAGCAGGCCGTCCCGGAAGCGGAAATGCGCGCGAAGGCGGAATCCCTGGGCCCCGGGGACGGCGCCGCGTTCCTCTCCGCGCTGAAGAAGCCGGGGATCTCCTTTATCTGCGAGATCAAGAAGGCCTCCCCTTCAAAGGGCCTGATCTCCCCGGATTTTCCCTACCTGGACATCGCCCGGTCCTATGAAGCCGCCGGCGCGGACTGCGTCTCCTGCCTGACCGAGCCGGAATACTTCCTCGGGTCGGACCGGATCTTCCGGGAAGTGCGGGAAAACATCTCCCTGCCGATGCTGCGCAAGGACTTCACCGTCTGCGCCTACCAGCTGGAACAGGCCCGGGTCATGGGCGCGAACGCCGCGCTGCTGATCGTCTCCCTGATGGACGGAAAGACGCTGGAAAAGTACCTGGAACGCTGTGAGAGCCTGGGCATCGCGGCGCTGGTCGAAACCCATGACGAGCAGGAGATCCGGACCGCGGTTTCCGCGGGGGCGAAGATCATCGGGGTCAACAACCGGAACCTGAAGGACTTCACCGTGGACTTCGGCAACGCCGGGCGCCTGCGGGACCTGATTCCCGCCTCCTGCGTGTATGTCGCGGAGAGCGGCGTCCGGACGCCGGAAGACGTGGCGCTCCTGCGGAAGATCGGCGCGGACGCGGCGCTGATCGGCGAGGCGCTGATGCGCGCGCCGGATCCCGGAAAGATGCTGCGGGCACTGAAAGGAGAAACGCCATGACCCGGATCAAGATGTGCGGCCTGCGCCGGGACGAGGATATTGCCGCGGCCGGCGAACTCCTTCCGGAGTTCATCGGCTTCGTCTTCTTCCCCGGAAGCAGGCGCTGCGTTACGCCGGACGCCGCGGCGGCCCTGCGCCGTAAGCTTTCTCCGGATATCACAGCCGTCGGCGTCTTTGTGGACGAAAGCCCGGAAACCGTCGCCCGCCTGCTGGAGGGCGGGATCATCGATATGGCCCAGCTCCACGGGCACGAAGACGCGGCGTACATCGCCCGCCTGCGGCAGCTGACGGACCGGCCGCTGATCCAGGCCTTCCGGATCCGGAGCGCGGCGGACGCGGAGGCGGCGACCGCCTCCCCCGCGGACCATATCCTGCTGGACGCGGGCGCCGGCGACGGAAAGACCTTTGACTGGAACCTTCTGTCCGGCCTTTCCCGGCCCTACTTCCTGGCCGGCGGGCTGAACCCGGAAAACGTCTCCGCCGCGGTACGGGACCTGCGTCCCTGGGCGGTGGACGTATCGTCCGGCATCGAGACGGACGGATATAAGGATATCACGAAAATGCGCGCGTTTGTCCGCGCGGTAAGAGAGCGAGATGACGTATCATGACGAACCCGAACGGGCGCTTTGGAATCCACGGCGGCCAGTACATCCCGGAAACCCTGATGAACGCCGTGATCGAGCTGGAGGAAGCCTACAACCGCTATAAGGAGGATCCGGAATTCAACCGGGAGCTGAACTCCCTGCTGAACGAATACGCCGGCCGGCCTTCCCGCCTGTACTTCGCGGAGAAGATGACCCGGGACCTCGGCGGCGCGAAGATCTACCTCAAGCGCGAGGACCTGAACCATACCGGCGCGCATAAAATCAACAACGTGCTGGGCCAGGCGCTGCTGGCGAAAAAGATGGGCAAGACCCGCCTGATCGCCGAGACCGGCGCGGGGCAGCACGGCGTGGCCACCGCCACGGCCGCCGCCCTGATGGGCATGGAGTGCGTGGTTTTCATGGGCGAGGAGGACACCGTCCGCCAGGCGCTGAACGTATACCGGATGCGCCTGCTCGGCGCCGAGGTCATCCCGGTGAAGACCGGCACCGCCACGCTGAAGGACGCGGTCAGCGAGGCCATGCGCGAATGGACCCGCCGGATCGACGACACGCATTACTGCCTCGGCTCCGTCATGGGCCCGCATCCCTTCCCGACCATCGTACGGGACTTCCAGGCGGTCATCTCCCGGGAGATCAAGGACCAGCTGGCGGAAAAGGAAGGCCGGCTGCCGGACGCGGTCATCGCCTGCGTCGGCGGCGGCAGCAACGCCATCGGCAGCTTCTACCACTTTATCGACGATCCCTCCGTCCGCCTGATCGGATGTGAGGCCGCCGGCCGCGGAATCGACACCTTCGAGACCGCCGCGACGATGAATACCGGCCGCCTAGGGATTTTCCACGGCATGAAGAGCTATTTCTGCCAGGACGAGTACGGCCAGATCGCCCCGGTCTATTCCATCTCCGCCGGCCTCGACTATCCCGGCGTCGGCCCGGAGCACGCCTGGCTGCACGACATCGGCCGGGCCGAGTACGTGCCGGTGACCGACGAGGAAGCCGTCTGTGCCTTTGAGTACCTGGCCCGGACGGAAGGCATCATCCCGGCCATCGAATCGGCCCACGCCGTCGCCTGCGCACAGAAGATCGCCCCGGAAATGAATCCGGAGCAGATTATCGTCATCACGGTCTCCGGACGGGGCGACAAGGACTGCGCCGCCATCGCCCGCTACAGGGGGGAGGATCTGCATGAGTAATATCGCTTCCGCTTTCGACCACGGCAAGGCGTTCGTCGCCTTCATCACCTGCGGGGACCCGGACCTGGAAACCACGGCCGCGTCCGTCCGCGCCGCCGTGGAAAACGGCGCCGACCTGATCGAGCTGGGCATCCCCTTCTCCGATCCGACGGCCGAAGGTCCCGTCATCCAGGAGGCCAGCCTGCGCGCGCTGCAGGGCGGCGTCACCACGGACAAGATCTTCCGCTTTGTGGAGGACCTGCGGAAGGACGTTTCCGTCCCGATGGTTTTCATGACCTATGCCAACGTCATCTTCTCCTACGGCGCGGAGCGGTTCATCCCCACCTGCGCCCGGATTGGAATCGACGGGCTGATCCTGCCGGACCTGCCCTTCGAGGAAAAGGAGGAATTCCTCCCCCTGTGCCGCAAGTACGGGGTGGACCTGGTCTCCCTGATCGCGCCGACCTCAGAAAACCGGGTCGCGATGATCGCCCGTGAGGCGGAAGGCTTTATCTATCTCGTCTCCAGCCTCGGTGTCACCGGCACCCGCAGCGAGATCACCACGGACCTGAAGCCGATCATCCGCACCATCCGGGAGAACACGTCCGTTCCGGTCGCCGTCGGCTTCGGCATTTCCACGCCGGACCAGGCCGCCGCCATGGCCGCCCTGTCCGACGGCGCGATCGTCGGCTCCGCCATCGAGAAGATCCTCGCCCGCTACGGCCGGGAAGCTCCCGCCCATATCGGGGAATACGTCCGCTCCATGAAAGCCGCCCTGTCTTTCTGACAAGGGGACGGTTCTCTTGTCAGCTTTTTGACAAGGGGACGGTACTGCTGTCAACTTTTTGACAGAGGGACGGTACTGCTGTCAAAACCGCTAAAGGAGGAGATACACTATGATTCGCCAGCTGTCCATTTTCGCGGAAAACAAAAAAGGCGCCATGAACCGGATCACGCAGATCCTGTTTGACGCCGGCGTCAATATGAATACCCTGATCACCAATGACAGCGCCGAGTACGGCATTGTCCGCATGCTGGTGTCTGACACGGACAAGGCGGAAATGGCGCTGCGTGACAAAGGCTATATGTGCCATTCGGAATCCGTCATCGCGGCGGAGATCGGCGACGAGTGCGGCAGCCTGAACCGGCTGCTGGGCATCATCGCGGACGGAAACATCAACGTGGATTATATCTACGTCACCTACAATACGCTCAGCCGCCTGCCGGTCGCGATCCTCCGCACCTCCGACCTGATGGAGGTCCAGGAGTTCCTCCAGTCCCGCGGCTATAAAACCCTCAGCCGCATCGACTGATCCCCGCTCCGGTTCACCTTCTGCTTCCTGCCTCCCGCTGATAATACCTCCTACTTCCTACCTCCTACCTAATTAAGAAACCCCATATACTCGTTCAATACGTTGAACAGCATGTCTCCCGAGCACACCAGCAGTTCGGAATCCGTACTCCCGATTCGTACAAACTCAAACAGATCCGCGGTCCCCGTCAGCACCAGGGCGGGGATCACGTCATATCTTTCCCCGAAAACAACCTCCAGGTACGGGCAGTATTTCGCCGCCTGGAGCACCTCCTCCGGGTCCGGCTCCTTTTTCATCTTGAACTCCAGCGAGAAAACCCGCTCCTTCGTGATCAGCAGCACATCCGCGTACACCCGGATCCATCGCGCCCGGTTCAGCCGGAACTCGAATACGATTTCCCAGTCGCCGAAGTTCCCGTCCGTCATCTGCTGAAGGTCCCGGAACAGACTGCGCATCGTCTCCCCGCAGTCCCGGAAGGAATGGATCAGGCCGCGCCGGTCGTTCAGGCTCCGGCCGATGCGACGGCAGCCTTCCTGCAGCCTCTCCAGCCAGGTTTCCTCCCCTTCCGCCATAAACTCGTCCACCGTTCCGTACCAGCCGGAGAACTCATACAGTCCTTCATGCGGCGTCCGCTGGCTGATCAGCGCATGCCACCGGTACTCCAGGTCCTGGTAGCACATTTCCCGCATCAGCGGCGCCGAAAACAGCAGCCGGCTGACGTCGGTTTTCTCCATACCCAGCTTCGCGGCGATTTCCCGGGCCTTCAGCCCGTCATTCCCCGAGATCAGCCGGTATACCGCCAGTTCCTCCCGGGGAAACAATTCCGTTCTTCCTCCGCTCAAGCCCTTGCCTCCGTCGGCGGCGGATTCCCCTCGCCGCTCCTGTTTATTCCCGGCCGGGGAACAGGGTGACTGCCTCCCCGGTATAAACGGTCTCCTGGAACTTCTCCGCGCCGCACATCCGGATCCGGAAGCGCCGTTCACCGCGGATCTGCCCTTCCTGCTTTCCCAGCGTCAGCGATTGTTCGCCGTCGTTCCAGCGGATGGGAATCTTCCGGTACTGTCCCTGCTCATAGCCATAGGTGATTCCGTCGTCTTCATACCAGGTGAAAACCGCGTCCCTGCCGGGCCAGACCACCAGATCCACGGGTTCATCCGGGCGTTCGTCCGTGTACTGCTGCTGCGCGGCCAGCGGCAGGACCGTACCCGCCCGGATAAAGGCTGGTACCTCCGCCAGCGGCGCGTGGACGCAGATCTCCTGCCCTCCGGCAAAGATCTTTTTCCCGTCCGGGCTGTACCAGTCCTGCCCCGCCGGCAGGTAGACCTGGACGTATTCATCCGGCTCCGCGATTTTTGCTCCGCCGGGCAGGAAATACATCGGCCGCGTCACGGGATATACCAGCAGATGATCCCCCAGCATCATCCCGCTGTCTGTTTCTCGCAGCCGGGTATCCTCCGGAAAAACCAGCGCCGGTACCCGCAGCGCGGGCAGGCCGGTTTCGCGGGTCTCCGCCATCAGGGCGTACTGGTACGCCTGCAGCCGGTAGCGCATCCGGATGCTCAGGGCGATAGCGTCGTAAAACGGTTCCCCCGCCTCGCCGAACTGCCAGATCTCCCGGGGCGTATCCGTCCCGTGCGCCCGCATCATGGTAAGGAAGCAGGCATACTGCGTCCACCGGACAAAGAGTTCCCGGTATCCCGGATCGTCTTTTCCCCGCGGGAATTCTCCCCGCCAGAACCACGGATCCTTCGTATCGGAGAAAAACCCGCCGATATCACAGTGCCAGAAAGGTTCCCCGGCGGCCATGAAGTTCAGCCCTTCCGGGATATGCCGCCGGAGCGTTTCCCAGGAGGCGCTGACGTCGCCGCTCCAGGTCACGGCCGCGTACCGGTGCTGCCCGGCCCAGGAGGACCGCGTCACCGTCAGCACGCGCTGCTTCCGTTCCTCGCCCCGCTGCCCTTCATACAGGCCGCGTGCGTGGCACAGGCTGTACAGGCTGATTTCAGTCGGGTCCAGGTAGGTTTTCGCCTCGCCCGTGTTCCGTTGCATCCGTTCCTCGTCCGAGGGGCGCTCATGGCCGTTCCAGTCGCTTTCAAAGGGCTCCGTGCAGTCCGCCCACCAGGCGTCCACGCCCTCCGCGTACAGGCCGCGGGTCTGCCGCCAGTAGATCTCCCGCGCTTCCGGCAGGAATGCGTTGTAGGTGGAGCGGTTCCCCAGCATGCAGCCCGTCCGCAGAAACTCCTCCCGGTTTTCATTCCGGTCGCCCTGCATATGGGGCCAGATGGAGAACATCAGCCGCGCGTGCTGCGCGTGCACCCGGTCGATAAACCCTTCCGGGAAGCGCGCGCGGTCCGGCTGTTTCAGCCCCCACTGCCCTTCCGGCCAGGTCAGCCAGTCCTGCACGATCATGTCCAGCGGAATCCCGCGGCGGCGGTATTCGTCCACCACCCCGGTCAGTTCTTCGGCGTCCATGTAGCGTTCCTTTGACTGGGTGAACCCCAGCGCGTACTTCGGCAGCATGGGCGCCGCTCCGGTCAGCTGCCGCAGCCGGGTCATCAGGGACGCGTAGTTGCCGTCTCCCGCCAGGAAATACCAGTCCGCCGCGTCCGCGCAGTCGATGGTCAGGCGGGTGCCCCCGGCGTCGTCGCGGAAGGTCATCAGGCACCCCATATCGAAAAGAATGGCCCAGCCCCGGGTGGAAACCAGTACCGGGACTACCGCTTTCAGGTTGTGCTGGTACAGGAGCCGTGTATGCCCGCGCAGGTTGCCGATTCCCTCCTCGTGGGATCCCAGCCCGTATAGCGCCTCGTCCTCCGACAGCTCAAAATACTGGACGCCGCGGACTCCGGTCCGGTCCACGCGTTTTTCCGCCGGCGCGGCGGATGCCCGCGCGCCGTCCACAGCCAAGGTTTCCCGGACAGCCGCATGGCTGTCGAAGCGGTTCAGTACAATTTTCGTTTCTTCCAGTTCCACAGGCCGGTCCTGCGGTTCCCGAAGCAGCGGAACACCGTCCTCCCGGTAAAAGGAAACGGCGCCGGTATCCCGGTTCACGCGGACCGTAATCCCCGGCAGGGTCAGCTCATCCTCCCGTTCCCCTTCCGCGGTGCGTATCCATGCCCCGTCCGGTTTCCCGGACACAGCGGAGTAAGCGGGTTCCCGGAAGGCGCCTCCCAGGTTCCGGGTCATGCGGACGATTCCCCGGCTCCAGGGAACCAGGCGCATCCGTATTTTTCCGTATTGTTTCTCCCACGCGGCGGTCATGGCGGAAGTCCTCCCTCCCTGCGGTCCTCAGGCCTGTTCGGTATAGCTGCCCAGCCAGGTGAAATGCTCCACGGTAACCTCCAGTATATCCATCAGGCGGGTAAACGCCGGGGAATAGACCGACGCGTCGATATCAAAGCAGAACATGAACTCAAAATCCCGTCCCGGCATGGGGCGGCTTTCCAGCTTGGTCAGGTTCACGCCCTGCGCGTTGAACAGGCTCAGGATGCGGTACAGCTCGCCCGGCCGGTTGGGCAGCGCCAGCAGCAGCGTCGTTTTGTCCGCGCCGGGATAGATTTCCGCGTCCCGGGAAATGCAGATGAACCGCGTATGGTTGTTGCTGTTGTTCTGGATGCCGGAATCCACGCACTTCAGCCCGTACAGCGCCGCGCAGCGCGCGGACGAGATCGCGGCCGCGTCCTTCCGTCCGCTCTTCGACACCATGCTGGCGGCCGCGGCGGTATTGGTGCAAGGGGTCACACGCCATTCCGGATGCCGCCCGAGGTATTCGGAGCACTGGTGAATCGCCTGCTCGTGGGAGAACACCTCGCGGATGTCCGCCTCGTCCGCCTCCGGCAGGGTCAGCAGCGTATGGTCGATCTTGATCCGCGTGGAACGGACGATGTGAAACCGGCGGCCGGCCATCAGGTCATATACGGCGTTGACAGATCCGGCCAGGCTGTTCTCGATCGGCAGTACGCCGTAGCGGCATTTCCCGCTTTCGATCGCGTCAAATACGTCCGCGAAGCTGCGGAAATACGTAATGGACGGGTGCCGGAAGATCTTCTCGCACGCCTGCTGGGAATAGGCGCCTTCGACGCCCTGGCAGGCAACCTCCGCCTTCTCCGGGAACAGGTTCGGCGTGCTTTCCAGCGCGCGCCGGATCGTCTCCCCGATGCTCCCCTTTCCCTCGTCCAGCAGCTGCCGGGTCCGGCTCTGGGAAACCAGGAAACTGAACATCGCGCGGACGCCGTCCTCGTTTTCCCCGCCGGCCTGCGCCGCCACGCTGTCCATCAGCTCGCGCTCCCGGGCCGGATCGTATACCGGAACCCCGTTCTCCCGCTTCCAGGCACCGATGGCCTGCGCGGTCTCCATCCGTTCCAGGTACAGGTCCACCAGATCCCGGTCGATCCGGTTCATTTTCTCCCGCAGTTCCTGAAGGTCCATTCGCCCACATCCTTTGAAAGCTTTGGCATATTCTATCATTCACGCGGCATTCCGGACAAGCCGCGTGCACCAAAAGAACACACCTTCCTCCCTTCCTTTTCTGTCCAAAATATGGTACCATTGCCCCGGTATCATAACAGGCAAGGAGTTGTGATCCGGATGAACCTGAACGAACTGAAACCGGGCCAGTCCGCCCGGGTGGACATCGTCGGCGGCGAAGGCGCCCTCCGCCAGCACTTCCTGGACATGGGCGTGATTCCCGGCGCCGTCGTCACCCTGATCAAGTTCGCCCCGATGGGCGATCCCATGGAACTGCGCATTCATGAATATGAACTGACGCTGCGCCTGGCGGACGCGGAAAAGATCGGCATTACCTTGCTGGATTCCTCCGCCGCGGTCCTTCCGGAAAAGAAGCCCCGGAAGAAGCGCGAACACCCCGGCCTCGGTGAGGAAGGCAAGTTCCATCCCAAGGGCAGCGGCGATCCCCTGCCCGACGGCACGACGCTGACCTTTGCCCTCGTCGGCAACCAGAACAGCGGAAAAACCACCCTGTTCAACCAGCTGACCGGTTCCAACCAGCACGTGGGCAATTTCCCCGGCGTCACGGTGGACCGGAAGGACGGCGCCATCCGCGGCCAGGCGAATACCCTGATCACGGACCTGCCCGGCATCTACTCCATGTCCCCCTACTCCAGCGAGGAAATGGTCTCCCGGAATTTCGTGCTGAACGAGAAGCCGAAGGCCATCATCAATATCGTGGACGCCACGAACATCGAGCGCAACCTGTACCTGACAATGCAGCTGCTGGAAATGAATATCCCGATGGTCGTCGCCCTGAACATGATGGACGAGCTGACCGGCAACGGCGGCACCGTCGACATCAACGAAATGGAGCAGATGCTCGGCGTCCCGGTGGTGCCGATTTCCGCGGCCAAGAACGCCGGCGTGGACGAGCTGATCAGCCACGCGGTGCATATCGCGAAATACCAGGAAAAGCCCCTGCGGCAGGACTTCTGCGACGTCAACGACCACGGCGGCGCCGTCCACCGCGCGCTCCACGCGGTCAGCCACCTGATTGAGGACCATGCCGTCCGCGTAGGCCTTCCCGTCCGTTTCGCGGCCTCCAAGCTGATCGAGGGCGATATGAGCATCCTCGGCCAGCTGGACCTGGACCGGAATGAGAACGACATGCTCCAGCACCTGGTCACCCAGATGGAACGGGAGCGGGAACTGGACCGCAGCGCTGCGATCGCGGACATGCGCTTCGCCTATATCCGCCGGGTCTGCGACGCCTGCGTCATCCGCCCGCGGGAGAGCAGGGAGCATATCCGCAGCGAGAAGATCGACCGGATCCTGACCGGCCGCTTCACCGCGATCCCCGCGTTCATCGCCATCATGGGCCTGGTCTTTTTCCTGACCTTCTTCCTGGTCGGTCCCATCCTGCAGGACCTGCTGTCGGACGGTATCGGTGTCCTCAGCGGCTGGACCGAATCCGCCATGCTGGCGGCCAACGTGAACCCCGCGATCCAGAGCCTGGTGCTGGACGGCATCTTCGAGGGCGTGGGCACGGTCGTCAGCTTCCTGCCGATCATCGTCCTTTTGTTCTTCTTCCTGTCGATCCTTGAGGACAGCGGCTATATCGCCCGGGTGGCGTTCGTGATGGACAAGCTGCTGCGGCGCATCGGCCTGTCCGGCCGCAGCATCGTGCCGATGCTGATCGGCTTCGGCTGCACGGTGCCGGCGGTCATGTCCACCCGCACCCTGCCCTCCGACCGGGACCGCCGGATGACGATCCTGCTGACGCCGTTCATGTCCTGTACGGCCAAGCTGCCGATTTACGCCTTCTTCGCCGAATTCCTGTTCCCGCAGGCCTCCTGGCTGATCATTACCGGGCTGTACCTGCTGGGAATCGCCGTCGGCATTCTCGTGGCCTTCCTGTTCAAGCACACCCTGTTCCGCGGCGAGGCGGTGCCCTTCGTCATGGAGCTGCCGAATTACCGCCTGCCCAGCCCGAAGAACGTCATGCTGCTGCTCTGGGACAAGGCGAAGGACTTCCTGCACCGGGCCTTCTCGGTGATCCTGATCGCGACGCTGGTCATCTGGTTCCTGTCGCGGTTTGACTTCTCGTTCAACCTGGTGGAGGACCCCAACTCCAGCGCCAGCATCCTGGCCTCCCTGGCCAACCTGATCCGGCCGGTCATGGCGCCTGCCGGCCTGGGCGACTGGAAGATCGTCACTTCGCTGATCTCCGGCTTCATGGCCAAGGAGAGCGTGGTTTCCGTCATGAACATGCTGTTCTCCGCCGAGGAAATCCCGCACCTGACCGCGGCCTGCCTGCTGGTCTTCTGCCTGCTCTATACCCCCTGCGTCGCGGCCGTGGCTGCCTTCCGGCGGGAAATGGGCCGGAAATGGGCGCTGGGCATCGTCCTCTGGCAGTGCGCGGTCGCCTGGGTCGCCGCTGTCGTCGTTCGCCTGGTCGGCATGCTGCTGGGAGGTGGCTGATATGAACCTGTCGGATATCCTGATCATTCTCGGCGTGGCGCTGATTGCCGGCGGCGCGCTGTATACGTACCGCAGGCGCGTGAAAAAGGGCTGCTCCTGCGGCTGCGGCGGTTGTTCCCGCACCGGCTGCCCCGCCCGGAAGGACGATTCCGGAGCAGATCCGGAGTAAAACACGGCCGGAGTTTCTGTTGAAACTCCGGCCGTTTTATGTCAGATTCCGTATACGCGTTTCGCGTTCTCCGTGGTGTACGCGGCGACCTCCTCCGGGTTTTCCCTGCGGATTTCCGCCAGCTTCAGCCCGACATACCGGACGTTCGCCGGCTCGTTCCGCCGCCCGCGCACCGGTTCCGGCGCCATGTAGGGGCTGTCGGTCTCGACCAGCAGCCGGTCCTTCGGCACCAGCATGGCCGCTTCCTGCAGCCTCGGCGCCTTTTTGAAGGTCAGCGGCCCGGCAAAAGAGATATAATAACCCAGCTTCAGGTATTCCTTCGCTGTCTCCGCGCTGCCGGAAAAACAATGGATGATCCCGCCGGTCAGCTTCGCCTTCATTCCCTTCATGATTTCCAGCATCTCGCCGTGCGCGTCCCGGATATGGTACGCCACCGGCGCGCCGATCTCCCAGGCCAGCTCCATCTGGCGGATGCAGACCTCCCGCTGGACGTCCCGCGGGCTGTGGTCGTAATAGAAGTCCAGGCCGATCTCCCCGATCGCCCGGATCTTCCCGGCCCGGTACCAGTCCCGGATCTCCTGAAGGTCGCCTTCCCGGAAGCCCTTCGCCTCATGGGGGTGGATTCCGCCGACGGCAGCCGCTCCTTCATGGCTTTCGCAGAAGGCGATCGCCCGCCGCGACGTCTCCATGTCGCTGCCGATCACCGCGTAACGGGTAACGCCGTGCTCCCGCATACGCGCAAGCACGGCTTCCCGGTCTTCGTCAAATTGCACTTCGTCCACGTGGCAGTGGCTGTCAAACCATTCCGTCATCCGATAATGGCACCGTCCTCCACGCCTTCCCCGACTGTCACCAGCCGCAGGTTTCCGCTGTCGTCCAGCGCGGAAAGGATCATGCCCTGGCTCTCGATGCCGGCCAGTTTCGCGGGTTTGAGGTTCGTGATCACCGCGACCTGGGTTCCCACCAGGGTTTCCGGCTCATACCATTTCTGGATGCCGCTGACCACGGTGCGCTCGCCGTCCTTGCCCAGACCCAGGCGGAACTTCAGCAGCTTGCTGCTCTTTTCCACCTTCACGCACTCCAGCACGCGGGCGACCTGGATCTTGCACTTGAAAAAATCGTCGATCGCGATCTCCGCCGGGTATTCCGGCTCTTCGTGGCCGCTCTTCTTCTCCTGCTTCTCCGCGGCCTTTTCGGCCTTCTTTTCCGCCTTCGCGGCTTCCTTTTCCGCCTTCTTCCCGTCGTCCGCGCTCAGGGCTTCCAGCTCCTTGTTCACGTCGATCCGCGGGAACAGGGCTTCTCCCTTATGCACGGTGGTACCGGCGGGAATCGTTCCGAAGGCCTTCAGGGAATCCCAGGTCTTCAGCGCGGGATCCTCGATGCCCAGCTGGCTGAAGATCCGCTCCGGCGTGGAGGGCATGAACGGCCCGATCAGCACGGCGGCAAAGCGCACGCACTCCGCCAGGGTCCGCATCACGTTGGCCAGCCGGTCCTGCTTCTCCGGATCCTTGCCGAGCACCCAGGGCTGGGTCACGTCGATATACTTGTTGCACTCGCCGATCACTTTCCAGATCTCGGCCAGCGCCTGGGGGAACTGCAGCTTGTCCATCTGCTCCTCCACCAGGGCGGGCAGCGCGGCGCAGTGCTCCTGCAGGGGCTTGTCGATCTCCGGATCCACGGCGTCCGTCCAGGCGGGCACCTTGCCGGCGAAGTATTTCTCGATCATCGCCACGGTCCGGCTGACCAGGTTGCCCAGGTCGTTGGCCAGGTCCGCGTTCATCCGGGTCAGGAAAGACTCGTTGGTGTAGTTGCCGTCCGCGCCGAAGGGCATCTCCCTCATCAGGTAATAGCGCAGCGGATCCACGCCGTAGCGGGCCACGATCGGTTCGGGATAAACCACGTTGCCCTTGGATTTGCTCATCCGGTCCGCGCCGAACAGGAGCCAGCCGTGGCCGAATACCTGCTTCGGCAGCGGCAGTCCCAGCGCGTGCAGCATGATCGGCCAGTAGATCGTATGGAACCGCACGATCTCCTTGCCCACCAGGTGCACGTCCGCCGGCCAGTACTTCCGGAACAGTTCGTCGTGCTCCGTTCCGTAGCCCAGGGCCGTGATGTAGTTGCTCAGCGCGTCGATCCAGACATACACGGTATGCTTGTCGTCAAAGTCCACCGGGATGCCCCACTTGACGCTGGTCCGGCTCACGCACAGGTCCTGAAGGCCGGGGCGCAGGAAGTTGGTCAGCATCTCGTTGGCGCGTTTGGCGGGCTGGATGAAGTCCGGGTGCGTCTCGATATAGTCGATCAGCCAGTCCTGGTACTTGCTCATCCGGAAGAAATAGCTTTCCTCCTGCATCGGCTGGCAGGGCCGGCCGCAGTCCGGGCACACCTTGATCCCGTCCTTCTCGACCAGCTGGGTCGGCGTCCAGAAGCTTTCGCAGGGCGTACAGTACATTCCTTCGTAGGAAGCCTTGTAGATGTCCCCCTGCTCATAGAACTGCCGGAAGATCTTCTGCACGATCTTCATATGGCGCTCTTCCGTGGTGCGGATGAAATCGTCGTATTCGATATTCATCAGCTTCCACAGGTCCTTCGTCGCCGCGACGATCTTGTCCACGTACTCGATCTCCGTCACGCCGGCTTCCGCGGCCTTCTTCTCGATCTTCTGGCCGTGCTCGTCCGTGCCGGTCAGGAAATAGGTATCATAGCCCTGCATCTTCCGGAAGCGCGCCATGGTATCCGCCGCCACGGTGGTGTAGGTATGACCGATGGTCATGTTTCCGGACGGATAGTAGATCGGTGTGGTAATGTAATAGGTCCTGCGCTTCTCTTCCATGGCGTTCTTCCTCCTTTTTGTACGTAAAATGGGCTGTTGCGGCGCAACAGCCCATCGGATCCCTGTCTCAGTTACTGAGCTTCGGCCGCGGTTTCGACGGGATAAACGGAAACCTGCTTGCGGTCCTTGCCCAGGCGCTCGAACCGGACGATCCCCGTGGTCTTGGCGAACAGGGTGTCATCCTTGCCGATGCCGACATTGTGGCCGGGATGGATATGGGTGCCGCGCTGACGAACAAGAATATTGCCCGCGAGGGCCATCTGGCCGTCGGCCCGCTTCGGCCCGAGGCGCTTGGACTCGCTGTCACGGCCGTTCCGGGTGGAACCCATTCCCTTTTTATGGGCGAATTGCTGCAGATTAAGCTTCATCATGGTCGTTTCCTCCGTTCCTGAATGGAAATGTTGGTCTGATTAAAGTGGATTCTTTCAGCGGAATTCCTTTTCGCTCAGCGTGATATTGCGGGGATAGGCCTCCGCCAGGTCCGACAGCCCCTGTTTCAGGGCCTGCATCAGGATCTGCGCCTTCGCGCTGTCCTCCGGGTTCATCTCCGGAAGATGAAAGGCCAGTACCCCGTCATCATTTTCCGTCACCACGGGAACGATGCCGAGTACGCTTTCGAGGGAATTCACACAGGTGCACCCGAGGATCGAGGCCGCGGCGCAGACGATGTCACGCCCCGCTTCCGCCTGCCCGCTGTGTCCGGTCATCCGGCAGCCGGTCAGGCCCTCCTCCCCGCGATACAGGATGGCGGAGATCATTACGCGTTGATCGCGGTGATTTCCACCTTGGTGTAGGGCTGGCGATGGCCGATCTTCCGGCTGTAGTTCTTCTTGCTCTTGTACTTGTAAACGGTGATCTTCTCACCCTTTACCTGGGCCAGAACCTTACCTTCAACCTTCGCGCCTTCCAGAACGGGGTTACCGACCTTGACATCTCCGTCTCCGCCGAGCATCAGCACGTCGAAGGAGATCTCGGAATCAGCTTCCTGGTTGACTTTGTCGATGTAGATCACATCACCCTGGGATACACGGTATTGCCGGCCGCCCGCTGCGATAATAGCATACATGGGACAGCACCTCCTGATTACAAACTCGCCGGGAACCTGAGGTTGCGCGAAGCGCATTTGAACAGACCTCTCCCGAGCGGCTAACATACGAATGATATCACTCATCCGTACCTGTGTCAAGGATTATTTCAGGCGTTTCAGGCCCCGCGGCCGCCTTACTCCACTTCCTCGGTTTCGGCGGCGTTGACCTCTCCCCGGTACTCGCCGAATTCGAGCATCTCAAAGGTCTCCCGCCCGTACGGGTCCTTGTACCAGACCTTGTTCAGCTGCTTTCCCATGAAGGTCATGACCGCCGTCTGCCCGCCGTCCAGGTTCACGGCGACCCGGCATCCCTTCGCCTGCATCATTTTCGCCAGCGTCTCCATCATCACGCCGGTGGACCGTTTCTCGACGATCTCCCCGAGGATCTTATGCTTTGTCCACAGCCTGCCCTCGCAGACCATGTCGATGTAGTGTCCCGGCTCGACCATGCCGAAGGCGTGCCGGGGATTCAGGTTCCGGTTCGCGTGTTTCGCCAGGTATTCCGTCAGCTCCCCGTCCCGGAGCAGGCAGGGGCCGAAGGTATAGACCTGCAGCGCGCCCTCGTCGATATACTGCTGCGCGGTCTTTTCCGTATTCGGCCAGCTCTCCACATGCCCGTCCCGGAAAAGGGCCAGCGTCTCGTAGTTCGGCATGCTCTTTTCCCGGTTCTTCACCGGGTTGTAATACAGGATCTCCCCGTCCCGGATCACGATGCCGACCTGTCCGCCGTTCTTTTTCTTCTTGTCCACCCGGTAGGTGTAGTAATCCGTGCTGGTGGCGAACACCGCGTGGTTGATTTCCGCGACATCCTTGGGAAACTTCTCGGTCTTGTTTCCCCGCGGGTTTTCCGGATCGCTCCAGATGGTCTTTGGAAGCTCTCCGTTATCCGTATCGCACCAGATTTCCGCCGTAAAGCAGTAGAAAATCTGCTCCGCGTCCTTTTTTTTCTTCTTTTCCGGCGTTTCCAGCGTCCGGACGATCTCGATCCGCAGCGTCGGGCTGACATACATCCAGTGCCCGTTCTCCTCGTCCTCCAGCACGTATTCGCCCACGTCCAGGAAGCCGCGGTCGTTCAGCGCCACGTTCGCCCATTCCGGCGCCGTGACCGGCGCGGTCACTTCCGCCGCCGCCCCCGCCGCCATACCGCACAGAAGCACCACGGCCAGGAGGATTGTGATCATCCGTTTCATTCCGCTCATCATTCATCCGCTCCGTTCAGGTTTTCCATAAAATCGTTGTGTTCCGTATCCGCTCCCACCCGGCTGGCGTAGAGTCCGAACCGGTTGTTGGGATACCGCTTGATGCCGTATTCCTCCACGGAGAACGGGTAAAACTTTCCGCCGAACTTCTTGCCCTGTCCCCGCTGGGTCACATGCATCGCGTAGGCTTCCTCCGCCACCTCGTTGGCGGTTTTCCCGCCCATGGACTGAAGCGGAACCTCCCAGTCAAAATCCGTCTGGTCCGCCTCGTCCCCGTACAGGTGGAGATAGAGTTTCTTCACTTCCCACGCGCCGTATGCCGCCGCGCTTTCCGGATACTTTTCCGGATCCGCCGCCAGGTCCCAGCATTCCGTGCACGCCCGGACGAGCATCCGGTGCTGCGGGTGACCGTATTCGCCGTTCATGTCCTGTGTCACGACCACGTCCGGCCGGTAACGGCGGAACATGCCCGTGATCCACTCCAGCACCAGGTCCTTCCCGCCCACCGCCTTGTAGGCCTTCTTCATGTCGCTGGTCGGATTGGTGAAGGTGTCGCGGAACCCGCCGAAATCCGGATAGGTCCGGACGCCCATGGTCCACAGCCCGTTCAGCGCCTCGCTGCGGCGGGTGGTGTTGGACCAGGTCAGGAACGCCACCCGGACGTTCTTTTTCAGCTCGGTGTTGTAGTAGATGATGGCGCTGCCCAGGAAGAGCGCGTCGTCGTCCGGATGCGTCGCGACAAACAGGATGTCGGCTTTGCCTTCCGGTTCCTCCCAGCGCTGCACCCAGTCCGGAATATCCCCCGCGCCGAACACAAAGATCTCGTTGAACCCCATCACGGTCTTTTCCCCGCCGGTGGCCCGGATCCGGATCTTTTTCACGCCGTCCATCTCGTAAAATACGTGGTGGAACCGGACGTCCCCCGCCGTTACGGTCACCCAGTCGTCGCCGGAGGCACGCTGGATTTCATAGCTTTCCGGCTTCTTCTGGAAGCACAGGTAGAGGCCGTACACGGGGTCCGGGCTGGTGATCGTAACCCAGGGATTTTCCGTCTCCGCGCTCTCCCAGTTGGTGCGGTAATCCCCGTCGGTAATCCGCTTCGCCCGCTCGCTGTGCGACGACATTTTCACCGTGCACTTTTCCGTCAGGTTTTCCGCTTCCTCCGCGGCCGCGGACAGGCAGAATCCCGCTGCCAGCAGCGCCGCCAGCAGCGTCATCAGGATGATTTTCCGGCCTGTCATCGGTTTACTCCTTGTCCTCGAAATCCTCCTCCACCTCCGGCATGTGCTCGCATACCATCAGGAAGGCGTCCTCGTTGTTGTCCTCATAATAGCGCTTCCGTTTCCCGACACTGACAAAGCCCAGGCTTTTGTACAGGTTCTGCGCCCGTTCGTTGCTGACCCGTACCTCCAGCGTCGCGTAGGCCGCGCCCAGGTTGGAAATATACCGCATCAGCGCCTCGGTCAGCTTCCGGCCGATCCCCCGGCCCCGCGCGTCCTCCGCCACGGCGATGTTGGTGATATGGCTTTCGTCCAGGATCACCCAGGCCCCGGCGTAGCCGACCACCCGGCCGTTCTCCTCCGCCACCAGGTAGCGCGCGGCTACATTCCGCTCCAGCTCCTGCTGAAAGCTTTCCCGGCTCCACGGCCGGGCGAACGTCGCCGCCTCGATGGCGGTCACCGCGTCCAGGTCCCCGGCCCGCATCCGCCGGATCCGGAACGATGGGAACGATGGGGACGGGAACGATGGGGACGGTTCTTTTCGTTCACTTTCCCCGCTGCTTGCTCCGCAGTTCGCTCCGGTGTCATTCTGAGCGCAGCGAAGAATCTGTTCTGCGGAATACATTACGGTCTTCTCCAGTGAAAATCAACCTCCGGCTGTCATCTCGACCAGGCGCAGCGCATCGGGAGATTTCATTCTCACTCTGCGCCCTGCTTCATCGCTTCCATCAGCTTTTTGTTCTTTTGCGCGTTCGGCGGTCGCAGGTACGTCGCCTGCAGCCCCAGGTAGTCCGTCTCCCGCCCCTTTTCCAGGGCGATCATTCCGGCCGCGGACGGCCGCAGGTATCCCAGGTGCGCCGGCGCGAATTCCGCCTTCTCCCCGAGAATCTCCCGGATCTTCTCGCGGTGCACCGGCACCCCGTCCCCGAGGAACAGGAATCTTTCCCCCAGGGCGGAAATCTTCTCCAGGTATTCCTCCAGCTTCATCGGCTCGTCCGGGGTCAGCCGCTCCCCGTTCCGGAAGGCGGCGCCATAAACCTGCCCGGCCCGCGCGTCCTGGATCGGGCATACCAGTCCGTCCCACGCGCCGGCCGACCGGCTCAGCGCCTCCAGCGCGTCCACGGGGATGCACTTCAGCCCCGCCCCGTGCGCCAGCCCCTTGGCGGTCGCCACGCCGATCCGGACCCCGGTAAAGCTTCCGGGTCCCGACACCGCCGCCACCGCGTCCAGGTCCTTCAGTTCCGTGCCCGCCGCGCGCAGGGCGGACTCCACCATCGGCATCAGGCTGGCCGAATGGGTATTTCGGTTCTGGGCGGTAAACTCGCTCAGCACCCGGCTTTCATCCATCACCGCGGCGCCGCACACCGGCCCGGAGGTGTCAATGATCAGCAGTCTCAACGTCCGTATCTCCGATCTCGATCTTTCTCTCGTTTTCCCCCGCCTGTTCCAGGCGGATCCGCAGGGCATTTTCCGGAACGGCTTCCGGGCATCTTCCCGGCCATTCGACCACGGCGATCCCGTCGCCGCCCAGGTACTCGTCCATTCCCATCTCATACAGTTCGTCCGCGCTTTCCAGCCGGTACCAGTCGAAATGGTACAGCGGGCACCGTCCGCTTTCGTATACATTCAGGATCGTGAAGCTGGGGCTGGTGACGGTTTCCCTGACGCCGAGCCCCCGGGCGATGCCCCGGGTCAGTTCGCTCTTTCCGGCGCCCAGGTCGCCCTCCAGCACCACCACGTCCCCGGGGTGCAGCCTCTCCGCCAGCTTCGCGCCGGCGTCCCGGGTTTCCTGTACGCTGTGCGTAATCATAGTTTCAGCTCCGCCGCGCCGACGGGCCGGATGCCCAGCACGGTGCAGGCATTCTCCCCGAAGGCTTCGTTCATCGTCTTTACAAACGCCGCGGTTTCCTCCCGGGGCACGAAGTTCAGCGTGGTCCCCGCGAAGCCGCCCCCGTGGATGCGCCACGCGCCGCGGCCCTTCAGCATCCGCTCCGCCAGGCACAGGGCCAGGCTCAGGCTCTGGTCGTTGTTGGAGGCGTAAACGTTCTGCAGGTACATGAAGCTGGACCGGCCGCTTTCAATGATCAGGTCCAGGAAGTCGCCGATCCGGCCTTCCTCCAGCGCCTTCACCTGCTCCGGCACCCGCGCGTCCTCGTCAAAGAAATGGAACGCCCGCATCAGCGCCCGGTCGGAATTCCTTTTCCGGAGTTCCCCGACGTCCGCGGCCAGGCTGCCCGCGGTCACTTCCCGCAGCCAGGGCTTTCCGTAATACGCGGCGACGCCCTTCATCTCCGCGGGGATCGCGGCATAGTCGTCCGTCAGGTCGGCGTGGGAACCGCCCGTCGCGACGACGACCAGGTCCAGCCCGTCCCGGCTGAAATCATGCTGCAGCGCGCGCACTTCCGGCGCGTCCGTATCCCGGAAATCGACGGTCACCAGCCCGCCGGCGGCGCTGGCCATCTGGTCCAGCAGCCCCGAGGGCTTGCCGAAATACTCGTTCTCCGCCCGCTGGCTGATCTTCGCCCGCAGGGCATAGGGCATATCGAACCGGTTGTACAGCGCGTCCAGCACGCCGGTCAGCATCACCTCCAGCGCCGCGGAGCTGCTCAGCCCGCTGCCGCCGGCCACCGTGGACGTCACGGCCGCGTCGAACCCGCCGACGCGGTATCCGGCTTTGCGCATGCCGTCCGCCACGCCGCGGATCAGGGCCGCGGTCGTACCTTTTTCCTCCGGCCGGACGGACGTGTCCGCCAGGTCCGTCTCGATGGCCGGATAGCCTTCGCTGTAAAAACGCACAGCCATATCGTCCCGGGCGGAAACCGCGCACAGCGCATCCAGGTTCACCGCGGCCGCCAGCACGCGTCCGTGATTATGGTCGGTGTGGTTGCCGCCGATCTCTGTCCGTCCCGGCGCGCTGATCAGGCGGATCTCCCTCCGGTCGCCGAACAGTTCCCCGTGGCGGCGGATCAGCGCCGCGTAGCGCGCCGCCTGCCGCTCAGCCGTTCCCTCGCCGTCTCCGTACAGGGAGCGCAGCGCCTCGCGGGTTTCCTCAGAATCCAGTTTCCGGATCATTTCGTCCCATCGGTTCATTTTCTCAGTCCGCTCCGTTCGAAACGTATTTCTGCCAGATGGAAATCTCGTCCTCCAGGCCTTTGGCCCGGACGGTTTCGCAGAAGGTGTTCCAGTTTTCGTCATTCAGCTCCAGGTCGCCGGTCACGAAGCAGGCCATCGCTTCCTCCGCGTAGCCCATGATGTCCGCCTGCAGGGCCGCGATGGCGGCGGCGTCCTCGTCGGACAGGTATACATAGGGATACGGCAGCACGCTGTATTTCTTCAGCTCCGCCATCTGCTCCACGGTCTCCCGGGTAGTGTCTTCCACGTATTTCTTCTGGAATTCCTCCGCGGCGATTCCCGGCGCGGGCAGGCCGAAGCTGATCGTGTTGGACGGCAGCGTGATCTGGGCGATGGTGCTCAGGTCCTCGTTCCATTCCCACGTCCCGTTCTCCGTAAAGCTGTATTCCGTGCCTTCCTCGCCGTACTGGGCCAGCCGGGCGCCCTCCTCCGTATAGAGGAAATTCACCCAGCGGACGAGTTCCGCCGGATCCTTGCAGGCGCTGGTGATCGCGAAGGTTCCGCGGATCACGCTGCCGGCCAGGTCACGGTAGACCTGTTTCCCCTCGTATTCCAGGGGAAGCAGCAGCCGGAACTGGTCCAGGGCCGACGACGGCACGACGTTCAGCGGCGTGGCGTTCATCATCATTCCGTAGGGGATCGTCTTGTTTTCGTCCGTAATCTGGCGCAAGCTGTCCGTCGTGGTAAATCCGTTATGGTCCAGCAGATCCTCGTCCCACAGCTGGTGGAGCCAGGAAAGGAATGCGCGGTTTTCCTCCGTCGTCAGCGAGGAAACCACTTTCCCGTCTTTCACGGACACATAGTAGTCGTTGTCGATGATGCCGAAGGCGTGCCCCAGGAAGCGCAGCTCCCACATGCCGATAAAGGTCAGCGGCACCTCGTCCGCGCTCCGGTTGCCGTTGGGATCCTTTGTTTTGAAGGCCCGCAGCACCTCCGTCAGTTCCTCCGCGGTCGCGGGCGTATCCAGGCCCATCCGCTCGAGCCAGCGGGTATTGATCCACATGGCGTCGTTGTTCTGCATGTTGTTGAACGCAGGCAGCGCGGCGATCGCGCCGTCCGGCAGGGTAATCGCCTCCAGCCAGTCCGGATGTTCCTGTAAAAGGGCCCACAGGTCCGGCGCATTTTCCTCCAGGTACGGCTTCAGGTCGATGATGACGCCGCCCTCATACATCTTCCGGGTTTCCGCCGGCGTCAGGTCCGCCTTGAACAGCACGTCCGGCAGGTTTTTCCCCTCCAGGATGGCCGTCTTCCGTTCCTTCCATTCGGTCTCGTTCCGGGCCTGGCTGAACTGGAAGCTGATCCCGGTCCTTTCCTGCATCCGGGTGAAGAACAGGTTGGTCTCCCAGGTCACGCCCGTGGAGTCCCCGTCATATCCTTCCAGCACGTAATCCGGCGCCTGCGGCGCATCTGCCATGGCATACCCGGCCATCATCAGCAGCGCCAGGATTCCCGCAATCAATCTGCGCATTCCGCATCCTCCCACATCAAACTCCTGATTGTATATTATACCGCAAATCCCGCTCCCTGACCAGCAAAAAAAGCATCAAAAAAGGCTTGCGGCTGATAACGCTGCAAGCCTGGAAAACCTGGCGTATGATTACTTTTTCCGCTTCAGGAATCCCGGAACCCCATGATCGTCCGTCATAACCGCCTGGTTCTGCGGAATCGCCTGGTAGCTGCCGGTCTGGCCGGTCACCTGGCCGTTGTTGTTGAACAGCGGCTGGTAATTCTGCGGCTGCGCGGCAAACCCGGGATTGGCCATGGGCATCTGTCCGCCGGTCTGCTGCGGTACCTGTCCGCCCATGGGCTGGAACGGCCGGGTCTGCGCCATCGGCTGCTGCGGCTGCACATTCTGCTGATAGCTGAATCCGGTCTGGAAGGAGCCGGCATTCGCCACACCGGGCACGCCCATGCTGGGACGGCTGGTTCCGGTAAAGGTAGGCACCTCACCGGTGTTCGCGCCCAGGAAAGCGCGGCCGCCGGGAGCTTCTTCCCGTGCCGGGGCTTCATTCTTTCCGAAGTTGGTCCCGAAGGAACCGAACAGGCGCTCGTGCTCCAGCTCACGCGGCTTGCGGGCGGGTTCCTTGCTCGGGAACGGCGTCTTTTCGAAGCCGGTCGCGATCACGGTGATCCGCACGTCGTCGCCCATGGTCTCGTCGATCCCGGCGCCGAAGATGATGTTCGCGTCCGGATCCGCCGCTTCCATGATCAGGTTGGCCGCTTCGTTGATATCCACGATGGAGATGTCCGCGCCGCCGGTGATGTTGATCAGCACAGCGCGCGCGCCGTCGATATTGGTCTCCAGCAGTGGGGAAGCGATGGCGTTCTTGGCGGCCTCGACGAGCTTGTTCTCGCCGCTGCCGATGCCGATGCCCATATGCGCCATACCGCCGGATTCCATGACGGTCTTGACGTCGGCGAAGTCCAGGTTGATCATCGCGGGCACGGCGATCAGGTCGCTGATGCCCTGGATGCCCTGGCGCAGCACGTCATCCGCGATGCGGAAGGCTTCCAGCATCGTGGTGCCCTTGTTGACCACCTGCAGCAGCCGGTCGTTCGGAATCACGACCAGGGTATCCACATGCTGCTTCAGCTCGTCGATACCGGCTTCAGCGTTCTTCATGCGCTGCTTGCCCTCGAAATTGAAAGGCTTGGTGACCACCGCGATGGTCAGGGTGCCCAGGTCGCGGGCAATCTCCGCCACGATCGGGGCCGCGCCGGTACCGGTGCCGCCGCCCATACCGGCGGTGATGAACACCAGGTCCGCGCCCTTCAGGGCGGAAGCGATTTCCTCACGGCTTTCCTCGGCGGCACGGCGGCCCACCTCAGGAATCGCGCCGGCGCCCAGGCCCTTGGTCAGCTTTTCGCCGATCTGGATCTTGACCTGCGCGTTGGACTGGCTCAGCGCCTGCCGGTCGGTATTGATGGAGATGAACTCGACGCCGCGAAGGCCCGCGTCCACCATGCGGTTGACAGCGTTGTTTCCGCCGCCGCCGCAGCCGACGACCTTGATGGAAGCGAAGGTGCTCTGTTCTTCGTTCTGGAATTCAATCATGTTCTTAACCTCCCAACAGACTACGGAAAAAGTCTTTGATTCTGCCGCCTGCGCCGGACGCGGGCTGGCGCTGCTGTTCAATCGAGTCAATAATCAGGTCCATCAATCCCAGCGTACTGGAAAAACTGTGGCTGTTCAGCTTGGTGGTTCTCCGGGGCGTTTCCTGCACCGGCCGGCCCAGTTTGCCGGCCAGGTATTCCTTGCCGCCGCGGTTGAAGCTCAGCCCGCCGCCGGTCAGGAAAACGTTGCTCCAGCTGCCCAGGCAGCCGAAATCGTCGTCAATGGCCTCTTTGATCTGGTCGCAGATCTCATCGAGCGCCTTGCAGATCACCGGCTTGACCTGTTCCCGGGTGAAGGTGGTTCCCTTCTGGCCGTCCGTGCCGGGAACCTCGTAAGTCTCACCGCTGGTTTCGATGCCGTATACGAACTTGCGCTTGATATCCTCCGCCGCGCTCAGGGAAATGTCCAGGTCCTCGGCCAGGGCCACGGCGATATCGCCGCCGCCGCGCTCGATCACCTTGTGGTAAATGATCGCGTCCCCTTCCACGCCGATGATTTCGGTGTTCAGGTAGCCCATATCGATCAGGACGGAGGTGTGGTCGCGTTCCTGTTCGGTCAGGTAGAGCATCGCCTCGCCGGAGGGCGTGGAGTAGAACCCGTTCACCACGATGCCCAGGTCAGCCATCCGGTTGGTCACGTCGTCCACAAAGAAGCGGTTGCCGACCACGAAGCTGATGAACGCGGTCATTTCGCGGCCCTTCATGCCCACGGGCTCCAGCGTCTTCTTGCCGCTGTCCACCATGAACCAGGCCGGGCTGGAATGGACGACCACACCGGGCACGTTGGCCAGGTTGACCGCCGCTTCGTCAAAGGCGGCGCGCACGTCCGCGGAGGTGACCCGCGGATCGGTCCCCTTCAGGGCCACGGTCACCTTGGTGGCATATACTTGGGTGAAAGCGCCGGGTACGCCGACGAAAATCTCCCGGATCTTGCTTCCGGCCTGCTCCTCCGCGTCGCTGATGGAGCGGCGGATGGCCTCATCCAGCTGGCCGGGATTGTTCCAGCCCTCATCCAGGTAGCCGTCATACTTGGCGACGCCGGCCGCGGTAATGTCGCAGCGCTGGCTGCCGCTGTTTTCGGCCACGAGCGTCACGATCTTGCTCGTCCCGAAGTCGATGGCTGCAACCGTCGTTTTCATAAGGTTCTCTCCCCCTTGTCGGATGACAAATACCTTCTATTAAATGCAAACCATAGGATATTATAGCCGGAAAAGCTATGGATTGCAATAGTTTCGGCCGATATTATTACATTTCTGACCAGAATATATTACTGATTTTTTACAAAACAGGCTTTCCGGCCGGCGCTCCCGTCAGTTGGAAGGCGGGGAATAGAACGGGGTTTCCGGCGAGGAAACGCTGATGGTTCCGCCCTCCATGCCCATCTTCTGCAGCTCCTCCTGGATGATGAACAGGGCCCGGAGCTTCGCGTGAAGGTTGTCCCGGTCGCCGAGGCTGACCGTATATCCCGCCCGGGTTTCCATCAGGATATTGGCGGTGTTGCTCAGGTCCACCTCCCGGATCCGGTCGGTGCACTGCTGGATCCGCATCTCGCGGAAAAGCTCCTCGAAAACCGATTCCTGCACCGAGGAGCCCAGCACCATGGTCTGCCCGGCGTGGGCGCCGGAGCGGATATCCAGCCCCTGCACTTCCACCAGGTCCTGGGGCAGTTCGTTGTTCTCGGACTCAAAAATGACCATGCGGCTTTTGTCCATCACGTACATGATGCCGCACCAGGTCAGCCAGCAGCAGGGTTCCCTCTCCTTCACGGAGATTACCACGGTGCCGGGCAGCTGTTTGTCGATATACCGGAACTGCAGGCAGTAATAGTGATAATTGCCTGTGGCGGCGCCGGCGGCGGACGCCGACGTCGTCAGTTTCCGCTCCGTGGCGTCCTCGCTCAGGCTCAGGATGCTGTCGCCGTAGCGGATCCCGCTCAGGCGGATGACGTCGGACGCGGAGACGCCTTCGTTTCCGATCACGCGGATCTCCCGTACGCGGAATACGACGAAATACAGAATCAGCACCGTGATCAGCGTGATGCCGGTCAGAACGGCGACCACACGCAGCCCGGCGCTGAGTCCGCGCTTCTTCGGTTTTTCCTCGGTCCGGACAGCCTGCCCTCTTTGCGTGTTCTGTCCGAAAACATAGCCGGTGTTCTCCCGCCAGAAATCCCCGGAGCGCTCGCTCACGTTCGGTGATCGCTGCTCCAGCAGTTCCGGTGCGCTGTCCGGCTCCTCAAACGGATTGGTGTTGACCGGGGCGGGACCGTGCCATGTTTCGCGCTGCCAGTCCCTGATCTGGCCGCCCTGATCGCCCGCGCGCCTGCGCGGCGGCTGCTGATCCACGCTCCCGCCCTCCTTTCTGTTTGGTGGACTTTGGTCTGTTTATTCCAATTCGTTGACAATTTCCTTAAAAACCCGACCGCGTTCTTCGTAGTCCTTGAACATATCGAAGCTCGCGCACGCCGGGCTCAGCAGTACGTTCCATCCCTTCCCCGCGGAAGCGCGCGCCTTGTTGACAGCGTCCCCGAGGCTCTGCGCATTCTCGGTCTCATGGAACCCTGCCCGGTTCAGGCTGGTTTTGATCAGCCCGGCGGTCTCGCCGATCAGCACAGCCTTCCGGATCATCGGGCTGTTCACGATCTCCCGGCTCAGCGGGTCGAAGGACGTATGCTTGTCATAGCCGCCCAGGATGATTACCGTCGGATCGGTCATGGTCTGGACCGCCTTGATGGTCGAATCCACATTCGTGCCCTTGCTGTCATTAATATAGGTAATTCCATTCAGCTCACGGACCCGCTCGATCCGGTGCTCCACCCCGCGGAAGGTCTTCAGGCTGTGCCGGATCACCGGCACCGGCACCTTCATCGCGGCGGCCACACACACGGCGCCGAGGGCATTCTCCAGGTTGTGCGGCCCGGGGATATAAATCTCGTCTGCCCGGCAGACGCGCCGCTCCGTCCCGTCCAGCCGGATCATAATCTGGCCGTCCCGCACGAAGGCGCCTTCCCGGACTTCCTTCTTCCGGCTGAACTTCAGCACCTTGCTGCGCACCTGGCGGGACAGCCCGTTCAGGCCCGGATCGTCCGCGTTGAACACGGCGTAATCCTCCGGCGTCTGGTTGCTGAACATGCGCATCTTCAGCGCGGTATAAACCTCCATCGTCCCATGGCGGTTCAGGTGGTCCTCCGTGATGTTTGTCAGCAGGGCCACATGCGGGTGGAACGTGTCCGCCGTCTCCATCTGGAAGGAGGACACCTCGCAGACGATCACGTCCTCGGGTTTGCTGACCAGCGACGCCAGGGAGAAGGGATATCCGATATTTCCCACCACATGGGTCACCCTTCCGCTGTTTGCGAAAATCTCGCCCAGCAGCGAAACGGTGGTGGTCTTGCCGTTGGTGCCGCTGACGGCGGTCAGCGTTCCCCGGGACAGCTGCGCGGCCAGCTCCAGCTCGCCGATCACATAAATGCCCATTTCCTTCGCGCGGACCACGAACGGGGCCGTGTCCGGAATACCCGGGGAAATCACCAGGCAGTCCATGCCGTCCAGCAGTTCCATGGCGCCGCAGCCGAACCTGCGTTCCATCTGCAGGCCTTCCAGCGGTTTGAGCTGGGAGCCGAGCTCCGCCTCGCTTTTGCTGTCGTTGACCGTCACGTCCGCCCCGCAGGCGCGGAGCAGCTGCGCCGCGGCCACACCGCTGCGCGCCATACCGACCACCAGGACCTTTTTCTTTTCGTAATTCATATGCCGCCTCGAATATCAGATGGATGTCAGGCTCAGGATCGCGATCAGGCTCAGCACCAGGGTGATGCCGGCGTACATGCTCACGATCTGGGTCTCCGAATAGCCTTTCTTTTCAAAATGATGGTGGATCGGGCTCATCAGGAAGATCCGCTTTCCGTGGGTCAGCTTGAAATACCCGACCTGCATCATCACGCTGACGCTGCTCATGATGGGGGTGAAGAAGATCAGGATCAGCAGCAGCGGCAGCCGGAGCACCATGGCCATCGCGATGGTTCCGCCGCCGATCAGCATGCTGCCGGTATCGCCCATGAAGGTTTTCGCCGGATAGCGGTTATAGCGGAGGTATCCGACGCAGGCCCCGGCCATGGCCAGCGCAAATACCGCGGTCACGGCGGCGCCGTTCTTGTCCGCTGCGCCCGCGAGCGCGGGAATGGTCAGGATCATGACGCAGATCACGGCCCAGGCGGAGGAACTGAGGGCGGTAACGGTACCCAGCAGGCCGTCCAGGCCGTCCTGCAGGTTGCTGCTGTTCACGATGAAGATCGTCAGAAGGCTCATCACCGGAATATAGAAGATTCCCAGGTCCCAGTCCGCGTTCAGGAAGGGTACCCATATTTTGCTTCCGATGGCCGGATTCAGGTAGCAGTAGACGCTGAACCCAACGGCCACGATCACCTGCCCGCCGATCTTCTGCCAGGGGCTCAGCCCGTCATGGCGCTTCTTCACGGCCTTGATGTAGTCGTCCGCGAAGCCGACGCCCATGCTCAGGAAGGCGACGCCCAGCAGCGGAAAAATGAAATCCCATCCGCCGTTCCACTCCGCCGGATGGAAAATCAGACTGGCAACCAGCACGCCCGCGGCGATCATCAGGCCGCCCATCACCGGGGTTCCCTGCTTCTGCTGATGCGCGGGTCCCAGTTCGTAAATCGTCTGGCCAAAATGCAGTTTTTTCAGATACGCGATCAGCTTCGGCCCGGTCGCGAGCGCGATCCCCAGGCCCAGCAGCAGCGCGCCGATCATTCTGTACATCGTTCCGAATCAGTCCTTTCGGCTAAACCTTACCGAATGATTAATTCGGCGTTCATTCCCCTGTTTCCTTCTCTTTCTTCATTTCGAGCAGCAGCTCGCTCACAATCACCTTTTCGTCAAACGGGCGTTTGATGCCCATGATTTCCTGGTAGGTTTCATGGCCCTTGCCGGCCAGGACGATCACATCCCCGTCCCCGGCCATCCTCAGCGCCTTCGCGATCGCTTCCCGGCGGTTCTCGATCACCTCATAGCTCTTCCCGGTGGGTTTGATGCCCTTTTCGATCGCTGCCAGGATGACCATGGGATTCTCCGTCCTGGGATTGTCCGAGGTCAGGATGCAGTAGTCCGCGAGCCGTCCGCCGATCTCGCCCATCATGGGCCGCTTGCCCTTGTCCCGGTCACCGCCGCATCCGAACACCGCGATCACGCGGTTCCGGGTGAACTGGCGTACGGTCTTCAGGATGTTTTCCAGCGCGTCCGGGGAATGGCTGTAGTCCAGGATAACCTTGTAGGGGGTACCGGTCTGCAGCACTTCGATCCGCCCGGGCACCCGGGTTACCGCTTCCAGGCCCGCCCGGATATTCTCCGGCGCGATGCCCATGATCAGCGCGCAGCTGGTCGCCGCCAGCGCGTTGTACACGTTGAACATGCCGGTCATCCGCATATGGATGCCGATCTCGTTCATGCCGTGCAGCTGGACGTTGAATCGGACGCCCTCCTCCGTGATTTCGATATCCCGGGCGAACACATCCGCGTCCACGCAGATGCCGTAGGTGATATAGGGGATTTCCACATCCGGCGTCAGTTTCGCGGAGGACTCGTCGTCCGCGTTCACCGCGGCGTTCTGGACCATGCCGCTGGTGAAGAAGCGCTTCTTCGTCTCGAAGTACCGCTCCATCGTGTAGAAGTAATCCAGGTGGTCCTGGCTCAGGTTCGTATAGCAGCCGACCTCAAAGGTCATCCCGTCCAGCCGGCACATGTCGATCGCGTGGGCGGAAACCTCCATGCAGCAGACCTGGACGCCCTCGTCCGCCAGCATCCGCAGGGTTTTCTGCAGGTCGATGGGATCAGGGGTGGTCAGCTTGCTGTCCACATGCTGCTCCTCCACCACCGTGCCGGTGGATCCGATGATGCCGCACTTCAGGCCGGCCTTTTCGCAGATGCTCTTGAGCATATAGGTCGTCGTGGTCTTTCCCTTGGTTCCGGTGATGCCGATCATGCGCATCTGCCGGGACGGATGGCCGTAGAAGGCGTCCGCCACGCGCGCCATCGCCGCGCGGCCGTTGCTGACCCGGATCTGGGGAACGTTCAGTTCCACCCAGTGCTCCACGATCAGCGCGACACAACCGTTCTCCACCGCTTCCCAGGCATAGTCGTGCGCGTCAAACCGGGCGCCGACAATGCAGAAAAACAGCCCGGCGTCCGTCTTGTCGCGGCTGGAAGAGGTGATTTCCCGGATCTCGGTGTTCATATCCCCCCGGGTATCCTCGACATAGGGCAGTTCCGTCATTAATTCCCAAAGCTTCATGCGTGGCTCATCCTTTTCTGTCAGCGTACGTTCCGGCAGGAACGCCAAACGGGAGACCGACGTCGTCAGTCTCCCCTTCTGTTTATTCCGTCATGGCGCCGGCCGGTGCGGCCTGCGCGGTCATCATGGTCAGGTTCGCCTCGGTCGGGGCCGTCAGGATGATGGTTTGCACAGCCCGGGAGGAGATCAGGTTCAGCTTCACCGCTTCGGTGCAGACGCTGATATCCGCGTCCTGGATGTTCAGTTCGGATTTCAGCTGCTCGTTCCGCTCGGTGATCGCGGTGATCTTGCTGTCCAGTTTGGTCAGGTTCCGGGAAGTGGTCCCGATGCCCGCCACATCCGCCAGCAGGATCGCGGCGCAGATCACGGCGATGACGATCACAGCGATCCAGCCGGCATCCCACCGGATTCCCTGGGCACTGATGATCTTTTGCTTCGGTTTCTTCTCCTCGATCACGCGGAAACGGCCGCTGGGGCTCACCGCGACGCCTTCCACCCAGTCCTGCGACTGCTGGAAACCGCGGAAGGACTCGGAACAGGTCATCCGCTGCCGGTGGATATTGGCATGCTGCTGGCGCTCGTCATCCACACCGTCCATTCTTTCCCGCCAGTTGATCGCCGCGTCCTGCAGCCTCCTCTTTATCCTGATCGGCATTTCCATCATGTCTGTCAACTCCTGCGTTTACTTATCTTCAAACGATTTGTTTTATCAAATATCATCAACGGAAGTTTTGGAAGAAGCCGGGAGGGCATTAAGACCTCCTGCCTCATGCTTCCTGCCTGTTTCTTACTCCTGCGTTTCCAGTTTCGCGATCATATCCAGCAGCTCCGGCAACTCCGCGTTGAACTGCTCCCAGCTGACCTTGCTGACGCCCTCGGCGACCACGCGGATGTGGTCGTTGGCGCCGGTAATTTCCACGTCCCGCTCGTCGCCCAGGATCTTCTGGCGGATATTGACGGGAAGAAGCACGCGCCCCTGTCCGTCGCAGGCCTGTTCGTCATAGCTCAGCGCGTAGAACTGCTCCAGGTACCGGTTCAGCGCCGGGTTCAGCTTTCCGAGCTTCTCGTACGCCTCGTTTCGCCGCTCCCACATCACCGTCGGATAAACCGCGATGGACTTGAAGTCGAAGGAGGGCGCCACGCAGAACCGCTCGCCCAGCTTTTCACGGAAAACCTGGGGAATCACGAGGCGGCCCTTGGTGTCCAGGCTGTGGTTGAACGACCCGATAAAGCGGATTTTCCGTTCGTTTTCCGGATTGACAGGGGGCTGGGACGGATTCTGCGCATTGTTTTCCGGATGCTGATCCATCGCGCTCTCTCCCCCTTTGCTACCACTTTTGTGTTCGTTTTTGGGTTGTTCTTCCCTTTTTCCCCACAAATTTAGCACACAAATTGATTCCACGCAAGCGTTATTTTTCAAGCGGTCAGGCCTTTTTTAGATCAGAAGTTCACTTTATTGATGTCGTTTTGTAATAGATTTGTAATAATTCGCTCTTTTATTGTGTTCGTATTTCCGCGTCCGGCCCATATTTAGTGGATAGAAAAAAGCCAGGCCCTTTTTTCGGGCCCGGCCGTAGAATTCGGATTGTTTTTTATTACAAAAAATTAAGAATTTCCCGTCATGATTTCCCGCGGACAGAAGTCGATCCCGTCGCAGGGCACCGCGTAATAGCGGATTCTCTCCTTCTCCCCGTCAAAGGCGTTGGCGAGCGCCGCGCCATGGAGATGGCCGTATACGACGGCTTTGACCCGCGGGTTTCCTTCCAGGATCCGGGTGAACACCGTATCCCGGTCGCTGTCCAGCAGCGGCGGGTAGTGGGTCATCACGATGACCGGTCTTCCCTTTCCGAGCCGGTCCGCCGCGTCCAGCGCCATGGAAAGCCGCTGCGCTTCCCGCGCGCAGATTTTCTCGTCCTGGGGCGCCAGCGGGGCCTTCTCCGTGGGGAACATCCATCCCCGGGTCCCGCAGACGACGTAATCCCCCAGGTCCGCCGCGTCAAACTGCAGGGCGGTCATGCCTTCCGGCAGGGCCGCGCGGATCCGGCTGATGGAACTCCACCAGTATTCATGGTTGCCCTTGCACAGGATTTTTCGTCCCGGAAGCTTTCCGATTTCCTCCAGGTCCGGAATCGCGTTTTCCAGCTGCATTGCCCAGCTGATATCCCCGGGAATCAGCACGGTATCCTCCGGGGATACCACCCTCCGCCAGTTCTCGCTGATGCGCAAAAAATGCCTGTCCCACTGGGGACCGAACACGTCCATGGGTTTATCGTCCCCGCCGGACATGTGCAGGTCTCCGATGGCAAACAGGCGCATATATCTTCCTTTCCGGTGCCGGGGCGGGCCTTACAGATCCTCCTCGGATTCGTCCTCTTCCGCTTCGCGCTCCTCGTCTTCGCGAACGTCCTCCAGGCTCAGCTCGTTCTCAATCTCCCCGAATTCCTGGCTGGGAATATCGGAATCGTCCTCCACTTCGGGAATGATTTCGTCCATTCCGCTGACGGAATCCATATCCCCGATGTTGCTGGTGTCGACGCCTTCGCCGGCATCCTCTTCCTGGTCCTCGTTCACGCTGTTGCTCTTGTTCATTTCCTTCAGGCAGAACAGGCACACGTCGCGGCCGGGCAGCGCGGGCGCCTCGTTGCAGATGCTGCACAGTTCCACTTCGTCAGGGTTCTTTTCTCCCTTGAGCTCCCGCAGGCAGACCTTGCAGTACTTCTCATCCTCCCGGATATAGTTCAGGTCGCAGCGGGGGCATTTTACCAGATTCATGGGCTTTCCTCCTCGAATTCTTCCAATTCAGGAACGAATTACCACTTGATGTGCGGTTTCAGGGCGTTTTTCGTGATCTTCATGCACTTTATGTTCTTCCGCATGTCGATTTCAGTGCGCCGTCTCCACTTTTCAAGCTTCGCGGCCCACCGTTGCACCCTATTCGACGCCCTGTTCCACGGCTCGTGATTATACTCTGTTCCCCTGACCGATGCAATAGGTAATTTATGGAATATTGTATCAATCCGGTTTTTCCTCATGAAGAACCTTGTCGATCAGCGCGACAAGCTCTTCCCTTCCCGTTCCGTCCTCCCCGCTGAAGCACAGGATCTCCCACGGCTGTACGCTCAGCGCGCGGCAGATCGGAGCCAGGTACTTGCTCCGCGCGCCCCGGCTGATCTTATCCGCCTTGGTGGCGATCACGGAGAACGGGATCGCGCTGTCGCGCAGGAACCGGTTCATCATTTTGTCGTCTTCCGTCGGCTCGTGCCGGATATCCACCAGGCACAGCACATGGCGCAGCTCATCCGCCTTCGCGAAATAATCCTGCATCATCTGGCCCCAGCGAAACTTTTCCTTCTTGTCCACTTTCGCGAAGCCGTACCCCGGCAGGTCCACCAGGTGGAACTCGCCGTTCAGCAGGAACACGTTCAGAAGGCGCGTCTTGCCCGGCGTGGCGCTGGTCCGCGCCAGCTTGTTCCGCCGGCACAGGCAGTTGATCAGCGTGCTTTTCCCGACATTGCTCTTTCCGGCCACAGCAATCTGGGGAAGTCCCTTTCCCGGAAACTTCCCGTAATCTGCCATGGATGTCACAAACTCCGCCGTCTTAATCTCCACAGTCCAACCTCGTCGTTTTTGTTTTTCTGCCCCGCACCAATTTCCGGCAACTTAATTGATACCAGTCTGCATGCCACGGAAACAGGGGGCTGCGGGGCGCAGCCCCGCCACTGACTAATCCCCGTCCCCGCGCCCATCAACTGGCATTCTCCTATGCGGAGAAGAGGGCGAAGCTCTGACGACTGCCAGTGGCAGGAGTTTCGTCAGAGCTGAGGTCATCCGAAGCAGAGCAGAGGCGGATGTAACGCCTCCGCGACAACTGAGGATGCGGAGCAGGGAAAATCTTTTACGCAATAATGGCTGTATCGAGAACTTCCTGGATATCCTTCACACTGACAATCTTGAATTTGTCCAGCACATATTCCGGAATCTTTTCCAGGTCCTTCCTGTTCTCCTCCGGAATCACCAATACCCTGATCCCGGCCCGGTACGCCGCCAGCGTCTTCTCCTTCAGTCCGCCGATCGGCAGCACCCGCCCGCGGAGCGTAATCTCCCCGGTCATCGCGACGTCCTGCCGCACCGGCTTCCCGGTCAGCGCGCTGACCAGCGCTGTCGTCATCGTCACGCCGGCGGAGGGCCCGTCCTTCGGTACGGCGCCTTCCGGCACATGGATATGGATATCCACATCCTTATAGAAATCCTTGTCCAGTCCCAGCTCCCCGCTGTGGCTGCGCACCCAGCTGAACGCCGCCTCGGCGGATTCCTTCATCACGTCGCCGAGCTGCCCGGTCATCTTCAGTCCGCCCTTTCCGGGCATCAGGGTGCATTCGACCTCGAGCATCTCGCCGCCGACGGAGGTATAGGCCAGTCCGTTCACGACGCCGACCCGCGGTTCCTTTTCAATATCCTCCCGGATATAGCGCGGCGCGCCAAGCAGTTCCCGAAGCTTCTTCACGCCGACGGTCACGGATTTCTTCCCGCTGTCAAGCATGTAGACGGCGCTCTTCCGGCAAACGCGGGCCGCCACCCGCTCCAGCGTGCGTACGCCGGCCTCGCGGGTATAGTCCTCGATCATCGCCTTCATGGCGTCCTCGGAAACCTTCAGGGCGCTTTCACGCATGCCGTGTTCACGGATCTGCTTCGGCATCAGGTGCCGCTTCAGGATCTGCAGCTTTTCCTCTTCCGTATAGCTGGGAACCTCGATCAGTTCCATCCGGTCCAGCAGCGGAGCCGGAATGGTCTCCATGCTGTTGGCGGTCGTGATGAACATGACCTTGCTCAGGTCGAAGGGCAGCTCCAGGTAATGGTCGCGGAAGGCGTTATTCTGCTCGGAATCCAGCACCTCCAGCATGGCGGATGCCGGATCGCCGCGGAAGTCTCCGCTCATCTTGTCAATCTCGTCGAACAGGAATACCGGGTTGATCGTACCGGCCTGCTTGATGCCGGAGATGATCCGGCCGGGAATGGAACCGATATAGGTCCGGCGGTGTCCGCGGATTTCGGCTTCATCCCGCACGCCGCCCAGGCTCATCTGCACGAACTTCCGGCCCACCGCCTCGGCGATCGCCTTGACGATGCTGGTTTTGCCCACGCCGGGAGGTCCCACGAAGCAGAGGATCGGACCCTTCATGTCCTTCTTCATCCGGAGGACCGCCAGGTACTCGATGATCCGTTCCTTGACCTCTTCCATGCCGTAGTGATCCCGGTTCAGCACTTCCCGCGCCCGGTTCAAATCCAGGTTGTCCTCGGTTTCTTTTCCCCAGGGCAGGTCCAGGATCCACTCGATATAGCTCTGGCTGACGTTCGCTTCCGGGGATCCGGGCTGCATGTGGCTCAGTCGGTCCAGTTCCTTTTCGCAGCGGCTGCGGGCTTCCTCGTTCAGCGGCGTTTCCGCCATCCGCCTGCGCAGCTCGTCGGCTTCCGTGTCGTCCCGGTCACCCAGTTCGTTCTGGATCGCCTTGATCTGCTCGCGCAGGTAGTAATCCTTCTGGTTTTTCTCGACCTGTTTGCGGATCCGGGCCTGGATCTGTTTCTCGGTATCGGCCATGTCGGACTCGCGGATCAGGATCGCGCAGACTTTCTCCAGCCGGCGCACGGGATCCAGCTCATCCAGGATGTCCTGCCGGTCTTCCCGGCGGGTCAGCACGTTGGCGGCCAGCAGGTCTGCGGCCTCTCCAGGCTTTTCCATGTTCCGGATGGAGTCCACCGTTTCCTGGCTCACCCGCATGCTGGTCCGGGCATATTCCGCGAAAAGATCCTGCGCGGTGCGCAGCAGGGCACGGGCCTCAGCGGAACGGGCCGGCCGGTCCGCGCAGACGCGGATCCGCGCGCGCATGCAGGGATCCTCTCCCAGGGTTTCTTCAATGATGCCGCGGTTTTCCCCTTCCACCAACACCCGGATATTCTCCCCGGGCAGGTTCATCACCTGGCGGATTTCCGCGATGGTACCGACCTTGCAAAGGTCCCCGAATCCGGGTTCTTCGGTCTCGTCGTTCACCTGGCTGATCAGGAAAACCTT
Organism: Clostridiales bacterium; assembly: GCA_024695415.1. Taxonomy (GTDB): domain Bacteria; phylum Bacillota; class Clostridia; order Christensenellales; family Aristaeellaceae; genus Aristaeella. The sequence continues at coordinate 7,086 of JAILIE010000110.1, read as the reverse complement.
CTGTCGGTCCGTCATTCCCTGCTCCAGGGCGGTCACGGACTTGCGGCGCCCCACGTCAAAGTGCAGCACCATATTGGGAAATATCATCAGTCCCCGCAGCGGGAGGACCGGTAAATCAATGGTCTTGGGAGTTCTCATTCTCTCCTCCGAATATAGGATCAGGAGGCGTCGGATTCGTCGGCGCCTTTCTCCACCCGTTTCGACCGCCGGCGCGGTCCGGGAATCAGCGTGGGCTTCCCGCCGGTCACCGCGTCCGTCGTGATCACACACTCGCAGATATCGCTGCGCTCGGGCAGTTCAAACATCGTATCCAGCATGGCGTCCTCGATAATGGCGCGAAGGCCGCGGGCGCCGCATTTCCGGGTAATCGCCTGCCGCGCGATTTCGCGTACGGCGTTGTCCTCAAAGGTCAGGCGCACGCCGTCCATCTCCACCAGCGCCTCGTACTGTTTGCACAGGGCGTTCTTCGGCTCGGTCAGGATCCGGACCAGGGCGTCCTCGTCCAGGCCGTCCAGCGTCACCACGATCGGCAGCCGGCCGACAAATTCCGGAATCAGGCCGAATTTGGTCAGGTCCTCCGGCCGGACCTCCTTCAGCGCGTCGGAGCGGTCGGGATCCCGTTCGCTGTGCAGTTCCGCGCCGAAGCCGAGGGTCTTCTTGCCGATGCGGTTTTCAATGATCGGCACCAGGCCGTCGAACGCGCCGCCGCAGATGAACAGGATGTTGGTGGTATCGATCCGGATCATCTCCTGGTGGGGATGCTTCCGTCCGCCCTGCGGCGGGACCGCCGCTTCCGTGCCTTCCAGGATCTTCAGCAGCGCCTGCTGTACGCCTTCACCGCTGACGTCCCGGGTAATGGACATATTCTCACCCTTCCGGGCAATCTTGTCGATCTCGTCGATATAAACGATTCCCCGCTGGGCCTTCTGGATATCCCAGTCTGCGGCCTGGATCAGCCGCAGCAGGATGGTCTCCACGTCGTCGCCGACATACCCGGCCTCGGTCACGCTCGTCGCGTCCGCGATCGCGAAGGGAACGTTCAGGATCTTCGCCAGCGTCTGGGCCAGGTAGGTCTTGCCGCTGCCGGTGGGACCCAGCAGCAGGATATTGCTCTTCTGCAGTTCCACGTCGTTCTTCGACGTCTTCCGGTTGATGCGCTTGTAGTGGTTGTACACCGCCACGCTCAGCGCCTTTTTCGCCCGTTCCTGGCCGATCACATACTCGTCCAGGGTCGCCTTCATTTCCGAGGGAAGCGGAAGATCCTTGATCGCCTGCGTTCCGGCGGAAGAGGTTTCCATCATGGATTCATCCGCCATGATGTCGTTGCACAGGCTGATGCACTCGTTGCAGATATATACATTCGGGCCGGCCACCAGGCGCTTGACCATATTCTGCGTCTTTCCGCAGAAGGAGCAGCGGGGCGGCTGGCGGTTCATGCTGTTCGCCATCGGATGAACCTCACTTCGTCTGTTTCTCTCTCGGCTGGTAAATCTCGTCGATGATGTGGTAGTCCAGCGCTTCCTCCGCGCTCATGAAATAATCGCGTTCGACGTCCGCCTTCACCTTGTCCAGCGGCTGTCCGGTCATTTCCGCCATCATTTTCGTCATCTTTTCCTTGGTCTTCATCAGCCATTCCGCGCGGATCGCGACGTCCGTCGCCTGTCCCTGGGCGCCGCCCAGGGGCTGGTGGATCATGACTTCCGCGTTGGGAAGCGCCAGGCGTTTTCCCTTTTCCCCGGCCATCAGCAGGAAGGCGCCCATGCTGGCCGCCATGCCGACGCACACGGTGCGGACCTGGGGACGGATGTAGCGCATCGTGTCATAGATCGCCATGCCCGCGGTCACGGAACCGCCGGGGCTGTTGATATAGAGGCTGATGTCGCTGTCGGGATCTTCCATTTCAAGGAACAGCAGCTGCGCGACCACCAGGTTGGCGGTATCGTCGGTGATCTCCCCGCCCAGGAAGACGATCCGGTCCTTCAGCAGGCGGGAATAGATATCGTAGGAGCGTTCTCCCCGGTTGGTTTGTTCAATAACCATCGGTACCAGCGGCATGTTTCTTCTCCTCCTTTTGACAGGAATGGCGGCCCGGCCGGGCCGCCGTAATCAGCGTACTGATTTCTTCCGTACTTATTCTTCGGTCTTTTTCGCCGTCTTCTTCGCGGCGGGTTTCTTCGCGGGCTTCTCCGCCTTTTCCTCGGCGGGCGCTTCTTCCTTCACAGCCTTCTTCGCGGCGGGCTTCTTCGCGGGCTTTTCCGCCTTTTCCTCCGCGGGGACTTCCGCTTCGGCGTCCGCCTTCTTCGCGGCCTTCTTCGCGGCAGGCTTCTTCGCGGGCTTTTCTTCCGCCGGCGCTTCCGCCTTCTTCTCCTCGATCTTCGCGTCCTTCTTCAGCAGGTCCAGGGCCATCCGGATGCTGGCGTTGCCCTTCAGGTATTCCTTCTGCTCGTCGGTCAGGTTCTTCTTGAAGGTTTCCACCTCCTGGCCCACGCTCTCCGCCTGATCCGCGATCGCCTTTTCGATCTCCGCTTCGCCGGGCTCCAGCTTCTCCGCCTTGATAATCGCGTCGATCACCAGCTGGTTCTTCACGCGCTTCCCGGCTTCGGGACGGTACATGGCCTTCAGGTCATCCATGGTCTGGCCGGTGTACTTCATGTAGTCTTCCAGCCGCATGCCCTGGTACTGCATCCGCATCGCCATCTCGCGGACCATGTATTCCGCTTCGTCGTCGATCATCGCCTGGGGGATATCCACGGTCGCGTTCTCCGCGGCTTTCTCCACCAGCGCGTTCTCCGCTGCGATGTCGTTATTTTTGTTGATCCGGTCGGTCAGTTCCTTGACGATGGAGGCCTTGTATTCGTCGAAGGTGTTGTACTCGCTGATGTCCGCGGCAAAATCGTCGTCCAGCGCGGGCTTCTCCGTCACCTGGATGCCGTTCACCTTGACATGGAACACGGCGTCCTTGCCCTTCAGTTCTTCCGCGTGGTACTCGTCGGGGAATTTCACCTGTAGGTCCTTTTCCTCGCCGATGGCCATGCCGATCATCTGGTCTTCAAAGCCGTCGATGAACTGATGGCTGCCGATCACCAGGGTCTGGTTCTGCGCGGTGCCGCCGGCGAAAGCGACGCCGTCCACCGTGCCGGCGTAATCCAGGTTCACGGTATCACCGTTCTGCACGGGGCGGTCATCCACGTCCAGGGTCCGGCTGGCCTTGTCCTGGTCCTGGCTGATCCGGGCGTCGACCATCTCGTCGGTCAGCTTCTGCTGATCAATCTCGACGGTCAGTCCCTTATACTCGCCCAGGGTGACATCAGGCCGCACGAACACTTCCAGGTGGAACTTCAGGTCCTGGCCGGCGCCGATCTCGTCCACGTCCACGTCCGGCCGGTCGACCGGATGCAGGTCGTATTCCTTGACGGCTTCCTGGTACGCGTCGGGAAAGATCAGCTCAAAGGCGTCGTCATAGAACACGCCTTCGCCGTACATCGTCTCAATAATCTTCCGCGGGGCCTTGCCCTTGCGGAATCCGGGAACATTGATCCGGTTGCGCAGCTTCAGGTAGGCTTTCCGCATCGCTTCGTCAAACTGCTCGGCGGGAATGGTGAAAGTCAGCTTCACTTTGTTTCCGGAGATCTTCTCATAGGTGTGGCTCATGGGTATCTTTCCTCCTGCGTAAATCGGGAATAACATCGGCGCATAACACGCCGCATGGCATTGTATCACAAGTTTTTCGCCATTGCAAACTTTTCACACAATCTTCATAATATACAAACCTGTTCTGCGGCTTGTTCCACCTGCCGATGAAAATGAGTGTCCCTCTGCCACCAGCAGCAGGCTGTGGGGCGCAGCCCCACCCCGCAAACTATCCCCGTCTCCGTGCCGACCAATCGGCAATACACTTCAAGTAACATATCTTTCATCCTTATTATGTCTTATTTGTCCAAAATAAAATCAATATTTCCCGCTTGAGAAAACTTCCTGATAATGGTAGAATACCTTATTCCAACGGAAGGGAGGCGCGCTTCATGCCGGAGATCAGGGAAATCATCCGCGAGGGCAAAGGCAAGAAGATCTACGCGACGGACGATCCGGACCTGGCAATCGTCTATTTCAAGGATGAAGCCATGGCGTTCCATGGATTGAAGCGCGGGCGCATCGTCGGCAAGGGCGAGGTCAACAACCAGGTGTGCGAGCATCTGTTCTCCCTGCTGGCGGAAAACGGGATCGAGAGCCACTTCATTGAGCGGATTGACGCGCGCCACAGCCTGATCCGCCGATGTGAAATGCTCCCGTTCTGCGTCAAGATCCGTAACCGCGTGGCCGGCCAGCTGGCCACCCGCACCGGGCTGACCGTCGGCCTGAAGCTGGACCAGCCGGTTGTGGAATACGTCCTCCGCGATGTCGATATGGATTATGATCCCATGATCAACCATACCCATATCTACGCGATGAAGGCCGCCACTCCGGAGGAAATGGACCAGATTGACCGGATCTGCCTGAAGGTCAACGAGATCCTGACCGCCTATCTGAAGGAGATCAACATTGAGCTGATCGATTTTAAACTGTCCTTCGGCCGCTGGCACGGGAAAATCCTCGTCGCTGACGAGATCACCCCGGATACTGCCCGTTTCTGGGACAGCAGCACCCACGAGCCCCTGGACAAAGACCGTTTCCGCCGCGACATGGACAACGTGGCCGAAGCATATCAGGAAGTTCTTCACCGGATGATGGGCGTAGGCTGACACCTGCCCCTTTTTTATTTGTCCGGAACAGACACGTTTCATAGGGCCTGGCCCTTCTGGTGTCATCCTGAGCGGAGACCGGAGGCCGCGGTCGAAGGATTTCCTCCGCCACAGGAAAAACCGGAGATTGAAAGAACCCAGAAAGGAACTGTTATGGATCATTACGGAAAAGCCCGCCGGGACGGGCTTCGCGTTTATTCCGCGGCCATCCAGGCCAATACCGACCCCTATCTTCCCGTGCTCGAAAAGAAGGTCCCCAACCTGTCCCAGCTCAGCCGCCAGTCCCTGGGCATCATGGCCGTCCCGCTGGACCGGGTGGTCGGCTCCGTTTCCCAGGGGCGTTCCTTCGCCTTTACGGAAAACTTCCTGCCGATCCTGGACGGCGGCAGCGAGTTCGCGGTCAAGTGGGACCGGCTCTATGAAAGCGTGGAGGCGGAAGGGGTCAACCAGCCTGTCACCGCGCTGGAGTACATGGGCTATTACTATATTATGGAAGGCAATAAGCGGGTCTCCGTCATGAAGGCCATGGACGCCGGGGATATTGAGGCGGATGTCACCCGCGTCTGGCCGGAGAAGACCGATGACCCGGAGATCATCGCCTATTACGAGTACGCCGCCTTTACGAAGGAAACCGGGCTGTACAGTATCCTGTTCACCCGCCCCGGTTCCGTGAAGAAGCTGGTCTCCCTGCCCGGTGTCCGCGCCGGAGAGAAGTGGACGGAGGACGAGATTCTTTCCCTCCGGAAGCTGTTCCACTATTTCTGTGAAGCCTACCGTCCCCTGACGAAGGACCGGCATGTCATGCAGGCCGGGGACGCCTTCCTCGCCTACCTGATCGCCTTCGGCTACATGGAAGTCCGGGACGAGGACCTGGACAAAACGAAGGAGCGCGTCCGCCTGATGGCGCCGGAATTCACGGTGCTGGACGGGCGCGTGAACCTGGTGACCGAGAGCAGCAAGCCCTCCCCGGCCCTGCCGATCATCACTTCCCTGTTCCGTCCCTCGAAAATCCGCGCCGCGTTCCTGTTCAACCGTCCGATTGAGGATTCCGCCTGGAATTACTGGCACAACCTCGGCCGGCTGGAAGCGGAGGAAAAGCTCGGCGACCGGGTGGAAACCACCGCCCGGATCATTCCCTCCCGCGCGGATTTCGCGGAGGAGGTCCGGAAACTGATCGACGAAGGCTACACCGCGATCTTTGCCACCTCTCCCGTCATGCTCAACAGCGCGATCCAGCCGGCGCTGGAGCACCCGGACGTCCGGTTCCTGTGCTGTTCCCTGCTCTCCAATTACTCAAACATCCGCACCTACTATATCCGTTTCTACGAAGCCAAGTTCCTGATGGGCCTGGCCGCGGGCATCCTTTCGGAAAACGGAAAGATCGGCTATATCGCCGATTTCCCGATCTACGGCACGCCGGCGGCCGCCAACGCCTTTGCCCTCGGCGCGCGCATGGTCAACCCGAAGGCGCGGATTTACCTGAACTGGTTCTCCGCCTCATGGTTTGACGCGGAAAACCCCTTCGAGGATCCGGAAATCCGGGTCATCTGCAACCGGGATATCACCGCCCCGAACCATACCGCCCGGGACTACGGCCTGTACCTGCGGGACGGGAAAGAGATTTCCAGCATGGCGACCATCGTTCCCCGCTGGGGCCTCTTCTACAGGATGATGATTGAAATGATCCAGGACGGCACCTTCGGCGCTGCCGGCGGCAAATCCGCCGTCACCAACTACTGGTGGGGCCTCGGTTCCCGGATCATCGACGTCGCCTTCTCCGCGCGCTTTGATCCCTATGCCGCCCGGATTATCCACCACTTCCGCCATGAGCTGAAGGAAGGCACCTTCTCCCCGTTTGAGGGCGAAATCCGGGATCAGTCCGGCGCGCTCCGCTGCGGAGCGGACCAGCGGCTGACCCCGGCGGAAATCCTCTGTATGGATTACCTGGTCGACAATATCATCGGTACCCTGCCCACGGAAAACGAACTGATTCCCACAGCCCGGCCCCTCGTCCGGCTCCAGGGAATCGGCGGCGAGCTGAAACCGCAGCTCTCTGCCTACAGCTGGAACAGAAAGTGAGCGGAAGCATGCGAATCCTTGCGATCTCGGACGAGCCTTCCGAAAGGCTCTGGGGCGAACGGTGCCGGGAAGCCCTCAGCGGAGTGGACCTGATCCTTTCCGCCGGGGATCTGCCGGCCTCGTACCTGTCTTACCTGACCTGCTTCACTAACGCGCCGGTCATTTACGTCCATGGAAACCATGACGACCGGTATGCCCAGAAGCCGCCGGAAGGCTGCCTGTGCGCGGATGGTAAAATTATGCAGATCAAGGGCGTCCGGATTCTGGG
>JAILIE010000058.1 GCA_024695415.1 Clostridiales bacterium | reverse complement strand
GAGGGAAATCATGCGCAGGATTCTGTCTCTCGTGCTGGTCCTGGTGCTGCTGGTCCCGGCTGCCGCCCTGGCGGGAACCGCGGTTTCCGGCACCCTGCCGGCCAACTCTTCCGATATCGTGGATCGTCTTTTGAACGCCTTTGATTTCAAGTTCGATGATAAGAAAGAAGGCATCGGTTACGGGAAATGCCCGGTCTATACCGCCCCGTCGGAGGACGCGTACCGCCTGGCCGACGGAAAAGCCAGCGTCGATACCAACGACGCGATGGATGTTTCCGGTTATGACGCGTCCGGCTGGCTCCTGGTGCGCTACAGGACCAACAGCGGCAGCACCCGGGTGGGCTACATTCCCCGGAAATACATCCGTGGATACAGGGCGGAGATGCCGAAACTGGATTTCGATCCTGTTCCGGTCCGGGCCGCCGAGGAAATCTGGGTGACCGACAACCCGCGCGGCACCGAAACCAGCGCGGCGTTCTTCGCCCGGCTGGACGCGGGGGAGGATTTCCTGATCCTGGGCAAATACACCTACACCGGCAACTGGTGGTATATCGAATGCACGGTGGACGGCCAGACCGCCCGCGGCTTTATCGACCGGGATACCTCCGCCTTCATCGCGGACGGGGTCGAGTACCGCAGCTACAAGGACCTGGGCATTCCCGGCCGTTCCCCGGAAGGGACCGAGCCCTCCGGCGTCGTGACCGTCGTGTATGAGGAAAACTGCATCGTCCGGAGGAGCACCTCCGTGGAAAGCGCCATGGTCGCCCGCGCGCATCCCGGGGACCAGTATCCCTACTACCAGGTCAGCGGCGAATGGTACCGCGTCTGGATCGACGGCGTCTGGGGCTGGATCCATTCCTCCCTGGTCCGCGCGGACTAAATATCCCCGAAGGGAATCTCCTTCAATCCCAACACGCTCATCACCACACTGTGGAGATGGGCGTCTTTTTGATGCACATATTTCACCGAGGACGGAACAACCTCCCCGTCCGCCCAGCGGAACTCCCCGCGGCCGTCCGCCTCCAGTCCGTAATCCGCGAAGGTCTTCCCCTCCTCCGGAAGCAGCACGGTCAGGCGGTTCTTCACCCGGTTGCCCAGGAAAACGGTGAACACGTTCCGTACGGGATCCATGGACACATGGTTCCCGGTAAACCCGCCGATCCCGAAGGCCCGGGCGCCCATATACACCGGAATTTCGGAATAATACTGCTCCGGGTGCCGGACGTAGCACTGATAGCCCAGGTACTGGGTATGCGTCCCGTCCGGCAGGGCCCGGCCGGTGCGGTTCACCGCCATCTCCCGCAGGGATTCCGGGGAAACGATTTTTCCATCGAGCACCGCCCGGCAGAAGCGTTCCATATCCGCGAGGGTGGAAAAAAGCCCGGCGTGGCCGCACAGGTCGCCCGTATCCCCCTGGATCACGGCGGCCTTCGGGTCATGGGGAACGCCGCGGCGCGCGTCCGCGCGGACGATGCGCTTTTCCTTCTCGATCCGGTGCTCCCCGCTGTAGTCCTGGCAGTCCGCCCTCCGCTCCGGCGGCACCTTTGCCCAGGTCTCCCCCATGCCGGCGGGATTCAGCACGGTTTCCCGGATGAAATCATAGAACGGCATGCCCGCCGCGGCCTCGATCACGTATTTCAGGATCATCGCGGGAATGTCCGAGTACACCCGGCGCTCCGGCCGCTCCCCCGGCTCGGACGCAAACAGCGCCGCGAGGGCCGCCTCCCGCCCGGGGCAGGCGTCCAGCCGCTCCGGCGTCTTCACGGTGACCGCGAAGGACATCAGATCCCCGACGGTAATCCCGCCCAGGCGCGTAAAGCGCGGGTCGTATGACAAAACGGGCCTGCTGAAATCCAGCAGGCCTTCTTCCTTCAGTTTCATGGCACACAGGCCCGTGAACAGCTTCGTGACGCTGGCCAGGTCGAAGACGCTTCCTTCCCGGATGCCCTCCCCGTCCATCGCGTATTCCGTGCGTCCGCCCGCGCCGCATGCCACGGCCAGCCCGGACAGGATCCGGGTTTCGCGGGTAAAGAACCGGACGGCGGAAAGCAGTTCCGGGCTCATAGGCCGACCCCGATCCGGGTGCAGGCCACCCGGCCTTCCGTCAGGTCCGACAGCCGGTGGCGGGCATGGCCGATGATCACCGTGGTGCCGCCGCGGACGCAGCCCAGCGCGTACTCCAGCTTCGCCCGGGCGCCGTTGGCCCCGGCGCGGCTGGCGCCGACACAGCCCTCCTGCAGCTCGCGCACCTTCTTTTCGACTTCCTCGTAGGTCTTCCCGGTGACTTCCCGCACCAGGGTGTCCGGGTTTCCGCTCTCCCGGTAGATGCCCTCGGTTGAGGTCATCAGAACCAGGGTCTTCGCCTTCACGAGTCCGGCGATCACCGCAGCGATTTCGTCGTTGTCCACGCACTCGTGCACCTCGCCGCCCTGCTTGCGCCGGGCCGCCAGTTCCATCTTCCGGTTTTCCTCGTCGGACACCGGGTCGTTGTAATTCACGATCGGGATCGTCTTCTGGCGGGCGGAACGGATCAGCAGCTGGCGGATATGCTCGCTCTTCTCCGGATCGTTGAAATGGGTATGCTCCACCAGGATCTGGCGGATACCGTATTCCGGCGGCACAAACTGCCGGTAGTTCTGCATCAGGATGGCCTGGCCCTGGGCGGCATAGTCCGCCTTGTCCTGTTCCGGATCGCCGGACAGCTCGCAGCCCGTCCGCTTGATATAGTCCAGGCGGCCGATCTCCGTGGCGCCGCTGGTCACCCAGATCATGCCGGGCTTCAGCTCCGCGCCGAGGCGGGAAAAAATATTGTAGTCGATATCGCGGTCCTCCTGGCGGATCAGCGCCATGGACCCGATCTTGCCCACCAGGCTAAACTGATAGTCCATTTTCGTTTGCACTCCTGATACAAAACTTTACTGCATATAAGATCCTTCACTCCGGCCTTCGGCCTTTGTTCAGGATGACATGGGAAGGGGCTGCTTCTACGGGTGTCATTTCGGCCAGGGGCCTGAAAGGCCCGCGCGGGGAAATCTCCATCCCCGTCAGAACCGTTCCCGGACCAGCCGGGTCAGGGTATAGACCGCCATGTGGTATCCCCGGTCGTTGCGGACGATGATATCCGCCAGGTTCCGGTATACCTCGATCCGATCCCGGTACACGCGCTCGACCTCCGCCAGGCCGCCGTCCCGCAGGTCGGGCCGCCGGTCCAGCTTGATGTCCGACAGGATCTCCTCCAGCGGCCGGTCGATCAGCACGATGGACCCCCAGGACCGCATGATATGCCGGTTCTCCGGGTTCATGATCGATCCGCCGCCGGTGGAAATGATCATCGGGCGCGCCCTTGTCAGCTCCACCAGGGCGCCGGTTTCCGCCCGGCGGAAGACGTCCTCCCCGTAGCGGGCGAAGAAATCGTTCACCGTGCCGCCGCCGCTGGCCGCGACGATGGCGTCCGTATCCGCGAAGGGCAGGCCGGTTTCCCGGGCGACCCGCTTCCCGAGGCTGCTCTTTCCGCAGCCCTGCATCCCGATCAGGAATATATGCCGGTCCGGCACGGGTCTCCCTCCTTTCGCGAAATGTTCCGATTGATTATGCATAAAACCCGCGGTTCCGTCAAGCGTTCCCGGACTCTTCCCCGGACGCTTCTTCCGCTTCGTTTTCCGTCCTGTTTTCCGGCGCCGCCTCCGGCGTCTCCGCCGCTTCCAGGGTAAAGCGGAACGCGGCGCCTTCGTCGGTGTCCAGCAGGCGGATCGTCTGGCCGTGCATCTCCATAATCCGCTGGCAGATGCTCAGCCCCAGGCCGGTGCCCTTTCCGGACGTATGCGCCCGGTCGGCGGTAAAGAAGCGGTCGAACACCTTTTCCCGGTCCTCCGGTGCGATGCCCGCGCCGTTGTCCCGGACTGTGACCTCCGCTTTCCCGTTCCGCACCCGGGAGGACAGGGTAATCTTCCCGCCCTCCGGCGTAAACTTGATCGCGTTGTCCAGCAGGTTGATCACCACCTGCTCAATCCGGTCGCTGTCCGCGCGCACCGGGCAGGGGTCCACCTCCGGATCGCAGGAAACGTCGATGTTCTTCCGGTCCAGGTCCTCCATCCGGCGGATGATCGCCCGGCGCAGCATCTCGTTGATGTCGAACACGCTGTAGTCCGGCTTCACGTCGTCCCGCTCCAGCCGGGACAGGGCCAGCAGGTCGTCCACCAGCCCGGACAGGCGGGTGGATTCATCCGCGACCAGCCGCAGGTATTTCGGATGCTCCTCCGGCGGAATCACGCCGTCCGCCATGCCTTCCGCGAAGCCGCGGATGCTGGTGATCGGCGTGTGCAGCTCGTGGCTGACGTTCGACACGAACTCCCGCCGGCTTTCCTCCAGGTTCTCCAGCTTCCGGGTCATGGTGTTGAACGCCTCGTTCACCTGGCGCATCTTCCGGTCGCCGCGCTTCTCGTCCAGCCGCGGGGAGAAATCCCCCTCGGCGATGGCGCCGGCGGCCTCCGTCAGCTTGTTCAGCGGCTTCATGGCCGAGCGGATAAACAGGAACAGCGCCGCGCCGGACAGGAGCATAATCCCGCCGGTGATCAGGGCGATCCGCCCCGCCATCTCCGACAGGCCGGACTCGATCCGCTGGGCCTTCGTCTGGATGAACACGGCGCCGATCACTGTCCTGTCCTCCATGAAGGGCACGCCGACGGTAAAGGTCGGCGCGCTGCCCTCGTCCAGCCGGATACGGATGGTTTCGCCGCTGAGGATCCGCTCCAGCGCCGCGGAAATATCCTCGCCGGAGATGGAGCTGACGAATTCCGGATCCTCGCTGTACGCGGTCCGCATGTTGTCCATCACGTTGCCGGCCCGGTCCACCACGGCGATGTACGCTCCGAACTCCCGGTTCACCTTTTCCGCCTTCCGGCCCAGGATGCTCCGGGTCGTCGACCCCCAGAAGGTGCCGATCTCCGTTCCGTTCACGTTGCCCGCCAGGTAGGCGATGTCCTGCGCCTCGGAAATCAGGTAGTCCAGGCGCGCGTCAATCTGCTGGTTGCGCATGGAAAACCACCAGACCGCGGAAAGGCCCAGCGTGGTGATCAGGATGGCCGCCATGACCACCGCCATGATCCGCGCAAACATACCCTGCTCCTCCCGTTACGCTGAAAACTTGTATCCCACGCCGCGGACGGTGCTGATGCCCCATCCGTACTTCTCGCTGTCCGGCAGCTTCTCCCGCACGCGCTTGATATGCACGTCCACGGTGCGGCTGTCGCCGAAGAAATCGAAGCCCCATACCTGGCTGAGCAGCTGCTCCCGGGTGAACACCTGGTTGGGATGGGAGGCCAGGAAGAACAGCACCTCCAGCTCCTTCGGCGGCATGTCGATCCGCCGGCCCTCATAGTGCACGTCGTATTCCGCGATGCTGACCGTCAGCCCCGGGAAGGAGATGTCGCCCTGCTTTTCCTCCTCGCCGCCCTGGACCCGGCGGAGCACCGCCTTCACCCGGGCGACCATCTCCTTGCCGTCGAAGGGCTTGGTGATATAGTCGTCCGCGCCCAGCTCCAGGCACAGTACCTTGTCGAAGGTCTCGCCCCGGGCGGTGACCATGATCACCGGAATGTTCCCGGCCTTGCGCACGTTCTTCAGCACCTGGTAGCCGTCCATGCCGGGCAGCATCACGTCCAGCAGGATCAGGTCCGGCGGCAGGCGGCGGAATTCCGCCAGCGCGGCGTCGCCGCTGTCCGCGGTACGCACCTCATAGTTCTCCTTTTCCAGGTACAGCTGTTCCAGCCGGCTGATGTTCGGATCGTCGTCCACCACCAGGATATTCGGCCTGTCCTTCATGGCTATTCCTCCGTCTGAGTCTTCGTTATCATCTCAAAGTGACGACCGTGACGCCGTCCTCGCCCTCGCCGTACATACCGCGGCGGAAGCTCTTTACATGGCGGTTTTTCCGCAGGTCCTGCTGGATGCCGGACCGCAGGATGCCGGTGCCCTTGCCGTGGATGATATACACCTCGTTCAGCCCGGCCAGCACCGCGTCGTCCAGGTACAGGCTCACGGCGCCCAGCGCCTCCTCCAGCGACATGCCGCGCACGTCGCATTCCGAGGATACGGTCCGCGTCAGCGCGCCGGTCTTTGCCTTGACGGTGGTCTTCTCCTTCGCCGGCGCCTCCTGCGTCATGCGCAGCTGGCTCAGCGGCGCCTTGAACTTCATCGCGCCGGCCTGCAGGGAAACCTCCCCCCTGTCGTCCGGCGGGGCGAGCACCGTGCCCTCCGCGCCGAGCGTCAGGATCCGCACCCGATCCCCGGGCTTGACGGTCTTCGGCGCCTCGGAGGATTCCTCCGTCTCCTGCTTCAGGCCCTCGGACAGGTCGTCGATCCCGTGGTCCAGCCGCCGGCGCAGGTCGTTCACCGACGCGTCTCCGGACGCGGCGGCGTTCTTCTTCATCCGCTTCAGCTCGGAGATCACGGCCTCGCTCTCCCGGCGGGCCTGCTCCAGGATGCGCTTGGCTTCCTCCCGGCTCTTGCGCAGGGTCTGCTCGCGCTTTTCCTCCATTTCCCGGCGCAGGCGCTCCGCCTCGTCCCGCAGGCGGACGGTTTCCTTCCCCGCCTCCTGGGCGATCTGGCGCTCCCGCTCCGCCACCTGGCGGTGGTACTCGGCGTTCGCGATCACGTCCTCAAAGCGCACGGTATCGCTGGAAAGCAGCTTCTTCGCCGCGTCGATCAGGTTCTCCGGCAGGCCAAGCCGCCGGCTGATCTCAAAGGCGTTGCTCTTGCCCGGCACGCCGATCGACAGCCGGTAGGTCGGCCGCAGGGTCTCGACGTCGAACTCCACGGAGGCGTTCTCCACGCCCTTCGTGGTCAGGGCGAAGACCTTCAGCTCGCTGTAGTGCGTGGTCGCCAGCGTGCGCACCCCGATGTGCAGGAGCCGCGTCAGAATGCTCTGGGCCAGCGCCGCGCCCTCCGTCGGGTCCGTGCCGGCGCCCAGCTCGTCGAAGAGCACCAGGTCCCGGGGCGTCACCTCGCGCATGATCTGCACGATGTTCGTCATGTGGCCGGAGAAGGTGGACAGACTCTGCTCGATGCTCTGCTCGTCCCCGATATCCGCGAACACCTGCTCAAACACCGCCAGCTCGGTGCCCGGGTCCGCCGGCACCTGCAGCCCGGCCTGGGCCATCAGGGTAAACAGGCCGACGGTTTTCAGCGTCACGGTCTTGCCGCCGGTGTTCGGGCCGGTGATAACCAGCGTAGTAAATCCTTCTCCCGCAACCTCAGTCGGCGCGACTCCGCACTGCGGAGCTCGCTTGCTTCGGTTGACCTCACCTCCGACGGAATTTCCGCCACTGGCGGCCCTCGGAGGTTCGTCCGCAACCTCAGTCGCTGCGACCCCGCCCTGTGGAGCGCGCTCGCTCCGGCTGCCCTCACCTCCGACGGATTTTCCGCCCCTGGCGGCCCTCGGAGGTTCGTCCCCAACCACACTCGGCTCGACTCCGCACTGCGGACCTCGCTTGCCTCCGTTGCCCGCACCGCCGACCGCTTTTCCGCCCCGCCCGGCCCTCGGAGGCTCGTCCGCCTCCTCACTCGCCCCGCCCCCGCCCTGTGGGGCTCGCTTGCTTCGGTTGACCTCACCTCCGACGGATTTTCCGCCACTGGCGGCCCTCGGAGGTTCGCCCAACCAAATGGTCTCCGGAACCACCTGTTCCGGGTCGATCAGCGGATGACGGCCGCGGATGATGTGCAGGTATCCGTCCTGGTTCATCTTCGGGGACAGGCAGACCCAGCGCCGGCTGAGCGTGCCCTTGGCGAAGATGAAGTCCAGTTCGGACAGCAGCTCCACGGTTTCCGCCATCGACCGGGCGTAGGGCGCGACCTCGGCGGACAGCGCCGCCAGGATCCGCGCGATCTCCTGCTGTTCCTTCAGTTCCCACTGTTTCAGTTCGTTCCCCATCTCGACCGCGGCCATCGGCTCAATGAACACCGTGGCGCCGGAGGAGGACTGGTCGTGCACCAGGCCGGGCACGCTGGAACGGTACTCCGCCTTGACCGGCAGCACATACCGGTCGCCGCGCATCGTGATGATCGGGTCCTGCAGGTACTTCTGGTACGCCGCGGAGCGGATCATCTGGTTCAGCTTGTCCTTGATCCGGTCCTGCGCGCCGCGCAGGTGGCGGCGGATGTTCATCAGCTCGGAGGACGCGCGGTCGGCGATCTCGTCCTCGGACAGGATCGCGTCGGTAATATCCTTCTCCAGGTTCCGCATGATGAACAGGCCCTCGGCCTTGCCCCGCAGGATCGGGGTATTCTCCCGGTCGGTCACCAGCGCGTCCCGGGCCGCCCGGGCGGCGCGCAGCAGCTCCGCCACGCTCAGCAGCATGCCGGCGGACAGGCTTCCGCCCTTTTCGCAGATCGTCAGCGCAGGCCGGATATCCGGAAAACCGATCATCGGGTTGCCGCCGGTGTACTGCAGGATCACCGCGGCCTCCTCGGTTTCCGCCTGGGCGGCGTTTACCTCCGGCAGGTCACAGAAGGGCACCAGCGCGCGGCACTTCGCCGCGCCGGCCTCCGTCAGCGCGCTCTCCGCCAGGATTTCGCGGATCTTGGTAAACTCCAGCACCCGCAGGGTTCGTTCGGTCATCATGGGGATTATTCTACCTCTCTCATCCAGTGTCCGGATGTCGTTTTCATTTGGGTCCCGCGCTTCTCCGCCATCGCGGAAAGCGCCTCCGCGGCCTCCTCCGGCCCCTCGTCGGTCAGTTCCGCCGCCGGGAAGCGGATCCCGGGCCGGTCGGTCCATTCCGTCGGCCGGTCGTTCATCAGCCGCACGCGGCAGCCCTCCGGCAGCCGCGTCCGCAGCAGGGGAAAGCGGTGGCCCATCCGGTCCTCCAGCGCGCTCCCCTTCAGGGCGTCCGGGTCATCCCGGTCGCACAGGCGGCAGTCCCACCGTCCCGCCCGGAGCCCCAGTGCCGTCCGCGCCGGGCAGTGATGCAGCAGCATCAGCTGCGTCCGCCCGTATACGTTCACCGCCACGGGCGGGTCCCCGGCGGTCAGTTCCCTTAGTTCCTTCCCGGTCAGCTCCGGCGACGCGGTCACGAATTCGCACCCCGCCTCCAACAGCAGTGCCGCCGCCTGGCGGTTCATGACCGGAATCCCGCTGCCCGCCGCGAAGGGCACGGGCCAGTCCTCCCCAAGCTGGCCGACGGTACCGAGCACGACGCCGCCGAGCTTGCCCCGGTATTTCTCCGTCATTTCCCGGATCATCCGGAGCGTATCCCCGCCGCAGACGTCCGGCAGCCGGAGCCATTCGCCTTCCGGCATACCCTCCAGCAGCTTTTCCAGCGCCTCCCGCCGGTAATCCTCCGGATAGCGGATCACGCGCAGCCCCCGTGCCCGGGCAGCCTCCGCCTGTTCCTCCGTGCGGACGACCGCCATCGGCGGCAGGTTCCCCGCCGGCAGGTTCGCCTCCGGCATTTCCCCTTCCTCCCCGGTGTCCGGGGCGAAGGCTTCCTCCCGGTGCGCCGCCAGGGCGTCCAGCGCCTCCCGGCGGAGCCGGTTCAGCTCCGATACCGGCACGAAGGCGCCGGCCGTTTCGGCCTCCGCCCGCCGGGGAACGAAGACCGTGTCCCCGGTCCGGCAGAGGTTCCGGATCAGTTCTTCCTTTTCCGCGGCCCGCGTGCGGGCCGCCGCGACGGTCTCCCCTTCCAGGGTGACCCGGTTTTCCCCGTCGCTCACGGTCAGCGCCAGCTTCTCCCCGGGCATCGCCCGCAGGAAAAGGTCCGCCGGCACCTTCCGGCCGGGCATTTCCGCCGCTTCCTTCATCTGGCAGGCGTCGGTCAGCCGGACGACGGTGTCCCCGGCCTTCGCGTGTAAATCCTCCCGCAGACGCAGCGTGGCCTCTCCGCCCGCCGGGACGTCCTTCCCGGCATAGATCATATCCGCGTACCATTCGCCGCGGCGGATCTCCAGCTGGTCCCCGTCGTGCAGGTCCCGCGTCAGGCGCAGAGCCGCGAAGCGGCGGTCCGCCTTCTCCAGGCGGCCGATCTCCACGCCGCTGTGGCGCACGTTCTCCGGGTCGATGACCCCGGCGTCCTCACAGCCGAAAGCGTATCCGCGCATGAAGCCGCCGCGGTTGAAGATCTGCAGGAGGCCGTCCTTCTCCCCGCGGTCCGCCTTCCGGAAGCTTCCGGCCTCCAGGGTATCGATGCCCCGGCGGTAGGCCGCGGTGACCACGGCCGCGTACTCCGGCCGCTTCAGGCGCCCCTCGATCTTCAGGGAACAGGCCCCGGCGTTTTCCAGCGCCGGCAGGTCGTCCCGCAGGCATACGTCCCGGGGGCTGAGCCACGCGCCCCTCCGGCCGCGGTACACATATTCCGTGCGGCAGGGCTGGGCGCACCGCCCGCGGTTGCCGCTCCGCTCCCCCGCCATGGAGGACATCAGGCACAGGCCGCTGACCGCGACGCACTGGGCGCCGTGGCCGAACACCTCGATCTCGATGCCTTCCGCCGCGCAGTCCCGGATCTCGTCCAGCGGGCATTCCCGGGCCAGCACGACCCGGCGCATGCCCCGGCGCGCGCACCAGCGCACGCCCGCGCGGTTGTGGATCGCCATCTGCGTGCTGGCGTGGATCGCCAGCCCCGGGCACAGCTTCCGCGCGATCCGCAGGACGCCCAGGTCCTGCACCAGCACGGCGTCCGCCTTCATCTCCCGCAGCATCCGCAGGATCTCCGCCGCCTCGCCGAGTTCCCGGTCCTTGATCAGCGTATTCAGCGTCACGTGCACCCGCATATGGCGCAGATGGGCATAGCGGATCGCCTCCGCCAGCTCCTGCCGGTCGAAGTTGCCCGCGCCCGCCCGGGCGCTGAAGGCGGAATAACCCAGGTAAACCGCGTCGGCGCCCGCGGCTTCCGCCCGCTCCAGCGCCGCCCGGTTTCCCGCCGGGGAAAGCAGCTCCATCATGGTTTTATTTTTCCCTGGCTTTCTGCATCTGCAGGCGGAGCACGGCGTTCTCGTCCTGCGCCTTGATCAGCTCCTCCGCCAGGTTGAAGCATGTCAGCACCGCCGCCTGGCCGGAGGGCAGGTTCGTCACCGCCGCGGTCTCATTCAGCTTCCGGTCCACGTAGGACGCGACCCGGCGCACATACTCCGGCGGATCCGCGGAAACCAGGGTATAGTTTTTCCCCGCCACGGTCACCGTGATTTTCTGCTTTTCCATCCTGATCCTCCTTTTGTTTCGCCCCTGGTGATAAAAAAGCGGAAGGAGCCGTCCCCTTCCGCGCTGTGTATGATCCGTCAGATCTGTTCAAAAGGATAAACCTGGCCGAAGGTATCCACCCGGATCGACTCCATGACCTGGGGCTCCAGCGGCTTGTCCGAAGCGTCCCGCGGGGTCTTCACGATGTCCTCTGCCACGTCCATCCCTTCCAGCACCTTGCCGAAGGCGGCGTACTGCCCGTCCAGGTGCGGGCTGTCGCTGGTCATGATGAAGAACTGGCTGCCGGCGGAATCCGGCATCATGCTGCGCGCCATGCTCAGCACGCCGTAGGTGTGCTTCACCGGGTTGTTGAACCCGTTGGCCGCGAACTCGCCGTGGATGCAGTACCCCGGACCGCCGAAGCCCATGCCCTTGGGGTCCCCGCCCTGGATCATGAAGCCCGGGATCACCCGATGGAAAATCAGGCCGTCATAGAACCCGCTGTTGGCCAGCGCCACAAAATTGCCGACGGACTGCGGCGCGGTTTCGGGATACAGTTCCCCTTTCATGACCCGCCCGTCCTTCATCGTAATCGTAAATACAGGATTTTGCGCCATGGTTGTGCCTCCCTTGATGGATTCCCGTTCATCCGTTCGTTTCCATATTCCGGAAACATTCCTATTATACCGGGATTTATTCCCCATGGCAAGTTTTTTGACATCGGCTCCCTTTCCCGTTATAATGACCATCGTCGGCAACAAACCTGCCGGCATGCTTCTGCAAGTCTGTTCCGCGGTAAAACGTCCGGCCATGGCCGGAATGGCACGGAACGGACACCCCTTCCGGTGTCATCCTGAACGGAGCGCGGTGAAACGAAGCGCAGTGAAGGATCTCATCAGCTTTTTGCCTTCTGTAAGCGGAAAGGATTACGTATAATGACCATCGTTCATCCCCAGCAGCCGGTCAACGGCCTGAATCCCGAAGACGTATTCTACGCCGTGGACGACCTGGGCGCCCAGACCGGCTACGGGTTCATCCTCTACCAGCTGCAGCCCGGCCTGTATCCGGACTGCCCGGTCAACCTGTATTTCTCCATCGCGGGCGACCCGGCTTCCCGCTACCTGCTCTTCGGCGCCCTCGTGGCCCGCGCGCGGGTGCTGCAGAACGTGAACCCCACCATGCGCTGCCGGCTCTACACCAGCATCTCCCCCGACGACGTCCAGCTGAAGGACTTCTACCTGCACAACGGCTTTGACTGCGACGAGACGGACTGCGTCATGGCCCTGCAGATCCCCTTCGGCGACGGGCGGATCCCGATGAGCTGCACCGTCGCGCCGACCCCGCTGCACACCTGGGACGAGCAGAACAGCCTGATCTACCGGCTGCAGATGAACGAGATCACCTTCGTCGACCTGAACTACCTGAACGCGCTGATGCGGATGCCGCATTTCATGACCCTGGGCCTGTACCGGAACGCGGTCCTGATTGGCGAGGCGATCATGGCCGGCCAGGGGGCGGACTGCGAGCTGGCCGCGATCTATATCGAGCCCGGCAGCCGCGGCCAGGGCATGGGCAAGGCCCTGCTGCACCGCCTGATGGCGATCATGGCCGCGGAAGGCGTCACCCGGATCACCACCCGGATCATGAGCCGCAGCCAGCCCCAGCAGCGCCTGATGAACGATTTCGGCGGCACGGTGCTGGGAATCAACATGCTCTTCCCGGGCATGTACCTGAACTGACCGCCGCACCCCGTTTTCCCGCCGCGCGGAGAACCTTTCTCCGGGCGGTTTTTCCATTCTCTTCCACATGACGAAAGTATTGACGAACAACGGCCGGACGAATATAATACCTTTATCTGTGTTTCGAAGGAGGATACGATCGACATGAAATCCACCAAGAAGCGTACCGGCAGTAAAACGGGTGCTGTCGTTGCGCTGTGCATCGTGCTCGTTCTCACGATCGTGCTGGGCGTGATCGGGGTGACCGGGCTGAGCATTCCGCCAAGAGGGCTGTACAAGGTGCTCTCCTGGCTGCCGACATCGAACCCTGACAACTGGCCCGAGTCCCTGTCCCTTGGCCTGGACCTGCGGGGCGGTATGTATGTTGAATATTCCGGAAAGGCTCCCGAAGGATCTGAAGCCAGTTTTGACGAGCTGGTGGAAGGCACCATGTCCATCATCCTCGAACGCCTGAGCGACAAGGGCTACACCGAAGCCAATGTCCAGCGCATCGGGACGGACGGCATCCGCGTGGAGATCCCCGACGTGCAGGACGACACCGTGCTCGACCTGATCGGCGCCGCCGCCAAGCTGGAGTTCCACAGCCCCGACGGTGAAGTGTTCATGACCGGTGATATGGTCAAGCGCGCCGTGTATTACTATTCCGAGGGCGACCACCAGATCGCCTTCCAGCTGACGGACGAAGGCGCGAAGATCTTCCGGGATATGACCGCCGCCTCCATCGGCAAGACCATCGCCATCTACCTCGACGGTGAAAAGCTGATCGAGCCCACCGTCCAGGTGACCATTTCCGACGGCAACGGCGTAATCAACGGCCTCGGCTCCCAGGAGCGCGCGACCACGATCGCCGCGAAGATCCAGTCCGGCGCCCTGCCGCTGGAGCTGACCCAGCAGAAGGTGGACAAGGTGTCCGCCACCCTGGGCCAGGATGCGCTGTCCACGTCCGTGACCGCCGCCATGATCGGCATCCTGCTGATCATGCTGCTGATGATCTTCCGCTACCGGCTCAACGGCCTGCTGGCCTCCTGGGCCCTGAGCATCTATATCATCCTGCTGTTCCTTTTGATCGCGCTGTTCCACATCCAGCTGACCCTGCCCGGCCTGGCCGGCGTGGTGCTCGGCATCGGTATGGCGGTCGACGCGAACGTCATTATCTTCGAGCGCTTCAATGAGGAAGTCCGCAAGGGCCGGCCCGTCAAGGCCGCTGTCCGCGCCGGTTTCAAGAACGCCATGTCCGCGATCCTGGACGCCAACGTGACCACCCTGATCGCCGCCATCGTGCTGCTGATCTTCGGCACCGGTTCCATCCAGGGCTTCGCCCGCACCCTGCTGCTGGGCGTGGTGGTTTCCATGTTCACCGCCATCCTGGTCACCCGGTTCCTGATGACCAGGGTCGTCAACCTCGGCGTCGAGAATGTTGCCCTGTTCACGAAAGTGGCTGCTGAAAAGGAGGTGGAGCAGTAATGGTTATCAAGAACCGTTCCAAAGTCTGCCTGATCATCTCCGCTTCGATCATCCTGATCGCCCTGCTGCTGACCCTGTTCGGCCGCGGCATCAACCTGGGCATTGACTTCGAAGGCGGCCTCTCCATGCAGTACGACCTGAAGGCCACCGTCCAGAAGGCCGACGTGGAAACCGTGCTGGCCGGCATGGGCATCAAGTCCTACACCATCGCGGTGCAGGGATCCCAGGGAAACGAAATCAACGTCCGCATCAAGGACGTCGCCAAGGACGACATCCAGAAGGTGCAGTCCGAGTTTGAAGAAGGCATCAAAGACAAGTATCCGGAGCTCGAGTCCGTCGGCGACGTGAACTACGTCGGTCCCGTGGCGGGCGCCACGCTGGTCAAGAACGCGGTCATCTCCGTGCTGCTGGCCTCCGCCCTGATGCTGGTCTACATCGCCATCCGGTTCGACCTGAACTCCGGCCTTTCCGCCGTGTTCGGCCTGCTGCATGACGTGCTGATCATGCTGTCCTTCATGGTCATCTTCCGCTCCTTCATCCAGATGAACTCCTCGTTCATCGCCGCGGCGCTGACCATCGTCGGCTACTCCATCAACAACACCATCGTGATCTTCGACCGGATCCGTGAGAACGCGAAGAAGATGCCCGCCGCGAAGAAGGAAGATGTCACCAACATCTCCATCCGCGAGAGCCTGGGCCGCACCATCTGCACCACGCTGACCACCCTGATCACCATCGTGGCCCTGTGCATCCTCGGTGTCGCGTCCATCCGCGAGTTCGCCCTGCCGATCATCGTCGGTATCCTGTCCGGCGTGTACAGCGCGAACATGATCAACGGTTATGTCTGGGCGTTCCTGGAGGAGAAGCGCCGCGCCCGCAGGACGAAGGCGAAGAAGGCCTGATTCTGTATCTTTCCGGGAGGGGCTGTATTGTGCAGTCCCTCCTTCCATTTTCCCAAAAAGTGCCTGAAGGAAGGAGGAATGCCCGCTGCTTCGCTTTGAACCCCGCGGCGCCGCCGACATGGCGCCGCTCTTCGGCCAGCCCGGCTGGTTCAGCGCCCTGCTCCGCCTCCGCGGCATCGACACGGATGAAAAGGCGCGGGCGTTCCTGTCCCCCTCCCTGGACGACCTGCACGACCCCCTCCGCATGCATGACATGGAGAAGATCGTGTCGATGCTGCGGAAGGCCGCGGCGGACGGCACGAAGATCCTCGTCTGGGGCGACTACGACGCCGACGGCGTCTGCGCCGCCTCGATCCTCGTGGAAACCCTGCGCGCGATCGGCGCGGACGCGGATTACCGCCTTCCCTCCCGCCACAGCGAGGGTTACGGCCT
Source organism: Clostridiales bacterium (assembly GCA_024695415.1). Lineage (GTDB taxonomy): Bacteria > Bacillota > Clostridia > Christensenellales > Aristaeellaceae > Aristaeella. The sequence goes on along the minus strand of JAILIE010000058.1, from coordinate 11,466 downwards.
GAACGAGGCCGGCATCCGGGACGCCGCCGGGACGTACGGCCTGCTGATCACCGTGGACTGCGGCATCTCCAACCACGCCGAGGTCGCCCTGGCGAAGGAGCTCGGCATGGCGGTTATCGTCACCGACCACCACGCCCTGCCGCCGGAGCTTCCGGCAGCGGACGCGGTCACCAGTCCCCTGCTGGACGGTTATCCCTGCCAGCACCTTTGCGGCGCGGGCGTCGCCCTGAAGATCTGCCAGGCGCTGCGCGGCATGCCCGGCATCCTGGAAGAGCTCGACCTGGCCGCCATCGCCACCGTCGCGGACGTCGTACCCCTGTCGGATGAGAACCGGGTCATCGTCCGGGAAGGCCTGAACCGGATCGCGGAAACGAACCGCCCCGGCCTGAAAGCGCTGATGCGCGCCGCGGAGGTGGAGCCGCCCGTCAAAGCGGACCAGCTCGCCTTCCGCATCGGGCCGCGGCTGAACGCCGCCGGAAGGCTGGAGGACGCCGCGCTCGCCGCGGAGCTCCTGCAGACCCGGGATCCCGCCCGCGGCGCGGAGCTGGCCGGGAAGCTGAACAGCCTGAACGCCCGACGCCAGGGACTGGAAAAGCAGATGACCGACGCGGCGCTCGTCCAGGTCCACACCCCCGGCATTCCGAACCCCCACAGCCTGGTGGTCGCCGCGGAAGGCTGGGACCCCGGGCTGATCGGCCTGACCGCCGGCCGCCTGTGCCAGCGGTATCACCTTCCCGCGGTCGCCCTGAGCCTTCAGGGGGACGAAGCCGTCGGTTCCTGCCGTTCGATTCCCGGCGTCCATATTTTTGAGATGCTGGGCAAATGCGCGGACCTGTTGGAGCGCTTCGGCGGCCACGAGCAGGCCGCGGGGCTCTCCCTGAAGCGGGAGCGGGTCGGGGCGTTCCGCGCCCGGCTTGAGCAGGTCATCCGCGAAAGCTGCGATCCCCGCTGCTTCGAGCCGTGCCAGGAGTACGACCTGTCCCTTCCCTTCCGCACCTGGTCCCCCGCCGTCCTGAAGAAGCTGGACGACCTGGAGCCCACCGGCTGCGGCAATCCCCCGCCCGTGTTCCTGCTCTCCGGCGTCTCGGTCCAGTCCATGCGCCGCGTCGGAAAGGACATGTCCCACCTGCAGGTCACCCTGCTGGACGAGGACACCTTCCTCAAGGGCATCGGCTTTTCCATGGGCGCCGCCGCGGATACCGGCTGGAGCGACGTGGACATCCTCTACCGCCCCATCCTGAACGAATTCCGCGGCCGGACCTCCGTCGAGGCCCAGATCTCCGCCCTCCGTCCCCACGTATAATTCCGCTTCCCAAAGAAGGGTTTCCGACCTCCCTGCCGAATTATATATACTTCAATTCCCCCTGACTTAAGGAATTGCCCGCTGCACCGGCAGAAATGGGGTCCGGGGCGAAGCCCCAAATCCTGTTTACTCCCCTTTTTCCACTGGAAAAAAGGGGGTTGGGGGATAGTAACATTGAAAGGAGGCTCCCGCCATGGCTTTCACTTCCTACGAAGCAATGCCCCTGGACCAGATGCTCAACCGCGTCCAGAAATACCACCCCGGCAACGGCTACCAGCTGGTCGAGAAAGCCTGGAAATTTGCCGAAAAGGCCCATGCCGGCCAGATCCGCAAATCCGGCGAGCCTTACTTTTCCCACCCGTGCCTGGTCGCCTCGATCCTGACCGACCTGATGATCGATCCGCCGACCATCGCGGCCGGCCTGCTCCACGACACCGTGGAGGACTGCGAGGGCATCACCCTGGACACGATCCGCGCGGAATTCGGCGACGAAGTGGCCGAGCTCGTGGACGGCGTCACCAAACTGAACAAACTGGACTTTGCCAACCGCGAGGAGGCCCAGGCCGAGTCCCTGCGCAAGATGATCCTCGCCATGAGCAAGGACATCCGCGTCGTGCTGATCAAACTGGCGGACCGCCTGCACAACATGCGCACCCTGCGCTTCCAGCCGGAAGACCGCCGGGTCGCCATCGCCCGCGAAACCCTGGACATCTATGCCCCCCTGGCCCACCGCCTGGGCGTCTATGCCCTGAAGCAGGAGCTGGAGGACCTGTCCCTGAAATACATCGACCCGGAAGGCTATAACCGGATCGTCCACCTGGTGGGCATGAAGCGCGCCGAGCGCGAGGAAAATATCCGCCTGGTGATCGACGAGCTGTCCGAGCGCCTGGACCAGCTGGGAATCCATTTCGATATCGACGGGCGCTCCAAGCACTTCTATTCCATCTACCGGAAGATGGTGCTGCAGCAGAAATCCTTCGACCAGATCTATGACCTGATCGCCATCCGCGTCATCGTGGATACCATCCCGGACTGCTATACCGTGCTCGGTATCGTCCACACCCTGTGGAACCAGGTGCCCGGCCGGTTCAAGGACTATATCTCCGTGCCCAAGGCGAACATGTACCAGTCCCTGCACACGACGGTGGTCGGCGGGCGGAAAATCCCCTTCCCCTTCGAGGTGCAGATCCGCACCTGGGAAATGCACCGCGTGGCGGAATACGGCATCGCCGCCCACTGGCGCTACAAGGAAGGCGCGTCCCGGGAGGACAACCTGGACCATAAGCTCTTCTGGGTGCGCCAGATGCTGGACTGGCAGACCGAGACCCGGGACTCCCGCGAGTTCCTGGACACGCTGAAAACCGACCTCTTCTCGGAGGAAGTGTTCCTCTTCACCCCCAAGGGCGACGTCATCTCCATGCCCAAGGGCGCGACCCCGCTGGACTTCGCCTACCGGATCCACTCCGCCGTCGGCAACCAGTGCGTCGGCGCGCGGATCAACGGGCGCATGGTGCCGCTGGACACGGCGCTGGAAACCGGCGACCGGGTGGAGATCATTACCTCCGCCTCGTCCAAGGGCCCCGGCACCGACTGGCTCCGGATCGTCAAGACGCCCCAGGCCAAGGCCAAGATCCGCCAGTTCCTGAAGAAAGCCCTGAAGGAGGAAAACATCGAGCTGGGCAAGTCCATGCTCGAAAAGGAAGCCATCCGCCGCGGCATGAAGATCAGCGACCTGGTAAAACCGGAGCTTTATGACCCGCTGCTGAAGAAATACGGCTTCCAGGAATGGGAGGATATCTGCGGCGCCGTCGGCTACGGCGGTATGGCCGCGGTCTACGTCATCACCCGCCTGATCGAGGAGCAGAAAGCGCGCGAGCCCGCCACCCCGGTAGTCACCAAGGTGGAGGACATGGTCTCGGAGGAGCAGCGGCTTTCCCAGCGCCGCGCGCATCACGGCATCGTGATGACCGGCGCCGAGGACCTGGATATTCCGGTCCGCTTCGCCAAGTGCTGCAGCCCCGTCCCCGGCGACGAGATCGTCGGCTATATCACCCGCGGCCGCGGCGTCACGATCCACAAAGCGGAATGCGTCAACGCCGCCACCGGCGAGCAGGAGCGCAAGATCCCCGTCGAATGGGCGATGGACAGCGAGGGCACCTTCTTCGCCACGATCACGATCCTCGCCTACGACCGGGTCAACATGCTCGGCGAGATCGCCACGATCATCGGCGAGAACGGCGTGTCGATCCGCGCGGCCTCCATCCAGGCCAGCGACAAAACCAAGATTTCCACCCTGCGCCTGACGCTGGACGTCCACTCCCGGGAGGAGATGGACCGCGTCATCAACGCCCTGCGGAACAAGTCCGATATCCTGGACGTCTACCGCTCGACGAAATAACCCGGGAAAATGCGGCAGCGCGGAGGCTTCAGCCTCCGCGCTGCTTTATTATTCTGCCGGGAATCAGTCCCGGAAAATCCGGGGCAGGAAAGAGCGGATGCAGCGGCGCCACACCGTCCAGTCATGCCCGCCGGGGAAGGTTTCCCGGGTGATGTCCAGGTTCTTGTCCGCCAGGTATTCGTCGTCCTTCGCGAAACTGTCGAAATACTGGTCCTCCGTTCCCATGGCCCGGTAGAAGACCCGGTAGGCCTCGCCGAAGGCGGCGGCGTCCCCGATGATCTTCAGGTGCGGCTCTTCCGCGCCGTTGCCCCAGGGCGCCCGCAGGAAGCCGCTGAACAGGCCGGCATAGCCGAAGAGTTCCGGATGGGACAGGGTCGTGATGCTGGTATGGTAGCTGCCCATGCTCAGGCCGGCCATCGCGCGGTTCCACTTGTCCGTCAGCACGGGATAGCGCGCCTCGATATAGGGGATGATATCGTTGACCAGGATATTCGGGAAAAGCATGAGCTCCCGCGGCTTGTTCGGGGCGGAAACCGCCATGCCGTTGCCCATGACGATGATCATTTCCTTCATTTTGCCTTCCGCCAGCAGCCGGTCCGCGATGCGGCCGACATGGCCCTGGTAGACCCAGCCGGTCTCGTTCTCGCCGTAGCCGTGCTGCAGGTAAAGCACCGGATACTTCTTCGCCGGGTCATAGGCCGGGGGCGTCCAGACCAGGATGATTTCATGCTTGCCGGAAACCGTGGAGGGAACATAGTGGCGGGTGACCGCGCCGTGAGCCACGCCGTCCAGGTCGTCCCAGCCGGCCATGTCGTCCACCGGCACGTCCACGAAGTTCATCGGACGGCAGCAGCCGTAGCCGATCGGCAGGTAGGGACAGAGGACGTCCGCGCCGTCGATCTTCAGGAAGAAATAGAGGAAGCCGGTGCCCATGTCGAAGGTGCCTTCCCAGTATCCGTCCCTGGCGGGGGAAAGCGGGAACAGGGTTCCGAACCGGTCGATCACGACCTCCTTCGCGTCCTTCGCGATAATGCGGAAGCGGACCTTTCCGTCCGGCAGGATTTCCCAGCCCTGGTCTCCGTCACGGTTCGGTTCGCCGAAATAGGGATCAAAGGATACGGTAACATCCAGCGGCCATCTTTTTTCCATGGTGTCAGCCCTCCGTTCATGTTCTTCGGTTTCATAAATGTACGAACAACTTATGCCCATAATTTACCGGAAACCCCCGGCTTTGTCAAGATCCTGCTCCGGGGTTGCCAATCAATTGTCAACAGCACGGCGGTATGGTACAATGCAGGAAACGAAACCAACCAGCTGACAGGAGGAAACGAAATCATGGATACCGCGAAAATTCTGGCTGCCTGTGACCATACGCTGCTTCTGCAGACCGCGACCTGGGACGAGATCCGCGCCCTGTGCGACGACGGCATGAAATACCATACCGCCTCCGTCTGCATTCCCCCCTGCTATGTAAAGAGCGCGAAAGAGTATGTCGGCGACCGCCTGAAGATCTGCACGGTCATCGGTTTCCCGAACGGAAACATGACCACGGAGTCCAAGGTCTTCGAGACGAAGGACGCGCTGGAGAAAGGCGCGGACGAGATCGACATGGTGATCAACATCGGCATGCTGCGCGCCGGGGAGAAGGACTATGTCCTGAATGAGATCAAAGCCATCAAGGCGGCCTGCGGGGATCATATCCTGAAGGTAATCATCGAAACCTGCCTGCTGACCGACGAGGAGAAGGTCGTCATGTGCGACCTGGTGACCCGCGCCGGCGCGGACTATATCAAGACCTCCACCGGCTTCTCGAAGGCCGGCGCGACCTTCGCGGACGTGGAGCTGTTCGCGAAGCACGTGGGAAAGAACGTGAAGATCAAGGCGGCCGGCGGCATCTCCAGCATGGAGGACGCGCAGAAGTTCCTGGACCTGGGCGCTTCCCGCCTGGGCACCAGCCGGATCGTCAAAATTGTGAAGAGTCAGGAAGAAAAAGCATGAGCGCGGAAAAAACCACCACGGTCCAGATCGTCATGCCCCAGCACTGCAACGGATACGCGAAGCCCCGTCTCTTCGGCGGCCAGATCATGGCCTGGATCGACGTGATCGGCGCGGTCGCTGCCCGGCGCTATACCGGCTGCGCGGTGACGACCGTGTGCATCGACAACCTGAATTTCCTCAAGCCCGCCTACCTGAACGACACCGTGGTGCAGGAGGCCATGGTCACCTGGACCGGCCGTACCTCGCTGGAGGTCCGGGTGGACAGCATGGTCGAGCGGCTGGACGGCAGCCGCGAGCTGATCAACCGGGCGTATGTGGTGTTCGTCGCGCTGGACGAAAACGACCAGCCGACCACTTTCACGCCTTTCGTTCCGGAAACCGTGGACGAGAAACTGGAGTACGCCGCCGCGGAAATGCGCAGGAACGCGCGGCTGCAGCGGCAGCAGGTATCCCGGCCGTGAAGATCTATGTCATCCGCCACGGGGAGACCGACCTGAATGTGAAACGGATTGTCCAGGGCTGGCTGGATGAGCCGCTGAACGAAAACGGGCGGCGCCTGGCGGCGTCTGCCGGGCAGCACATGCGGCAGATCCGGTTCGACGCGTGCGTCTCCAGCCCGCTCATCCGGGCACGGGAAACAGCGGAAATCCTACTGCGGGAAAGCGGAAACGACATTCCGGTTGAAACGGACGACCGGCTGAAGGAGATCCATTTCGGCGACCTGGAGGGATTCGCCCCCACGCCGGCGGATGCCCCGAAGCTGAGGCAGTTTTTCGGCGATCCCTTTTCCTGCCCGCGCTTCCCGAACGGAGAAACGGTCCGGGAGGTCTGCGCGCGGACGCAGGAATTCCTGCGGGAACTGGCCGGGCGGGACGACGGGAAAACCTATCTCGTCTCTACCCACGGCTGTTCCCTGCGCGCCATGCTGAATCCCCTCTATGCCGACCCGGCGGATTTCTGGCACGGGCATGTGCCGCCCAATTGCTCCGTCAGCGTCATCGAGGCGCGCGAAGGCCGGATGGAACTGACCGGAGACGACCTTATCCTCTATGAAATTTCGGATGTTATCGACGGATAGCAGTAAAAGCAGCCTTCGGGCTGCTTTTACGATTCCAGGAACAATTCCCTTTTCCGCCGGGCCATTTCGCCGGCGCGGGCGATGTATTCCGCGATATTGCTGACGTTCGGCGCGCGGGTGATATGCCCTTCCTCCGGCCAGATCCGCTTGGAGATCCCGCCGGCGCCCATGGCCAGCACGTGGGAGGTTTCCTCCATCATATCCACGTTGTACAGGCAGGCGTGGCCGGGGAGCGCGTAGCCCGTGTTCTCCAGGTTGCCGGCCATATATTTCTGCCGGTACAGGTAGTACGGCGCCATGCCGAGCCTCCGCGCGGTCGCCATGCCGGCTTCCACCATGCGAGCGGTCATATCGCCGTCCGGCAGCGGCGCGTTCTCCAGGCTCATCCGGGAGCTGCGCTTGATCGCCAGGGTATGCACCGTCAGGCTTTCCGGACGCAGGGCGACCGCTTCGTCCATGGTATGGGCGAAGTCGTTTTCGTTTTCCCCGGGCAGGCCCGCAATCACGTCCATATTGATGTGCCCGATGCCTTCCTCCCGGGCCAGGGCGTAGGCGTCCCGCACCTGCTGCGCGGTATGCGCCCGGCCGATCACCCGCAGGGTTCTGTCGTTCATCGTCTGGGGATTGATCGAGATCCGCGTGATTCCGGCGTCGCGGATGGCCCGGAGCTTTTCCCGGGTCAGGGTATCCGGCCGGCCGGCTTCCACCGTGGTTTCCGGCGCGCCCGGGAAATGGCGGGCGATCAGGTCCAGCAGCTCCCGGAAGGCGGGATACGGCAGGGCGGTCGGCGTGCCGCCGCCGACATACAGCGCCCGCAAGCTTTTGCCGGTTTCCCGCAGGATCGCGGAGCATTCCGCCATCTCGCTCGCCAGCGCGTTCATATACGGTTCCACCAGGCTGCCGTCCCCGATCTCCCCGGAGGAGAAGGAACAGTAGGCGCAGCGCGTGGTGCAGAACGGGATACCGATATACACGTCCATGAAGGGATCCCCCGGCGCGGGCAGCTGCCGCTGGATCATGGCGATCTCCGCCAGCAGTTCCGCCTTCGGCCGGGTCACGTCAAACCGCGTCACCAGCCGCTCCACCGCCGCCTCCGGGGGCAGCCCTTCCGCCAGCGCCTCCAGCATCAGGTGGGTCGGGCGGACGCCGGTCATGCTTCCCCAGGGCGGATGAATCCCCGTGGTTTCCCGGCACAGGTCGTACAGCGTCTGCTTGCACAGCCGCCGGGCCGCCCGCCGCCGGTGCAGTTCCTGCAGCCGGGAATCCTCCTCATCGGGAACCGGTACCGCGTTGGTCCGCGTCCGCTCCCCGTCGGTGAAGGTGATGCGGTAGGTTCCGTCCGCCTCCTCCGCCTCAAAACGGTAGCGGACCGGTTCCTGCCACACGCTTTCGGGTAAACCGAAAAGCCGGGTCACGGTCATGAGCTCCGGCTGAATGGTTTCCAGGGCGGCGGCAAGTTCGGTCATGGTTTCTCCTTCGGTTTACGCGTCGTGGCCGGGATGGATGGGATGGTCCTTCGACAGCGGCATCAGCATGCGCAGGGAGGCCATCAGGTCCTTCATGCTTCCGCCGGGCAGGTCGGTCCGCCCCCAGCCGTGCTCAAACATCGTGTCGCCGGTGAACAGGTCGTTTTCGATCAGGTAGCATACGCCGCCGGGCGTATGCCCCGGCGTGTGGATCACGCGGATCTTCAGCCCCGCGATCTCCATCTCGTCCCCGTCAGTGACCAGGTCCGTCGCCGCGGGCGCGGTGACCGGGCGCCCGAGGAAGGCCATGGACGCGTTGCGCACCGGATCGCCCAGGGCGCCGGCGTCCAGCGCGTGGACATACAGCTTCGCGCCGTCCCCCATCAGGTCGCCGCAGGCGCCGATGTGGTCAAAATGCCCGTGGGTCAGCAGGATCGCGGCGATCTTTTTCCCGCCCGCCGCTTTCCGGATCCGCGAAGCTTCGTCGCCCGGATCGATGACGAGGCAGTCGTCACGGTCCTCCCGGCTGAGGATATAGCAGGTGGTTTCGACGGGGCCGACAGTTAATTCCTGGATTTGCATTGTGTTTATCCTCTGTATGATCGTGCTGATATGCTGCTGATGAGATCCTTCACTGCGCTTCGTTTCACTTCGCTCCGTTCAGGATGACACCGGAAGTTGACCGCAATTGCAAACAGAAATTTGCATGGCGGCATTAAAAATTCTTTTCGCTGTCCAGCAGGATGGTCACCGGGCCGTCGTTGACAAGGGAAACCTTCATATCCGCGCGGAAGATCCCGGTCTCCACGTGAATTCCCTTCTCCCGCCAGGCGGCGACCAGCCGCTGGTACATTTCGTTCGCGGCTTCCGGCCGCGCCGCCCGGATATAGGACGGCCGGCGGCCGCCCCGGGCGTCGCCGTACAGCGTGAACTGGGACACGGCCAGGATGCCGCCGCCGGCGTCGAGCACAGAGCGGTTCATGACCCCGTTCTCGTCGTCAAAGATCCGCAGGTTCGGCACCTTGTCCGTCATGTATTTCAGGTCGGCGTCGGTATCCTCTGTGGATACGCCGATCAGCACCATCAGCCCGGGACCGGTGCGGCCGACGATTTCCCCGCCGACGGTCACCGACGCTTCCGTTACCCTCTGTACAACGCAGCGCATAAGCATAAACCCCTTTATCGGTAAATCAATCCCCTGAGTCCGGAAGGACCCAGGGGAATAACGGATGGAATCAGAACCGCATGCGGTCCTCGATGTACTTGCGGACCTCGCTCAGCGGTACGCGCTCCTGCTGCATGGTGTCGCGGTCGCGGATCGTGACGGACTGGGTCTCTTCGGTCTCGAAGTCGACGCAGATGCTGAAGGGCGTACCGATTTCGTCCTGGCGGCGGTAGCGCTTGCCGATGGATCCGGTCTCGTCGTAGTCCACCGGGAAGTACTTGGCCAGCTCCGCGTGGATTTCCCCGGCCAGGTCGCCCAGCTTGTTCTTCTGCAGCGGCAGCACGGCGGCCTTGTAAGGCGCCAGGGCCGGATGCAGGTGCAGCACGGTGCGGACGTCGCCGCCCTCGAGCTCTTCCTCGTCATAGGCGTTGCACAGGAAAGCCAGCACCATCCGGTCCACGCCCAGGGAGGGCTCGATGCAGTACGGGATGTAGCGCTCGTTTGTCACCGGATCCAGGTATTCCATGCTCTTGCCGGAATGGTTCTGGTGCTGGGTCAGGTCGTAGTCCGTGCGGTCCGCCACGCCCCAGAGCTCGCCCCAGCCGAAGGGGAACAGGAACTCGAAGTCCGTGGTCGCCTTGGAATAGAAGGCCAGCTTCTCCGGCTCATGATCCCGCAGGCGCAGGCTTTCCTCTTTGATGCCCAGGCTCAGCAGCCATTCCTTGCAGAAGGAGCGCCAGTAGTTGAACCACTCCAGATCCTCGCCGGGCTTGCAGAAGAACTCCAGCTCCATCTGCTCAAACTCCCGGACGCGGAAGATGAAGTTGCCGGGGGTAATCTCGTTGCGGAAGGATTTGCCGATCTGCGCGATGCCGGCGGGCAGCTTCTTCCGCGTGGTGCGCATGACGCTGGGGAAGTTGACGAAGATGCCCTGGGCGGTTTCCGGCCGCAGGTAGATCTCGCTGGCGCTGTCCTGATTGACGCCGGAGAAGGTTTTGAACATCAGGTTGAACTGCCGGATGCCGGTGAAATCCTTCTTGCCGCAGACGGGGCAGACGATGTCATGATCCGCGATGAAGGTTTCCAGCTCCGCGTTGGTCCAGCCGTCGCCGGTTTCCGCCCCGTGGGTGAAATCCTCGATCAGCTTGTCCGCCCGGAAGCGGGCCTTGCACGCCTTGCAGTCCATCAGGGGATCGTTGAAGCCGCCCACGTGCCCGCTGGCCACCCAGACTTCCCGGTTCATCAGAATGGCGGAGTCCAGACCCGTGTTGTACTTGCTCTCCTGCACAAACTTCTGCCACCAGGCCTTTTTAATGTTGTTCTTCAGCTCCACGCCCAGGGGGCCGTAGTCCCAGGTGTTGGCCAGGCCGCCGTAAATCTCGGAGCCCGCAAAGATAAAGCCCCTGTTCTTGCACAGGGCCACCAGCTTGTCCATCGTCAGTTCCGCCATCGCGTTTCCGCCCTCCAGTCCTGAAATGTAAAGGAAAAACCGGGTTCTATCTTAGAAGTCAGAGCCCGGTTTGTCAAGGCCAAAGTAATCTCAGAACAGCGCTTCCACGAAATCCTTCGCCACGAAGGGCTGCAGGTCGTCGATACCCTCGCCGACGCCGACGTACCACACCGGCACCGCCAGCTCCTGCCGGATGGCCAGCGCGATGCCGCCCTTGGCCGTGCCGTCCAGCTTGGTCAGGATGATGCCGCCGATCTCCGCCACCTCCTTGAAGGCCCGGGCCTGCTGCAGCCCGTTCTGCCCGGTGGTGGCGTCCAGCACCAGGATGCAGCGGGTGTCCGCCTCCGGGAATTCCCGGTCGATGACCCGGCGCATCTTGTTCAGCTCGTCCATCAGGTTCTTTTTGTTATGCAGACGGCCGGCGGTGTCCACGATCAGCAGATCCGCCTGCTGCGCCTTCGCGCTCTGAATCGCGTCGTATACCACGGCCGCCGGATCCGCGCCCTCCTCATGCTTGACGATGGGCACCCGGGCGCGCTCCGCCCAGGCGGTCAGCTGCTCGGCGGCGGCGGCCCGGAAGGTGTCCCCGGCGCAGAGCATTACCCGGC
>JAILIE010000051.1 GCA_024695415.1 Clostridiales bacterium | reverse complement strand
ATCCTCGCACACCGCGGGAATACGCTTGTCACCGGCATGCTCTTTATAGCTGACCAGCAGGTCCAGCTCGCTGTTCTCCTCGATTTCGATGCCCAGCTCATACAGGCCCTTGATGGGAGCGTTGCAGGCGAAGAAGTCCTGAGGACGGGGCCCGAAGGTGATGATCTTCAGGTTTTTCAGGCCGACGATCACTCGGGCGATCGGGATGAATTCGGCGATCTTGTCAGCCAGCTCCTCCGCGTTGCCGACGGGATATTCCGGAATGTAGCCCTTCAGATGGCGCATGCCCAGGTTGTAGGAGCAGTTCAGCATACCGCAGTACGCGTCGCCGCGGCCGTTGATCATGTCTCCGTCACCTTCGGCGGCGGCCACGAACATCACGGGCCCGTCGAACTTGGCGGCGATCAGGGTCTCGGGGGTTTCCGGGCCGAAGTTGCCCAGGAAGACGCAGGCGGCGTTGCACTCGTTGGCGTTGAGTTCTTCAACGGCCTTGAGCATGTCCTTTTCATTTTCCACCGTGGTCTTGATCTCGACGAAGTTGACCTTCATTCCGGCCAGCTTCTCGGCGATCGCGGCGCGGCGCTTCTCGCTCAGCGCGATGGGGAAACAGTCACGGGAGACCGCGACCAGGCCCAGTTTGATGACGGGGATGTTCTCCATGGGAAAGACCTCCTTCAAAATATTGCAAAGCGCGATTTGTACGAACCACTTCGTATCTCTTAGGATAGCATTTTACAGGGGTTTCGTCAATCATTTTTGTGGGAAAACGGACGCTTGCCGGACAGATCAGACAAAGGGTTGCGGCGGCAGGTACAGTTACAGAAAAGTATGCCCCGGAGATGACATCCGGGGCAAAAAAATCCCTTGCAAAACAACGGAAAAACCGTTACAATAGCGGTTGGAACTGATTTCCGCGCAAGCGATTATTTAAGGAGGTACTTTTCCATGGCAGTTAAAGTTGCAATTAATGGTTTCGGACGGATCGGCCGTCTTGCTTTCCGTCAGATGTTCGGCGCCCCCGGCTATGACGTCGTGGCGATCAACGACCTGACCAGCCCCGCCATGCTGGCCCACCTGCTCAAGTACGACACCGCCCAGAAGGGATACTGCGGCGTGATCGGCGAGAACAAGCACACCGTGTCCAGCAAAGAGCCCGAGTTCGAAGAAGACGGCAAGACCGTGAAGGTCCCCGGCTCCATCACCGTGGACGGCAAGGAAATCACCATCTATGCGGAGCCCAAGGCTGCGAACCTGCCCTGGAAAGCGCTGGATGTGGACGTCGTGCTCGAGTGCACCGGTTTCTACACCTCCAAGGCCAAGGCTGAGGCCCATATCGAAGCCGGCGCCAAGAAGGTCGTCATTTCCGCTCCTGCCGGAAACGACCTGCCCACCATCGTTTACAACGTCAACCACAAGACCCTGAAGGCCAGCGACACCGTCATCTCCGCCGCCAGCTGCACCACCAACTGCCTGGCGCCCATGACCAAGGCCCTGAATGATGCCTTCCCGATCCAGGCCGGTATCATGACCACCGTTCATGCCTACACCGGCGACCAGATGATCCTGGACGGCCCGCACCGCAAGGGTGACCTGCAGCGTGCCCGTGCCGGCGCCGCGAACATCGTGCCCAACAGCACCGGTGCCGCCAAGGCGATCGGCCTCGTTATCCCCGAACTGAACGGCAAGCTGATCGGCTCCGCCCAGCGCGTCCCGGTTCCCACCGGCTCCACCACCATCCTGGTCGCGGTTGTCAAGGGCAAGGACGTCACCAAGGACGCCGTCAACGCCGCCATGAAGGCCCAGGCTTCTGAGTCCTTCGGCTACACCACCGAGAAACTGGTTTCCTCCGATATCATCGGCATGACCTATGGCTCCCTGTTCGATGCCAACCAGACCATGGTGAACCAGATCGACGACGACACCTATCAGGTGCAGGTCGTTTCCTGGTACGACAACGAGAACAGCTACACCAGCCAGATGGTCCGCACCATTAAGTATTTCGCGGAACTGAAGTAATCCTGGAAGGGATTATTCGATCAGCCGTCCCCGGCCGCAAGCTGAAAGCGAAGCGGGAACGGGAAACGGCGATCGCATTCGCGAAATCATAATTCTGCGTACAGTGCCCGCTTTCGGAGAAATCGAAAGCGGGCATTTTTTGCCCCTTTCGGAGAGATGCGAAAGGAGACATTCCCATGGAACACAATCAGCCGCAGAAGAAGCGCCGCCCCGGACGGGGAAAGCTGATCCTGCGCTTCCTGAAGGGCAGCAAGGCTTTCTTCCTGATCTGTATGGTCTGCGCCGCCCTGTCCGCGCTGGCGGACATGATCACCCCGCAGATTATCCGGGTGACGGTCGACAATATCCTCGGCTCCGACTCTGTGGATAACCTGAGCCCCCTGGTACAGAAAATCCTCGCGGCGGCCGGAGGCACGGAGTACCTGCGCGGGCGCCTGTGGATCCTGGCGCTGGCGGTGCTCGCCGTGGCGCTGGTCAAGAGCGTATGCCAGTACCTGTTCCGCGTGATGAACGCCCGGGGCAGCGAGACGCTGGTCAAGACGATGCGCGACGCGCTGTACCATCATATTGAACGGCTCCCCTTCCAGTGGCATATGAAGAACCACACCGGGGACATCATCCAGCGCTGCACCAGCGACATCGACACGACGCGGAACTTCATCTCCGAACAGATGACCAGTCTGATCCGGATCCTGATCCTGCTGGTGATGAGCGTGGTGTTCATGCTGGGCATGAACGTGCGCCTGACCCTGATCGCGATGATTCCCCTGCCGGTCATCGTCTGGTATTCCCTGCTGTTCCACCGCCGCTTCCGCAAGGGCTTTGAGGAATGCGACGAGAACGAGGGCCGGCTCTCCGCCATGGCCCAGGAGAACCTGACCGGCGTGCGCGTGGTGCGCGCCTTCGGCCGCGAGCGCTATGAGCGCGACCGGTTCGAGGTGATGAACAACAAATATACCTCCCTGTGGGTGAAGCTCGGGCGGCTGATGAGCTTCTTCTGGTCCTCGGCGGACATCCTGTCCGGGATCCAGATCATGCTGGTCGTGGTGTTCGGCGTGATCTTCTGCCTGCGCGGCGAAATGACCGCCGGCGAGTACATCGCCTTCCTGAGCTATAACGGCATGCTGGTCTGGCCCGTGCGCCAGCTGGGCCGGATGATCAGCGAAATGTCCAAGGCCGGCGTCGGCATCGACCGGATCGGCTACATCATGGACGCCGGGGAGGAGAAGGACGCGGAGGACGCGATCGAACCGCCCATGGACGGCGACATCCGCTTTGATCACGTGTCCTTTGCCTACGAAGGCGCGCTGGAGATGCTCCACGATATCGACCTGACGATTCCCGCCGGGACGACCCTGGGTATCCTGGGCGGCACCGGCTCCGGCAAGAGCACCCTGATGTACCTGCTCGACCGGCTGTATCCGCTGCCGGAGAACTGCGGCCGGATCACCATCGGCGGCGTGGACATCGCGAAGATCCGCCTGGAGCACCTGCGCCGGAATATCGGCATCGTGCTGCAGGAGCCCTTCCTGTTCTCCCGCACCCTGCGCGAGAACCTGTCCATCACGGAAAAGGAGCTGCCGGAGGAAGAACTGCTGGCCGCGGCGCGGGCCGCGTGCCTGGAGGAAACGGTGAACGGGTTCTCCAAGGGGTATGAAACCTTCGTGGGCGAGCGCGGCGTCACCCTGTCCGGCGGCCAGAAGCAGCGGGCGGCGATTGCCCGGATGCTGACCCAGAAGGCCCCGATCATGATTTTTGACGATTCCCTGAGCGCCGTGGACACGGAAACCGACGCGAAGATCCGCGCGGCGCTGGAAAAGAAGTTCGGTACGGCGACGATCATCCTGATCTCCCACCGGATTACCACGCTCAGCAAGGCGGACCAGGTGCTTGTGCTCGACCACGGCCGCGTCGCCCAGCTGGGTACCCCGGAGGAACTGCGCGCGCAGCCCGGGCTTTACCGGCAGATTGACAGCATTCAGTCCATGAATATCGAGGAGGTGCAGGCGTAATGGAAAATACCCATGACAGGAACGTATCCCTGCCCTTTTTCGGTATCCCCCGGATTGTCCCGTACCTCGGCCCGTATAAGAAGATGCTGCTGGCGATGGTCGTGTGCGGCCTGGGCGGAACGGGCGTGGACATCCTGATGCCGGTGGCGCAGCGCTACGCGCTGAACCACTTCATCGGCGAAAACACGTTGGACACCCTGCCGGTGTACATCGTGCTGTATGTGCTGATGATCGTGCTCGCTTCGGTGCTGAACTTCATCGCCTGCAACGGCGCCATGTCGACGGAGGTGCGCGTGAACCGCGACCTGCGCGGCGCGGCCTTCAACCACCTGCAGACCCTGTCCTTCAGCTATTTCAACCAGAACTCCGTGGGCTACATCCATTCCCGGGTCATGAGCGACACCGGGCGCATCGGCTCCCTGGTATCCTGGACCCTGATGGACGCGGTGTGGCATACCAGCTACCTGATCGGCTCCCTGGCCGTGATGCTGGCGATCAACACGCGCCTGGCCCTGATGGTCATGGTGATCCTGCCGCTGATCGTCGTGTTCTATTCGATTTTCCAGAAGAAGCTGATCATGGCGAACCGCCGGATCCGCGAGCTGAACAGCAAGATCACCGGCGATTTCAACGAAGGCATCACCGGCGCGCGGACGATCAAGACCCTGGTCATCGAGGACAAGATGACGGACGACTTCGTCCGGGATACGGCGGAGATGAAGCGCAGGAGCATCAGCGCGGCCAGGCTGCGCGGCGCCTTCGCGGTGACGATGCACCTGGCGTCCTCCGTGGGCCTGGCGATCGTGCTGTGGCAGGGCGGCTATATCGCCGCCTCGGAAGTCGGAACCTTCTCCATGTTCATGAGCTATGCCCAGGGCATGATGGAACCGGTCCGCTGGATCGTGGACGCGATCTCGGACGTGATCACCACCCAGGTGAATATCGAGCGGCTGACCCGCCTGCTGGGCACGAAGTCCGACGTGACGGACAGCCCGGAAGTGATTGATAAGTACGGCGACAGCTTCACCCCGAAGAAGGAAAACTGGGAAGAGATCCGCGGGGATATCGAGTTTGAGGACGTCACCTTCCGCTATCCGGACGGCGACGAAAACGTGCTGGAGCACTTCAGCCTGAAGATCCCCTTCGGCAGCAATATCGCGATCGTCGGGGAAACCGGCGCGGGCAAGAGCACCCTGGTGAACCTGGTGTGCCGCTTCTTCGAGCCGACGGAAGGCAAGGTGCTGATCGACGGGCGCGACGCCCGCGAGCGCAGCCAGCTCTGGCTCCACAGCGCGATCGGCTACGTGCTGCAGACCCCGCACCTGTTCTCCGGAACGATCCGGGAGAACCTGCTCTACGGCAATCCGAACGCCACGGAGGAAGAGATTGAGCGCGCGCTGAAGCTGGTATCGGCGGACGAGGTCGTCGCCCGGATGGAAAAGGGCATCGACACGGACGTCGGCGAGGGCGGCGACCTGCTGTCCACCGGCGAAAAGCAGCTGATCTCCTTTGCCCGGGCGATCCTGGCGGATCCCCGGATCCTGGTGCTGGACGAAGCGACAGCTTCCGTCGACACGCTGACGGAGCAGAAGATCCAGGCCGCCATGGAGACGGTGATCCAGGGCCGGACGTCGCTGGTGATCGCGCACCGGCTTTCCACCGTGCGCAACGCCGACCTGATCCTGGTCGTGCTCGGCGGAAAGATCATCGAGCAGGGGACGCATCAGGAACTGCTTGCGGCGAAGGGTCATTACTACAGGCTCTATACCCGGCAGTATGAGGATGAAGCGACGAGCAGTATTCTGGCATAAACGCCGTTTCTCCTCTTTTTTCTGAAATCAGGGCGGGTAATTGCCTGGCCGTCAGGCCCCTTTACCCCCTGCCCCCTTTCGCCCGTTAATCGGGGGAAGGGGATTTCTTTTGGTGTGGGGCTTCGCCCCACGGCCCCGCTGCCGAAAGAAAAGCGCCCTGCATCGATGCAAGGCGCCTGGGTTCAACAGGGGGATGGGGGCGAAGCCCCACGAGAAAAAACTCCCCCTTCCTCCATGGGAGGAAAGGGGGGCAGGGGGGTAAAGAGGAGTTGTCGAGGCGGTAACGCCTCGACAACCAATTAAGCCAGTTTCGCGAAGATCATGCGTCCGGCGGACGTCTGCCGGACGGAGGAGACGACGATTGTCACCTCATCGCCGAGGTGGCTCTTCCCGTCCTCGACCACCACCATGGTCCCGTCGGCCAGATACCCGACGCCCTGGCCGGGCTCCCGCCCTTCCTTCCCGATCCGGACCTGCAGGGTCATCCCCTCGGTCGCCGCCGGGCGGAGGGCTTCCGCCAGCTCATGCACATTCAGTGTGCGGATCATGCTGACCGCCGCGGCCTTCTGCAGGTTCGTGTCGGTCGTGATCACGGTGCCGCCGCAGTCCCGCGCGGCGCGCAGCAGCTTGACGTCCACGTCCCGCGTGGTCTCGTCGTCCGTCGGATCCACGGTCAGGAGCTGCTGCTCCTGCAGGGATTTCAGGACCTCCAGCCCGCGGCGGCCCTTTTCCCGGGTCGTCTCGTCGGAGGAGTCCGCCAGCCGCTGCATCTCGTCGATCACGTACTGCGGCAGGATGACTTCCCCTTCGATGAACCCGGTCTTCAGCACCTCCAGGATTCGCCCGTCCACCAGCGCGCTGGTGTCCAGGAACTTCCGGGCGGCATAGCCGTGGCGGGTGATCTTGCGCTTTTCATGCACGCCGGACAGCCGGGTGATCATCGTGTTGAACTCCCGGGCGCGGCGCTTCCCGATATTGTATCCCAGGGCGCCGAGGGAGGCGTAAAGGATCGCGCTGAGCGCGGTCGCGGACATCGCGTTTCCGAGGAAGGAGAGCATCCGGCTCAGCAGGGCCGCGACGACCAGGCCGAGGATCAGGCCGGTGATCGCGCTCATCAGCTGGTTCAGCGGCATCTTGTCCAGCTGCTTTTGCATGGCGCTGGACAGGATCGTGAACCGGCGGAGGATCCGCTTGCTCAGAAGCAGCAGGATGACGCCGCCGATCAGGCCCATGCCGACATAGCCCGCGACGGGCAGCCAGGCCGGGATGTTGGCGTCCTTGTTCGCCAGCTGGTACAGCTGGAGCCCCAGCTGGGTAATGGTCAGGCCCAGGCCGACCCCCAGCAGCACCAGCAGAAAACGCAGTAAACGCTCAAGACCTTTGGAACGCATAAGAATTCTCTCCTGTCGAATAACAATTGATCATCAATATCCCAAAAAGAATACGGGCGGCAAACTGTTCCGGAAGGAGATCCTTCGACTCCGTTCCGCTTCGCTTCACTGCGCTCAGCGTTTTGTTCTTCAGAACAAAACGCTCAGCGCTTGCGCAACCGTATCCACCCCGATGACCCTGACGCCTTCCGGGGCCCTGATCCTCGCGGCGTTCGCCCGGGGAACGATCAGCGTCGTGAACCCGAGGCGCGCGCATTCGGAAATCCGCCGTTCGCACCGCGGCACGGTCCGGACCTCGCCCGCCAGCCCGACTTCGCCCATGACGGCGACCTCCGGGCCCACCGCCTGGTCCTTCAGGCTGGAGGCCGCGGCCACGCACAGGGCCAGGTCCGCCGCCGGCTCGCTGAGCTCCAGCCCGCCGGCCACGTTGATATACACATCCTGGTTATAGGTCCGCTGGCCGGCGCGCTTTTCCAGCACCGCCAGCAGAAGGGCGACCCGCCCCGCGTCCGCGCCGTTCACCGCGCGCCGCGGCGTACCGTAGAAGGTCGCGCTCGTCAGGGCCTGCACGTCGCAAAGCAGCGGCCGGGAACCTTCCATGCCGCAGAACACCACGCTGCCGCTGGCGCCCTTGGCCCGGTGGCTCAGCAATTCCTCGCTCGGGTTCTCCACCACCTGCATGCCGTTTCCGGTCATCCGGAAAACGCCCAGCTCGTTGACCGAGCCGAAGCGGTTCTTGACCGCGCGCAGCAGCCGGTAGTCCTGCTGCCGGTCGCCCTCGAAATACAGCACCACGTCCACCATGTGCTCCAGGATCCGCGGGCCCGCGATGGCCCCGTCCTTCGTCACGTGGCCGACCAGGAACACGCTGGTTCCGGTTTCCTTGCACAGGCGCATGATCAGGCTCGTGCTTTCCCGGATCTGGCTGACGCTGCCCGGGGCGGAGGCCATCTCCGGCCGGTACATGGTCTGGATGGAGTCGATGACCGCGATGTCCGGCTGGAGATCCCGGATCTTCTGCTCCACCGCGTCCAGCGCGTTCTCCGCGAGCACGTAGATATCGCCTTCCACGCCCAGCCGGCTGGCCCGCAGCTTGATCTGGCGCGCGGATTCCTCGCCGGAAACGTACATGACCCGCTTCCCGTCCCGCGCCAGGTGGTCGCAGACCTGAAGGAGCAGCGTGCTCTTGCCGATGCCCGGGTCGCCGCCGATCAGGATCAGGCCGCCCTCGACGATACCGCCGCCGAGCACCCGGTCCAGTTCGCTGATGCCGGTGCCGGAACGCAGGGTGTTATCCTCGGGGATGTCCTGCAGGCGCATCGTCTGGGCGCCGGTGCCGGGGCGCTGGTTCGCCGCGATCTTTCCGCCGCTTTTTTCCGGCGCCGCCGCGGCGATATTCTCCTCCAGCGTATTCCACGCCCCGCAGCCCGGGCAGCGCCCGACCCACCGCGGCGATTCGTATCCGCACGCCGTGCACGCGTAAAAGGTTTTGGCTTTCGGCATAAACACCTCTTGAAAAACAGGGCGGAGCGCGGAGCTCCGCCCTGTTTTATACTTTTTCTTTAAATATGACCATTCGGGGCGTTCTTCCAGGCATACTCAATCGCGTCCTGGTGCCCGCTGTCCACTTTGTTGCTGTTGTGGACCCTGCTGTTCGTGAAGTGGATACACACCTGGCCCTTGAAGTCGTTGTCCGGGATGGTGTCGCCGTCCGGATAGTTATGCGGCTCGCCGTACAGCGAGCAGGCGAAGGTCCTCGTCCCGATGGTGACCAGGCAGGGACGCCGCTGGTACAGGTCCTTGTCCTTGATTTCCTGGGAGGTGGTCACGCCGTAGCACTTGCACAGGCGCGCGGTGTCCGCCGCGGTCAGCGGCTCGGCGTCGACATGGTTGCCGCCCGCCCAGCGGTGCGCCCACCAGACGATACCGGTCTTCACGTCGTAAATCTTGTAGTTGCTGCCGCGGGCCCACAGCTCGTTGATGCCGCCGGTGTACCAGTCGATCTTCTCGGCCGGGTACAGGGTCATGCTCAGGTTGCTGGTGTCCGCCGCGCCGACCGGCACGGTGCCGTACAGCTTATGCTGGGTGGCCGCGCCGGCGATGCCGTCCACGGTCAGGTTGTTCGCTTCCTGGAACTTCTTGACGGCGGTTTCCACCGCGGTGGTGTACTTGGTTCCGGGTTCGCCGCTGTAATAGCCCTGCTTCTTCAGCTCGGTGGTCAGGTTCTTGACCGCGGTGCCGGAGGAGCCCAGCTTCAGGGTGTTGTAGGAGGCCTCCTGCTGGCTGCTGGTCGGCGTGACCGCCGGGGTCGGGGTCGGATTGCCGGGGGCCGGGGTCGGCGTCGGGGTGTTGGTCACGGCGTTGCCGTCCGCGTCGCATTCCATGACGTAGTTGCCGTGGAGGAAGCCGTTGCCCAGCTTGCTGCTGTACACGCCGTACCAGACGACTTTCTTGATCGTCGTCTTGGAATAGAAGGGCAGGATCGTTCCCTTGCCGATCTGGCCCAGGACGTCGCCGTAATCCACTTTCTTCCGGAAGTTGACGCCGCTGGCGGTGGTTTTCACATAGCCCAGGACGGCGGCGGTCGGCGCCGGCGTCGGCGTGGGAGTCGGGGTCGCGGTTTCAGTCGATCCGCCCGGCGTGGGCGTGGGCGTCGCGGTCGGGGCGGCGGTCGGCGCGGGATCGGAAACGACCTTCACGCAGTCGCTGCGCAGGTAGCCGCGGTTGTTGCCGGCCTGGACGAAGTACCAGGTATAGCTGTTCTTCTTGATCGGCTCGAGCAGGACCGGGAAGGTCAGGTTCTTTCCCACCTGGATGATCCTGGTGCCGCCCGGGGTCATCCGCAGGTTGACGCCGCCCTTGGTCGTCTTGACATAGCCCCATACGTCCCCGGTATAGGCGGGCGTGGGCGTGGGCGTCGCGGTCGCGGCGGCCTGGGTCGGGATGTTGACGGATTCGGCGGAATTGGACGGCAGCAGGTAGGTGGACATGATGTAGCCGACCTGGCCGTTATAGGAAACCTTGTAGAAGGTTTTCTCGCTGATGGTTTCGGGCACCTCGAGCAGGGTGACCACGGTGCCGCGGTTCAGCTGGGTGATGACCTTGTCCCCCTTGCTGGGGCCGAAGCGGAAGTTCACGCCGCTGTTGGTGACCACGCCGGTGGCGCCGGCCTCGGCCGCGGTGCTCGCGGAGGGGGCGTTGACCGGGGTGGTTTCCCCGTTGCTGGTGCTGATCGCCTGGCCGGCCTTGTAGGCGGTGATCTCGTCCTGGGTCAGTTCCCGGACGAACTTCGCCTGGATATAGCCGGGATAGGACCGGTTGTTGTCCTCAGCCGGGCTGACGACCGTGATCTTGTACCAGTCCAGCCCTTCCGCGCGAACCGTGTCGTTGATTGTAAAGACATAGTTCATCGGCAGCTGGAACAGGTAGGGCGATTTGGTGCTGGCGCTCTGGCGCACATTCACGCTGTTGACGGTGGTCATGCCCATCCGCTCTTCCGCCAGGGCGGAGAAAGTGGGCAGCAGCGAAATCAGCAGAACCAGCGCGAGCGAGAGGGCCATCATCCTGCGGCGCGATGTCATGAGTGATTCACCTCGACGATCTTATTGCACACCCGAAGCGTACACAAATAAACGCACATGGATGTACAGAGTCATTCTATTACGGAAATATTACAATGTCAACACTTTACAATACAATATAGAAAGAAATCCTTCACAAAGAATCGGACAAAACGCAGAATTACCATTTGGCAGGAAATCCTCATCAACAAAAACGAAGCTCCCTGCCTGCGGGAAGCTTCAGATTTGATACGGATATAACAGCGGGAGTAACAAAACCTCCTGCCTTCTGCCTCCTGCCTCCTGCCTGAAAAAAACTACTTTTTTTTCTTTGTCACCACGCCGCGGATCGTCGCGTCGGGCATGGAGGCCTGCTTCATGAAGGCGCTGGGGCTGATGCCCACGATATGCTTGAACTGCTTGGAGAAATGGTAGGGGTCCTGCATCCCGACCTCGGCGCCGGCCTGGCGCACGGAATAGTTCTGGTCCCGCAGGAGCTCCTTCGCGCGCTCCATCTTGCAGTGGAGCACGTAGCTCAGCGGCGGCATGCCCACTTCCGCCACGAAGCGCTTGCGGAAG
>JAILIE010000019.1 GCA_024695415.1 Clostridiales bacterium | reverse complement strand
CCTCCACGGGATGCGCGCCCAGAAAATCATACGCGTCCACACAGTTCCCCATGTGAAAGCTTTCCCTTCGCTGCCCGTCCGGCGGATTGTACCACATAGCGCCAAACCTCCTGTTACTGTATATTTGCCCTGTGCTTTTTTTTCGTAAGACGATTATACCATAAAACGCTCCGGGCAGAATACCGGAGATGAACGTTTTTTTCACACCTGTTTTCCTGTTGACGCGCGGGGCCGGTTCAGGTAAAGTGACGGAAGAACACCCTGACACGGAACGTGTCATCCATGTGACGGACCGGTTCTTCCCGTTTTCACAAAAGCGCGCTACTTTGGTTCCTGCCGGAAGGCAGAAAACCGGAGAAGGGACGGAGTGAAAATGAAAAGAACAGAAAAAAGGGACATCCTGGCAGGCGCGGGGCTTCTCACCGCCTTCGGGATCTGGACGCTGCTGATCATGAAGGTCGACGTGCGGCCGGTCGGACCGGAGGGAACAAGCGTCGGCTTTGCCGCCTTCAACGCCTGGTTTCACCGGATGACAGGCGTCCATATGACGCTGTATACGGTGACCGACTGGCTCGGACTGGTTCCGATCCTGGTGTGCGCATGCTTCGGCGCGCTGGGGGCCGTTCAGCTGTTCGGACGAAAAAGCTTGCGCAGGGTCGATCCGGACATTATCCTGTTAGGGGTGTACTATATCCTGGTGATCGCGGCATACCTGTTTTTTGAGATGGTTCCGGTCAATTACCGGCCGGTCCTGATCGACGGTGCCCTGGAAGCGTCCTATCCGTCTTCCACGACGCTGCTTGTGCTGAGCGTGATGCCGACGCTGGTGTTCCAGGCGAACAGGAGGTTCCCGGACGCCCGCGCCCGGAAGGCGGCGGCCGTTTTCGCGCTCGTGTTTTCGGCGTTCATGGCGGCCGGAAGGCTGTTTGCCGGCGTTCACTGGGCGACGGATATCATCGGTTCCGTCCTGCTGAGCTTCGGCCTGTTCGCGCTGTACCGGGCCGCGGCCGGATTCGCCAGCAGGAAAAGGGCCGTGGTTTCGGACAAGGGGTGGAACGATGGAGTTTAATGAGAAACTGCAGGAGCTGCGGAAAGGCAGATCCATGACCCAGGAGGAACTGGCGGAAGCGCTGTTCGTTTCGCGGACCGCGGTTTCGAAATGGGAATCCGGACGGGGATATCCCGGAATCGACTCCCTGAAGGCGATCTCCCGTTTCTTTTCCGTGAGCGTCGACGAGCTGATCTGCCCGGAAGAGATGCTATCCGTGGCCGAAAACGAGAAAAGATCATTCCTCAGCCGTTGGATCCCGTTCATCTGCGGCACGCTGGACCTGCTGCCGGTCATCCTGCTGTTCGTCCCGCTGTTCGGGAACGGCGCGGGAACGCCTTCCGCGGTATCCCTGATGGCGCTGGACGGAATCAGCGGCTGGATCCGGACCGTATTCCTCGTGACGATCGCCCTGACGGTGCTGAACGGGTTATGCGGGCTGATTATCAGCCAGCTGGACAGGCCGGTATGGAACCGGCACCGTCTGGTCACGGGAATTGCCTTATCGGTTGCCGGAACCGCCCTGTTTATGATCACCCGCCAGCCGTATGCCGGGATCATTTACCTGTCCCTGCTCGTCGTGAAGGGCATCCTGCTCATCCGGGCGGATGTCCGGTCATTTACGCCTGCGGCGCAAGCCGGGCCCGGAAGGAGAACAAAAGATGCTGAGACTGAGACCGTACAAAAGCTGTGACGCTGAAATCATCGCGCGGTGGATCCGGGACAGGGATGTATTCCTGAAATGGGGCGGGGAACTCTTCGGCGCGTTCCCGATCGGCGCGGAGACCATCGATGAAATGTACCGCGTGAAGAACGGAAACTGCAGCGAGCCGGACAACTTCTACCCGTGGGTCGCGCTGGACGAGGAAAACCGCCTGGTGGGACATTTCATCATGAGGTACATGCACGGGGACCATCGGGTCATCCGCTTCGGATGGGTCGTGGTCGACAATTCGGCGCGCGGGAAAGGAACCGGGACGGAAATGCTCCGTGCCGGGCTGAAATTCGCCTTTGAAATGCTGGGCGCGGACCGGGTGACGATCGGCGTATTTGAAAACAACGATCCGGCGCACCGCTGCTACCGGAAGGTCGGGTTTGCCGACAGGGAGGTTGTGCAGAAGGATCCATGGAACGTGATCGAAATGGAAATCCGGAAAACCGATTACCGGGTTTCCGGATGAGGCGGCATGATTGTTTCGGAGCCGGCTGACGGGCGGCAGAAAAGTGACGGGAGGAACGGAAATGCAGATTTATGAGTTCGGCAGCCCGGAGGCCCCCGTCGTATTGATTGAGCCCATCCATGTTCCGGAAGGAATGGACAGGGAAGCGGAGTTGATCCGGGAACTTTCCGGCTGGGATTTCCGCCTGCGGGCGGTCCGGGTCGACTGGTTCCGGGACCTGTCTCCCTGGAGCGCTCCGCCCGTTTCCGGCAACATTCCGTTCGGAGACGGTGCGGAGGACACACTGGCGGAAATCCTGAAGCTGACCGGCGAGCCCGGGAAGCGGTATATCCTGGGCGGTTACTCCATGGGCGGCCTGTTCGCCCTGTGGGCCGCCTGCCGGACGGGCGCTTTTTCGGCCGTCGCGGCGGCGTCTCCTTCTGTCTGGTTTCCCGGCTTTACGGAATACATGTTTTCCGGCAGTGTCCGGACCGGCGGTATATACCTCAGCCTGGGCGACCGGGAGGAGAAAACCCGGAACCCGGTGATGGCCGGGGTCGGGGACCGGATCCGCGAAATCCATGCCTGGCTGCAGGCACAGGGAATTCCCTGCTGCCTGGAATGGAACGAAGGAAATCATTTCCGCGACCTGGAGGAACGCATGGCGAAAGGATTCGCCTGGGCCATCCGGGAATCGGAGATAACGGAAACCTATCGGTCCGCCGCGGGGAAGGACTGAAAAACGCGCCGCTTTCCTTCAGACGCCTCCGGCCTGCTGCGCCCGGATGATCCCGTTCATTCCGTCGATACACAGCAGGCTTAAGCGCTCGGAAATCTTTTCAATGGACTGAGACTGGTCCGAGTTGTACCATTCCGCAAACACCGCGAGCAGGCCGGACAGGATAAAATGAACCACGATGTCCAGGACCTGCGGGTCCACGGGCACTTCATCCTGATAGGCCTCGCAGACCTGCCGCCGGAGCATCTGGATGATTTTATGGACCAGGCTGGAAGTTCCGCTGACGGTCAGGAGCCGGCCGTACAGATCCATATCATTGTTGATGATCTGAAGCAGGCCCCGGAAGAGATCATAGGGGTTTTCCAGGATGTCCCGGAAACGCTTCTGCTCGAGCAGGAGCTGGAAAGAAGCTACCACTTCATCCTCGATTTCGGCAATGATGCCGTAGACGCTCGCGTAATGCGCATAAAACGTTTTCCGGTTAATCATCGCTTCCGCGGCCACATCTGAAACAGTGATTTCCTCCAAAGGCTTCCGGCTGATCAGTTCCGTAAACGCCTTCCGGATGGCTTTTTTTGTTTTGACGACCCGCAGATCCACCTTTTCCGCTTTCTGGTTTCTTTCCATCAACTTGTCCTCTTTTCCCCACAGACGGCGTTTTGTGTTGCATATCCTCCGGAAAGGTTCAACCTTGTCCATTGCCTGTTTTCGGGCGGGATTATAATATACATTTGTTTCTTAAGTCAAATACCGGAGGAAACGAAAAACCAGAATTATCCGGAATCGGTTTCGGGTTTGAGGAGGCTGTCCTGTGTCACGGATCAAGATCATGTGTACATCCACCGGATGTATCGAATACGCGCCGGAGCGGTATCACAACCTGGGGATTGAGATTATCCGCATCCACGTCCTGTTCAACGGAAAAGAATACAGGGAGGGTCTCGACCTGGAGCCGGTGGCGTTTTACCGGGAACTGGAGACCGTTGAGAACCCGAAAAACCACCTGCCTTCCACGGCAATGCCGGATACGGAAGAGATCACCGGCGCGTTTGAAAAAGCCATTGAGGAAGGATACGACGAGGCGATCGTCCTGACCCTTTCCTCCGGACTGGGTGGCACATACAACAAGATCCGGCTCCTGGCGGAGGATTACCAGGACAGGATCCGGATTCATGTGATC
>JAILIE010000116.1 GCA_024695415.1 Clostridiales bacterium | reverse complement strand
ACAGCCGACTGGCGGGATGAGATCCGGTATTTTGCCTTCGACGCGGAAAGCGGGATTTACGAAACCGGGGAAGGCCGGGTTCCGGAGGACGGAGTGGCTTTTGCCGGGTGGATCGAGGACGGATACGGATATACGGTCCGGATCGACAAGCCGGGGAAGTACCTGCTCAGCGGCGTTCCGGTATATGTGCTGGATATGAACGACGAAAAGCAGAACGCGCTGTATACGGAACTGGACGCGGCACTGCTTAAGTATGAAAAGACTACCCAGCAGCAGACCGCCCAGGGACTGTACGCCTGGACGATCAAGAAGGTGAACTGCAAGCTGCCGGCGGACCGGGAAGACCTGGCGGAAATCTGCACGGATCCCATGAACTGCCTGCTGACCGGGTATATCGTCCGGGATACCTACGCGCCGCTTCTGCAGATGGTGTTGAAACAGGCGGGAATCGAGTCCCTGAAGATCACCGGAACGGTCACCCAGAAGAATGAGACCAGTGACTGGAGCTGGCTGCTCTGCCGGCTGGACGGAAACTGGCTGTATGCCGATATGGCGCTGGACGACCTGAACAACCAGAACGGCGGGGCGCAGTACGCGAAGGACTGGAAGACGATCAGCAAGAACCACGCGCTGTCGGAAGAGTCGGAAAAGCTGGTCGGGGATATGATTGACTCCTGCTTCATGGACGTACTGCTGCGGGACGACCGGGAACTGACGAAACGACTGCAGTATACCAGTGAAAAACAGGGACAGTATGTAGACCAATACCAGATCGTCGGCCCGGAGTATTCCCTGGGGCCGAGCGGCCCGGTGACCATCCGCAGCATCCGGAATTACCGGGACGCCTTCACGGTGGAAGATTCCGGAATGACCCCGGAGATGTTTATCCGGTACAACGTCCTGGCGGGACTGAAGAGCTGGGACGATCGGTTCCACTCATTTGCGGTAACCTACGGCGGCGCGAAGGAAATCCCGGAGGACGCGATTACCATCCTGGAATATGAGGAGGATATGTCCCGGGTCGTAGTGCAGTTTAACAAGCCGGGAATGTATATCCTGAACGGAAATGCGGGCGGGTTTGTCGTGCTGGATCCGGAAAATGAGGATTTCGTCGAGGTGGCCCGGCTGCTGGATGAAGCGAGGGAAACCTGTGTCGGCGAAACGGAAACGGAAACCGCGAAGCTGCTGGAAAACTGGGAGGCGGCCCAGCTGGTATACAACCGGAAGGTTTATATCGACATGCTGAACCTGATGGAGGATGCGGAAAACGAAGGGGCACAGGACCCCTTCAATGCCCTGATTGACAAAACCGCGGTCTGCGGCGGCTACAGCAACCTGTACCGCCTGCTGCTGAGCAACGCCGGGATTAACGCGTTTCAGATTACGGGCAAAACGAGCAACAAAACATTCCTTTATCACGCATGGAATCTTGCCCGGCTGGACGGAACCTGGTGCTATATCGATCCGACATGGGACGACAAGGGAAACAAGGCAGGCAGCCAGTGGTTCGCGCGAGACCGGCAGTATTTCGAAAAGAACCAGCATATGGCGACTGAGTACACCATTCCTTTTCTGGATCAGATGATCGAGACACCGGTATATACCCTGCTGATCAACAGGTTTGACGCGGCATACGCACCGCCCGCGGAAATCCCGGCGGAGCTTTCGACGCTGCCCGCGACGGCGGCGGAATGCCGGTTTTCCACCCAGAACGCAAACTTCTTCAAGCTGACCCAGCTGGAGTATGACGGAAGGGATATTACATACTCCGTGAACCGGCCGATTCAGTCCGGACACCTCCTTGTCCGGGATTCCAAGGGAGAAAAGAACTATAACTTCAGCCTGGGATTCGGGTACTGGAAGTGGTGGCCATATACCGCGCACGCGTACCTGAAAAATAACATCGTTTCACTGACGTTCCGGGATTATGAGGAGAATAACCGGCCGATCAACAAGGCGTCCATCGACCAGACCCTGCGGTTTGATTTCGGGGAACTGACGGAAGAGGAATACAACTGGCATGTACCCATGAAGAAGAATGAGATCCGCGGGTACTCTGAAAAGAGCTGCAAAACCTGGACATGGGGCAAGGACATGAAACCGGCGGCGATGACCTGGAGCCTGGTCAACGATACCCGGAATATGGAGATCGCGGTATACTTTGACGAGGAAGGAAACACGGAACGCTACGCTGTGGCGACTTCTCCCGCGGGCGGGGACGAGATCCGCTGGGAAGTGAGGGCGTCGGACGACCGGGTTCTCAGCCTGCGGATTGAACAGGGCGAGAAGGTCTATACGCTGACCGATATGACGGACAAATGGACGGAGCCGCGGTACAAGTATTTCCGGCAGGAACTGAAAGGGAGGTACAGTATCATTCCGGAAGAGGGGGCGCCGGAGGGAGTATATATGTATATCTTCGGCAGCGATTATTACCGGCCGCTTACCGGTATGGCCTTCGTAACGGAGGAACCGCTGCTGCGGTGGACGGAGACCGGGCTTGAGATCAATGAGGGTGTGGTGGATATTAACGGGAAGACGGTGGAGATTAAGACGGACGAGCCGGTGGATCTGGCGGTGTGCAGGAGAATAAAAATCGGAAAATGAAATATAAACCTCTTCCCCTACACCCCTTCTCCGTGCGGCAACGAGAATGAACATGCGGCTTTTCCTGCACGGAGACGGGGAAGTAGTTAGTGGGCGGGGCTGCGCCCCGCCGCCTGCCTGGTTACCAGACGGGCAGGAACTGTCCGACAGATTTTGCACGTTGCAGGGGAGAGATCTCCCGACTAAACCTCAGGGCTTCCGCCCGTTTCTCACTGAAAACGAGCACACTGGCTCGTTTTCCGGGCACTCGAAACCTTGAGATGACACGTGCGGCGGGAAGTACGCTTTGATGATTAGTGGATGAGTCGCAGAACGGATCCTTCACTGCGTTCAGGATGACAACGGGGAGGCTGGGAGGCCTCCCCGTTTTGCTGGAAATGGCGCTTCGCTTTGGCAGGAAGATTGACAAGAACGGGAAAAAGGGAATAAAATATTCAGACGGACCCGAAAGAAAATAGCGGATTGTGAGGCTATTTGAAGATATATGGATGGGAAAGAATACCGGATCGCGTTTCTGACAGTCGACTGGAATTATGAACTGGTGGAGAGTACGCTGCATGGCTTGAAACGGTATGTGGACGACCACAAGAATGTACACCTGTTTGCTTTCGACTGCTTTGGAAAGAATCTGGACAACGCGAAGGACAGAAGTGAATACGCGATTTTTGACCTGCCGGATCTGAGCACGTTTGACGGGCTGATGATCCAGGGGAACCAGATCGTCCTGCAGCGCATCCGGGAAAAGCTGGAGGCGCGGATCGCCAGGGCGAGGATCCCCGCCGTCTCCATCGGCTGCCCGATGGATGGATGTACGCTGGTGCGGATTGAAAACCAGCGCGCGCAGCACGATATTACGGAACACGTGATCCGGAAGCACCACGCGCGCAGGCTGGTCTTTATTACCGGCATCCTGGACAACAGCTGCCCGGAAGCCCGGCAGCGGCGTGACGGCTTTATGGACGCCTGCGAGGAGAACCGGATTCCGAGGGAAAACATTACGGTCATCGAGGGCGACTGGCGGAACGTTACCGGAAAACGCATCGCGGAAGACTGGCTGGAAAAAGGGAAGAAGCTTCCGGATGCCTTC
>JAILIE010000096.1 GCA_024695415.1 Clostridiales bacterium | reverse complement strand
TCCTGCGCCTGGAGTTTTGCGAACTCCTTGGGCATGTCATAGGCATCGATCCCCTTGTAGCAGGGAATCAGTGTCTTCTTCTCCCCGGACGCGATCAGCTTCAGGAACCGGCTCCATTCGTTCTTGACCCAAACCGC
This sequence comes from Clostridiales bacterium, assembly GCA_024695415.1. GTDB lineage: Bacteria > Bacillota > Clostridia > Christensenellales > Aristaeellaceae > Aristaeella. The sequence goes on along the minus strand of JAILIE010000096.1, from coordinate 2,914 downwards.
GTTGTAGTATTCATAGTCCGTTCCAAAGGCCAGCATGATCTTCGCGGAGTTCAGCGCCGCGAAGATGTAGGGCTCGTATTCCTGCCCCAGTTTGTCCTCCAGGGATATCCGGGAGAAGAATACCTTGTAGCCCTTCTCCGTCAGCGTGTCATACACGTCCTGGGCCATCTCGCTGTCGATGGTCCGGTCGCCGTGCTCGTCTGTTTCCTTATAGCAGATAAAGATATCGTACGGGGCTTCCTTCCCGGAAACCTCGATAATTCCTTTGCGCAGCTCCTCGATCTTCTTCGCTTCTTCCCGATATACCCTCCGGGCAACCGGATCCGCGTTTTCCTGCGCCTGCTCGAAGTCCGGGTCTTCCATGACGCTGTTGAAGCTGGAGCGGTGGCAGGTCGGAATCTTCTTTCCGGACGGATCGTCCACGTACTCGATGCCGTACTTGCACAGCACCAGTCCCCAATACGCGTCGGCTTCCGTCGGGAACTCCGCGACGACAGACTCATATACCCCGGCCGCCTTGTCGAACTCGCAGCTGAGCAGCAGGCGCTGGGCACGGTTGATCAGGGAGATCTTCTTCTCGTCGTCCGCGGACGGAATCGTCTGCAGCGTTCCGCAGAATTCACACGTACAGGTTGTCGCGCCTTCCTCTGGCTGCAGGTCCCCGCCGCACATCTTGCATTTGATAATCATAATCTGCTCTCCTTTGTCTGGTTTTTTCGACTTCCCTTACTGCATCATCATGACTTTCAGGTCCAGCCACATTGCCGGTCGGACACAGCCGCTCTTGGCGTTTGTGTAATACACCGCCTGGGAGCCGTCCGGTTGAATCCCTTCCAGCTCCATATAGTCATTCTTTTTCTGGGAACGGAAGCGCCATGTTCCATGTCCGGTCAGATCCGTATACGCTCCCCTGGAAACAGCGTAAGGCGTTGGCTTGCAGGGAAGCAGCTCCGGTTTGCCCCGGAAATAAACTTCTGCTTCGCTGGAACTAAGCAGGAAAACCCGATCCTTTGTCGTTTCATTCCCACCCCAGATATTGCTGCAATTCACAGTGGTCTCCGCGATACATTTCATCTCCTGCCCGGAAAACGCCGCACAGTAAAAGCTACTGTTCAGCCATTGCCGGAGATCACTGGTGCTCCAGGATTTCTTTTCAATCTTGTTCAGGAACGGCTGGACATCCAGGCCGTACTTGCTGATCACAAGGCTCTGGTTATCCCTGCACGCAAGCACGATCCATTTGATCGGCTTCTTTTCATCGCCAACGCTGTCCTGCCTGTATTTTCCGTAGGTTATCTCAGAGCCGGGGATCCTGAGCGCCACCATTTTTTTCTCCTGGGCTTCCCGGACAGCCAGCTCCATTTCCGTTTTCCGTCTCTTTTCTTCCTCCTGCTTCCGCGCCTGTGCTTCTTCCACTGCTTTCTGCAGTTTTGGATCGTTTCCGGTTTTCTGCTGAACATCCCCGTATTGCGGAATCTGAATCAGGTATTCCGCAGCGTCATCCAGCAAATCGTACTGAAGATAATTATCCGCGATCCGGTACAATAGTTCTTCCCGGGAGGCCGCTTCCGGCATGCTCTCTGTCAGTCTCCGGACCATGTCCCTTCCACGCTCCGCTTTATCCGTAACCTGGCGGAGCATACGTTTCTTCTCCTCAATGATTTCATGGAGCTCAGCCTTCCGTTTTCCGGTAAATAATCCCCGAAGGTTTGTAAGTTCCTCTTCTTCCCCTTCCAGGTCTTTCTGCATCGCTGCCAGTTTCTTTTCAGTAGAAACCAACGTTTCTTTCTCCCGGGTCAGTAAAGTGTTATGGGCGTCATATTCTTTAGCGGCTTCTTCGTAATCCTTCAGAAGCCGGTCTCTTTCCCGATCAGCAAGTTCCCTGCTTTCTTCCGTTTTCTTCCGAAGTTCTTCCTGCGCTTTCTTTTCCTGTTCTTCTTTCTGCCGGTTCTCTTCTTCAATCCGCTGCCGTTCCTCCGGAGAAATGATCATGGAAAAGCCCTGGGATGTTCTCTCTATCGCTTTCACCCGAAGCATATCTTTCAATGTATCATAGACATCCATGCTGGCATACCGGTTCGCTTCAGTCACAATCGGCATTATTCTCAGCTCTTCATATGGATGATATTTGCAGTCCCGCAATATGTTCCCGATGGCAATGACCAGATCCCATCTGGAAACCAGTTCATCCGCCTTTTCTTTCATTTCCGGGCCGAACAGGGCGACCTGGTCCACCAGTTTGCCCGCCCGCCGTTCCCTGTCGTCATTCTGGCTGAGCAGCTGGAGATATACGTCCCTGACCGGTTCTGTCTGAACCTTGTTGGTATAGTATTTTTCCAGGATTCCAGCCAGGCGGATCATTTGGGCGTTTTTGCCGCATTTTTCCCGGATCTGCTTCAGCTTTGCGCCCAGCTCGCTGTCCGCGAACTGTTCCGCGCGCTTGAACTCCCGGACGTCCCCAATGTTGGAATCCGCTATGGTCATCAGCTGTTCAATGGAGCTAAGCTGTCTGTGCGCCAGCAGTTTCCCGAGGTATGCCTGCGCTTCATTGGGATTCGCGTCCAGCGCGCGCTCAAAGAATCTCTCCGCTTCGCTGTAATCCCCGTCTTCCAGCGCCATATATCCGCGCTGGTTCAGGCGGGCGCCTTCGGAATCCAGCGCTCCGCCCATGGCGGAAGGCTGTCTTGTCACCGGCTCTGCGGCTGGTGCTTCTTTCGGCAGGATCTTCCCGATACCGCGAAGCAGGTCCTGTACCGCGCCGACCCTGCCCATGTCCTGCGCCTGGAGTTTTGCGAACTCCTTGGGCATGTCATAGGCATCGATCCCCTTGTAGCAGGGAATCAGTGTCTTCTTCTCCCCGGACGCGATCAGCTTCAGGAACCGGCTCCATTCGTTCTTGACCCAAACCGCGTTG
>JAILIE010000107.1 GCA_024695415.1 Clostridiales bacterium | reverse complement strand
AGGATTTCATCTACCCGATTACCGATTTTTTCCGCCGAATTCAGAACGACCAGTCCGACCTTACCGCGCATTGGTTTTCCTCCTCTTCACATCGTTCTCCGCCGCTGCCGTCATCGTATCTTCCGCTGTTTATACGAAAATTCCCGGCAGGATGGCTGCCAGCATTTCACTTCCGCTCATGCCATTTTCATGAAAACACCAATTAGCACTGCCCGGCATATGCTTTATGGCAGATATTATCAGTTCCTTTTGGTATAAAAATATAGGAATAGTATATCACTTCAGGCCTTTGTTTTCAATCCGTCATGCATGGAAACAACCTACATCATGCATGGAAACAACCTACAAGGGCCTGCCAGATTCTGAATGGGTTCCTTCGTTATCCGAATCGCATAAATTCTAAACTGCTGGTATGTTTTTTCAGCTTCGCACCTTTACAATAACATGATTCAAAACGGAGATATTGATTACAGGATCAGACGATAATGGTACAAGGGTGCTTCCAGGGTCGGGAGGCCCCTCGTGTTTCATTTGATGAAAACAGCATGGTTAAAAACGGCTGCTCCCTATGGAAGCAGCCAACATTTTGAGATTGATGCATAAGCTTGTGTTGAAATGCTCGATTTTTGTTCGAACACTTCTGTTGTTCGAATCGAAAAAAAATTATAATGCCTTATTCAGCTTCATTCTTGTCCCCGAGCGGTTTCATCGTCGGGATCAGCAGTTTACGAGGTCTGGAACCGTTGATTTTCCTCACTTTTTCAGCTCTGCGTCTGTGTTTTACTGTATATTTTACTGTAAAAACCCACATAATCCTACGGCGATTTACAGTAAAATTCACAGTACGGAAATCATCAGTCCCCGGGGATTTACAGTAAAAATCACAGTACGCTGAAATCCCCTGAAAACGTTGCATCAGAACACATTCGCGATCTTCTCAAGCTTGGCAAACCGCTCCTTTTTACGCTCCATATTGGACTCGTTGTACACATCCATCGTGGTTGTGATATCAGCGTGTCCCATGATCTCCTGGATCAGCTTCAGGTCAGTCTCCTCCTCACAGATCCTGGTACAGAATGTGTGGCGGAGATGATGAGCCGAGAAATGCGGGAGAGGCTTCGGCTTGCGTTTTTCCTGCCTTGCCCTCACCTTTTCCTCATCGTTATAGTCCCTGATAATCCGGTCCAGAGCCCGGTTCAGATTGTGAGGGCACAGGACATGTCCTTCCTTGCTCATCCAGATAAATCCGGAATAGCCCTCAATCTCATCCTGGCAGAACCCTTCCTCGGACTGACGCTTATACTCGGTTTTCAGAGCCCTCATGACGGAATCGAACATCGGGATTTCCCGGTTGCTGTTCTTTGTCTTCGTCGTGGTAACCCTGAACCTCACGGTACCGTCATCCTGCAGCCGGTAGATAAGGCTGTGATTGATGGAAATGAACCCATCCTTCCAGAACACATCCTCCCAGCGCAGCCCGAGCATCTCCCCAATGCGGCAACCCGTACCGAGGAGACAGGTGATCAATGGATCCCAGTGAGCGTAAACCTTATGATTCCTGACGTAACTTACAAATGCCTGCTGCTGTGATTTGGTTAATGCATGTCTCTTTTCCACGATCCAATCATTGCTCCTTTTCAGTTCAGCGATAATGCCGTCAGTCGGATTGGTACGGATCAGATTGTCTCTGACCGCAATCCTGAATACGGGATGAAGCAGCGTGTTGATGATCTCCACGCTTCTCGGCTTAAACTTTCTCTCATGAATCAGCTTGTTGAAGAACTTCTTACAATCACTGTACGTGATGGACTTGATCGGCATCTTCCCGATATCATCCCGGATATACTTATCGTACATATACTTGTAATTCGTTCTCGTGGACTGCTTCAGTTCCGGTTTGTCCGAGATATAGGCATCCCACCGGTCATTGAGCGTCAGCTTGCTTTTGGCCTCGATGCCGTCCAGCTGATCCTTCAGGATCGCCTTCTCCATCATACGCAGGCTTTCGCACCACGCTTTCCCTTTAGGAACAGGATCTGTTTCAAGCAGCCGCCAGGAATAGATCATTTTCCGGTTGCCCTTCAGATCGCTGTACTGATAACCATACCTCCCATCTGCTCTTACATACTCGTTGTCGTGCAGTACTCTTCCCTTGCTGTCTTTTCTCTTCACGCTGCCTCCTGCAACGTTTGCTATTGACATATTCATTATACCATACACCCCTTGAAAAATAAAGCTCAGATGTCATTTATGCCATCAATAAAATGCTCAAAAATACGTCTTTTGATATATGCATGAGACCCGTTCCAAAGGATCCATTCAGCAGTCGGATTCAGTGAAATAATCCGACGCAGTTTATTAATTCCGATATGGAAATAATCGCTGGCCTCCTCCGTGCTCAGCAGATACTTTTCCCAGACCGGGATATCCCCTTTCCGGCTTCTGACTTCCCTGTTTTCATCCATTGCAAAGATCGCTCCTTCACATCTCATTAGGAAAGCGGGCCCTCTCTCCAATGGGTAAGTGCGGGAAAAATCGCATTTTTTACCCCCTATACCGATAAAAAGGCATAAAAAAAGATGCTGCCTACTGCAGCACCTAAAAAACAAACCATAAATCAATAAAACCTGAGCGCCGGGAACGAGAGCACCATCATCAGATAAGCCGGACTGACATCTTCATAGACAGTTGTAAGGAAATACGGTTCAATCTCCAGCCCTTTTGTCGGAATCCATTCAGCTTCGCTGATCCGCTGTGTCAGCGCAGTCGCCGGCATCTGCGGCGGACCGAAAAGATACGCGCCTTCCCTGATTTCCACCTGAACGGAATCTCCCGACGCTGGCCGGACCTCATACAGCCCCGGCTGCCAGAAAACAATCCGGTATATTTCCTGTCCGCTTTTACTGTCCTTTACCTTCCGGCTGGTCCCGGGAACAATCGTATTATCCAGGCCGAAAAGACTGAACCAACTGATGCCTTCTCCCTCAATACGAACCGGATCAGATCTGGACATACCGTTCCTGACGAAGCCAATCTGGCTTCGCTCCGCGTCAAAGAACTCATAGCCCCAGACGCCCGTTCCAATCAGTCGGTACGTGATAATCTCCATCATTAAGGTTGACCTCAGATATATTAAACGGCAGAATCCTTTATTTTCCCATGCATATCAAGGATAAGCATTGCCCTATGTAAATATTTTGACAATGCTGCTGTCTTATTCAAAATATGATCTATTTCTTTGTGCTTATCAGTCCAACCACTTATACCTTCATAACCATCGAACAATACCGGAATTGCGTCTGAATCACAGTCTTCAAAATCCTGAACAAAGAAATCTCTTCCAAGATACATAGCATAATGAATCATTTTGATCTGATTCATATCAAGAGAATAATCTCCGGAAGCGGTCGTGCCGGCGCCTTCCGCATGCGCATAATTGCCTGATGCCCTTGTCCCGGACCCTTCCGAATGGGAGCAGGAACCGGAAGCCGTGGTCGAGCTCCCCTCCGCGTGAGAATTGTAATTGGTTGCCTTGCAGCCAATTCCCTCAGCATGGGAAGCGCTCGCGGTTGCTTCCGTGTTCTTCCCCTCGGCATGGGCATATGTGTTGGTGGCTTTCGTATCGGAGCCTTCCGCATGGGAATACATGCCGGAAGCGGTAGTCAGGGAACCCTCCGCATGGGAGTACCCGCCTGACGCCACAGTGCGGTATCCTTCCGCAGTATCACAGATACCGGACGCGGTGGATCCGTCGCCCTTCGCGCTGGACAGCTGCCCGGAAGCAGTCACGTTATCCCCAAAGGCAAAACTGTCTTTCCCGACAGCTGTGTCCGATTTCCTGCCCCGGCTGAGGGTGGAATCCAGGACGGTATCGAGCCTGTCCGCCTTCTTTTCTCCGGTCGCTTTGGCATCCGCCGCGGCGCCCTCCACGGAAAGCGTATCATCCACATCCACAGCCGGTCCCGGTTCACCCTGCGGTCCGGTTTCACCCCGGGGGCCGCGTTCACCCTGCGGACCCGGCTGTCCGGCGGGGATACCGAAGCAGAGGACCTTGTGTCCCTCCGCGTCCGTCAGGATCGCGGTTGCCGGCAGATCATACGCCAGGGTTTCCGCTCGGGCAGTCATGGACTCGAAGGACCCGAGGGTCAGGCCCGCCCGCTGCAGCCAGTCCGCCATGGGAGAAGGCGGGTTTCCTGTGGCAACGATCGAAGCCATAACGATGAAAGAGCCGATGAAGGACTTGATAACCTCCTGCCCTTCCACAAAAGTCAGCTGGTACTGGCCGAGGCCGGAGGACACGCAGTCTGAAGCGGAAATGATCCAGACGAGATCATCTCCTTCCCGGGAAAGGCTGACCGGGTACAGGTCACCGTGGGGAGACCGGACAGCCATTGTGAAAGAAGCGGCAGGATGATCCGCGAGTATCTCACCACAGTGAAAGACGATCCCGGTATGATTCTGCTCGCCCTCAAAGCCGATGCAGAAACTCTGCCGCTCGATCTCAGAGAGCGGGATCTCGATTAGTCTCATGCGTGAACCGTCCTTTCTGTCAGTTTCCGACAAGATAAAAAGCGTAGATATCCACGGTGGTATTCGCGTTCAGGGTCGCGTAGATCTGGACCAGACCGTTTGCCTTGATGAGCGCGCCGTTATTCCAGCCCCACTGGGCCGGCGCGAGATAATACGGCCGTTTCCCCGCCACGATGGTGCACAGGTCCACCACGCCGGACGCGGCAGCCGACTTCGTAACCCGGAGATGAATCTGTGCCAGCTTTCCCCAGACGCAGTAGGTCGCGCTGTTGATCGTGCAGCCGGACGCCGCGACGGCCACCTCGGAGATCGTCTGCGTCCAGGTGATGCCGCTGCTGCCAGTGCCGCCCCGGGCAACGGTCAGGACGCCGGAGGTGATATCCCCGGCGGCATGCTTATGCCCAGTATCCGACTTCCCCGCCAGTTTGGTGGTGACTTCGGACTCAGTGAAATAGCGGTCATCATGGGTATGGGAGGCGGCGGCATAATTGTGGGTATGGCCTGTATCCGACTTTCCGGCCAGCATCGTGTCGATCTCCGACTCGGTATAATACCGGTCGTCATGGTCATGCGGGCCGGAGCCTCCGCCGGAGGAGCCGAAGAAGCTGGCGGATTCCGGGAAGGTCTCCAGGGCATTCAGGCGGCTGCGGAATCCTATAAACGCAAAAGCGTCCGGCAGGCTGTGCTGCCGGGTGGATACCGGTTCCTCCGCGTCCCCGCTGTCGAACCAGCTGTCGATGTCCGTATCCGCGAAGATAAGCAGGCACTCGTCTCCTTCGGACACCGGCCAGGTGATGGCGCTGTCCCGGGAACCGGGAAAGAAAACCGGGACATCGCGGATGACAGGAAGCTCAACCTGCTCCGTGCCTTTGCCGGTGCCGCGGGTCCTTTTGAGTGCCGGCTGTATGGCGGCAGTCTGTGTTTCCGGATCAAAGGACACCACAAGGCCGGGCAGCGCGCAGTGCAGGGAGGAAAAGATTTCCCGTTTCAGATCCGCGATGTCCCGTGGGGAAAGAGAAGTCATCAGATTTTCACCTCAAGGATCAGTTCCGCCTGCCAGTTCCCCTCCGCGTTATCCGCGTCAATGCTGCGTTCAATGACCAGGCCGGTGGTCGTGACGCCTTTCCAGGTGACGGAGACCATCTTCCCCAGCGGCCAGCCGGTCGGCTTCGTCTTCAGGGTCATGAGCATATCACCGGCGCGGATCGGCTCGTCGATCAGATCCTCCTCGGTCAGTTCCATGGAGACCGGCAGCCCGGAGGACGGAATCACGCACAGGCCCGCAGCCGTCAGGCAACTCCGGGCGGAGGCCGCTGACAGCGCATCCGCAACACACTCCGCTGCCCGGCCAAAGAAGGCCTGGCCACGGGACCGGACCGGATCATTGCCCGGGAAAGTCAGCATGGAAATCCCGGTGCCGGAGGCTTCCAGGATCTTTCGGACGGTCTCGGAGACCTTCACGCCCGCTTCCACAGACAGGGAGACCGGCGCTTCCCAGAGGCGGATCACCGGAGAAAAGATGACCTCCGTGACTTTGCCTTCCGGCGTCATGCCCCAGTACACATCCGAAACCGTGCCGGATGCCAGGATGGATCCTTCGCTGCTGACGGTAATTTCCTTTGCGGCGGAGAGCAGATAATAATCCGATTCAGAAATGTTCCATATCTTCAGGGTAAACGGCATGGGATACAACCCCAGCATGTCAGAGCCACGCAGGCAGGCCCGGTTGAAAGACTCCACGGGATTGCCGTCAGCGGTGACGATCAGTTCCCGGTTCAGTTCATTCGTCATACACGTCACTCCAAATCAGCTGGAAATCAGTCAGGTTTCCCTCCGCCGGGTCCGGTGTCTCCGGGACATCCGAGCCCCGGATACAGAAAAGTGAGCCGACACCCTTCCCGTCCCGCAGATAACGGAAGGGAAACAGCAGGTCATTCGGCTCGCCGTAGGAACAGATAAGCGGAATCATATTCACCAGCAGTTCGCTGCTTGAGTGATCCCAGATGGAGATAAACCACTGATCCGGCGCCGGCATATAGCGGATCTCGATCTGGGCATGGAAATCCTCCCCGTCCAGATTGACATCCGTGGTAAAAACCTGCCACGGGTCCAGAGACAGCGGTAGATAGTACGCATTCATGAAGCACTCACTTTCCGAGCGCCTGGCTCAGCAGCTGCTGGAAAGGCGTCTGTACCTTTTTCGTGCTGGTATTCCCGGTGTTCCGGCGGGTGGAGGAATTATTGCTTGTCTTGTTATTCGAGCTGCCGGAGCTGACCGGGATGTATTCCATGAAGACCAGTTCCCCGCTCCAGCCGTCCTGGTTCTCCTCGTCCTGGGTGGCCGTGATCTCCGACAGCAGCATCTTGTTATAGGTGGCCATGGATGTGATCACCTTGCAGAGATACCGGCCTTTCTTCAGGGCTCGCATCGCTGCCAGCATTGTCGAAGCCCAGCCGGGTGTATGCTCTGTATCCGTTTCGATGACGTGCAGGGCGACCTGGTCCGACAGATTCTTGGCTCCGTTGACGATGTCCTCGCCCTGGGCGGCTTCATTATCCAGGTTCAGTGCCATGTTATGCTCGATGGACGTCACTCCGGTAAAGTGATAAGTATAGGTTTTCCCGCTGACCGTACAGGTGACATAGGCCGTGGATGCAGCGTTCACGCAAATACCCCTTTCAGTGTCCGGAGCAGGTACCGTTCCGTGGTGTCATACAGTTTCTGGCCGACCTGCTCGGCATCCGTGCCGTTGGATCTTACCTGAATCGTAACCGGAGCGGAAACATTCTGGTTCGTATTCTGAACGACCGGTACCGTCGTTTCATGAAGCGAAGCGGACAGTACATCGGAAAGCTTTGACAGAAGGCCGGATGCGCCCGCATCGGAAGTCTTATCCTTCATGCCTGAGACAGCCGCTATCGGCTGGCTGGCAGCGGGCACGGCGATCACCTCCCGGACAGCCGGCAGCGGCTGGGCTGCGTTTTCCGGAGCGCTATCCCGGACTGTTTGCACTGCGGAGGAATGAACCTCCGCCTCCGTCCCCTTCTGTTCAGGAGCAGAGGCATCCGGCAGATCAATCTCCTGCATGTCAGAGGCAGACTCGTCATTCACAGCCAAGCTCGCCCTGGCTTCCGGAGAGAGTTCGGAAAGAAGCTGTTTCAGCAGCGGAACTGCCCGGTTCTCCTTCTTCACGGGAATGATGTATTCCGCGTCTCCGTCCTCCGCGACCTGGACATCTGTGGGTTTTGAGAACCGGCCACCCTTTGACATCTTTACACCGCCGGAGTCGCTGCCGTCACCGTCGCCTGTGCCTTCTTTCTCCACCTTCGCCTTGATGGTGATCGGTGTGGAAAAGAGCGACTTGATGCTGTTGTAGGCAGAGCGCGCGGCAGAAACCATGCCGGACGCGTTGCCGGACATGGAGACCGGTTTCGAGGCGTCCTTCCGGAAGGATTCCAGGTTCGCCCTGGCTTCCGTCAGGTCCATATTCAGTTTCCCGGACTGGTCGTTCCCTTCGCCGAGACTGTCCGACGCATCCAGGCTGATGCTGATCGGTTCAGACGCTTTTTCACGGAAAGCCTCCAGGGATTCCTCCGCGGCGGCGGTATCCAGGTCCAGTTCCGATCCGGATTCCCCGTCCGTTCCGCCTTTGCCGGTTCCGGAAGACTCATCCCCGAAGTCGAAGTTATCGACCATCTCCTTCACCTGCTCCAGGGGTTTGCGAAGGACCTCGTCCACCATCTGGATATACTCTGATCCGTCCTGGCCGGCTTCCTCCGCCTCGATCGCCTGCTTCATGTATTCCCGGGCCTGCTCCATGGGTTCCCGAATCAGGTCCTGAGCGGCAGCCATCAGTTCGGAATAGCCTTCCCGGGCCGTCGGGTCGGAAGACAGGCCGATGTCCTCCCAGGAGATCAGCTTCGTCGAAGCATTCGCGGAATCCCTGGACGCCTGTCCCAGGTACATGGTCTCCAGGTTCTGCAGGACCAGTTCCCGGGCCGTCGTGGGAACCGCCGGAGCGTTATCCCCTGTCAGGACACCGGAAAGCTGGAGCTGCGCCAGGTTCTTCATGGCGGTATCCGGATTGGGCATCCACCGGTCGTATTCCTCAACATAGTGCCAGCCTGTCCGGTCGGGCTCTGCGGTGCTGTTGGTTCCGGCTTTTGTTCCGGTATTGCCGGCAGGCTGGCCGGAGCCGGTATCCCGATTCGGTTCCCCTGTCCCGCCGGTATTCCCGGAGGCGGCATCCTGGTATTCCCGGATGGCAGCCGTGGCAGCGGCAAAGGCAGAGGCGACTTCATTGGCCAGGTCCCGGTTCTCCTCCAGGACAGACTGAAGGCGGGTAACGCCGCCTTCATCAATATCTACCGCAAAGGACGCGAGGAATTCCTGGGACGCCATGGCTGTTCACCTGCCTTTCTGTGCTGGACATGCCGGAGTGAAGGGTGATATGATGAAATACAGTTCTTAGAGCGGTAAATTTTGATTTTCCGTACAAAGCGTAAAGCAAAGGAAAAGCAGAACGCAATGAAACAGTCAGGAAAAAGCTGGAAAGAAAAGACCAAGTACTGAGGTGAAAGACGATGTTGCTGTATAACTGCTTTCATTCAGATGACAAGAGTCATGACCATGTTCC
>JAILIE010000101.1 GCA_024695415.1 Clostridiales bacterium | reverse complement strand
TCCAGCACCAGGTCCGGCCGCGTTTCGCTCACCCACCGGTGCGCCCAGACCGCCGAGTAATCCTGCCGGCTGACCGCCTCTTCCGTTGCCTTCTGGATTTCGTACATCACGGTATCCCGGTTTCGTGCAAATCCCTCCGGCCCCAGGAAATAGATTTCGTGCAGCGCGGCGTAATGCTCCGCGTGGCTCCCCTGGTAAGCGTAGATCCAGACGTTCGGGCAGGCCATGAATGCCTCCGGGTCAATGAACCGGATGCTCTCCGGACAGTATACTTCCTCCAGCTTTTCACAGAAGCTGAACGCCTGGAACCCGACGGTCCGCAGCCGGTCCGGCAGCACGATGTCCGGCAGGGAGATGCAGTAGTCGAACGCCCTCCAGCCGATGTCCAGCAGCGTCTCCGGCATATCGACAAACCGGAGCTTCTCGCATCCCCGGAATGTCTCGCTCTCGATTGTGGTGATCGGAAGATCCCGCATGTATACCCGTTCCACCTGAGTCTTTTTAAAGAATGCCCGCGGCCCAATCCGCGTCACCTTGTATCCGTCCAGTTCCAGGGGAATGTATACCTCGCTGTTTTCCCCCACGTACTCCGTTATGCTGACTGTTCCGTCTTCCAGCAGTTCATACCGGTAATCGCTCCGGATATATGTCTGCCAGTTCGGTTGCTGCGAATCCGTACTCAGATACGGATACAGCGGGTTATCCTCGTCCGGTGTTCCCTTCCAGATCAGCAGGACGTCCATCTTCCCTCCTGCCTCCAGGTCCAGGAACATATTGCCGCAAAGGTCGTCCTGATAAACATTCCCGAAAAACGCGACGCCCTCCTGGTCCCGGTAATCCTTCAGATCGAAATCGTACTCATATTTCCTTTCCTTCCCGAATTGGGCAGTAAGGTGGAAGCTGTCGTCCCCTGTCCGGTTAATGTCAATCATGTTCTCCGGGTGCCCCTGCATCTGCCAGTGCCCTTCCCAGCTGTTCACCGAAGGCTCAGCGATGTTATAGACGGAGGGTTCCACGCCATTTCCGTACTTCATAATATACCGGTTGATCGGGCTTTTCGGGTCCAGGTCACCATAGTAGCCCCATTCCGCCTTGATCTGGCCGGCATCAGGCTGATACAGCGACAGCGTCGCGTACAGCCCGTTATACACGTTTCCGATGAATGCCACCCTGTCATCCTGGTCCCTGTAGGGAACGGTAATGAACCGGAAGTCTTTTACTCCCTGGAAATGAGCCGTCACATCCAGCGTTCCGTCCCACCGCACAGAGAGGTCCAGTGTGTTCCGGGGGCTTCCCTGCATCTGACAGTGATGCTCCCACATCCGGATCTTCCGGCAATATTTCTCCGTGCTCTGCCGCACCGCGTTGTATGTCCCGATCTGGTTTCGGATCTGTTTGGCCTTGAGGATGAAGGATTTCCCCTGCGCTTCCGCCTTGTCCTGCAATTCCTCCAGGTCCTTGTTCTGCTCATGCCAGTTAATCAGGGATTCCTTACCTGTCTGAATGAAGTCGACATACGTTTCCTCCATGATGCCGCAGGCGTGCGCGTAATTCATCCCGGCGTACATCAGTTCCGTGAACAATGCCGTCAGAGAATCGCTGCTGTCCGATTCCCTGGCTTGTTCCAGGTTCCATTCGTACTTGTCCAGCTTATGGTTCAGCGCGTCTTTGCAGGCCTCCAGGTTCCTCGCGGCGCACTCCATGTCCTTGGACTCCCCCGCCAGTGAACTATACCGGACCAGGATATCCGCGGTCAGGAAGACGATCTTCACAAGGTAGGAAACATTCTCCGATGCTGTCTCGATGGTCTTGTCCACCATCTCGTCCGCAATGTCCAGGAATTTCTTTTCGATAAAAGCAAACACCTCGTCCGCCACCAGCTCGCCTGTCCTCCGCTCGTCGATTTTCCGGAAGAGCTCTGCGACTTCCTTCATCTCTGTGTTGCCGTAAAGGGTCCATGTGTCGATCAGGGCCCGCACCTGGTTCCAGTCCAGGTTGTTAAGAAGCATCAGGCGGTTGAAAACGGTGCAGAATTTACGGACTCCCTTTTCAGCCTTGTTGATTCCTTTCAGTATCGCACTGGTTTTTTCCAGACCAAGCTCTTTCGCTGACGTTTCCGCCATTTTGATAAGGTCGTAGAAAGGCGCGTTCTCCTTGTTATTGCCATACTTTTTCATGAACTGGGATTCATCTGCGAAACTGATGGGTTCCGTCGTCGCGCATATGGCCAGCACCGTGGCAAAGTAAGTTTCCTCCTCGTCCAGGTTGGTAAACACATCAGCGAAATTCCCCCTCGTGAATTTCATCTGATCCGCCTGGATTCCCCAGTTGAGCGGAAGATTCTTGTAATACGCGTAACCGATCACCTTGATCCTGTTGGAGGTCAGCGTAATGTCATACGGGAGGGATTTGATCTGTCCCACCCCTTCCTGAACTGTTTGCCAGAAAGGAATCTCATTATCGGGAATGGCATACGTCACCGGGCCGGCGGTAATCGCCATGGCGCCGGCGGTCACATCTTCCAGCCCTTCCAGCCCGGAAAGGTTGATACTTCCGGCCGTTTCGCCCGCCTCCTCCGCCCATCCCTCGGCAGGTCCTGCCGCAGACAGAAGCAGCGTCAAGCTCAGCAAAGCACAAATCAGGGCTTTGAATGACCGATTGTTTCCGATCCCGTTCCTCCGCATGTTTAACTTCGCTCCCCACTCTGCATATTCCGCTTTTCGCAATCCCCGCTGCCCTGTCATCCTGAGCACCAGCGAAGGATCTCCTCCGGTCTCCCGGTTTCATACGTCCATTTTATAATCCCATCCGGATCTGTTCATCTTCCTTCACGGTTCCATGGCAGTATCCGTAATACCAGCATTCATACGGCCGGGTGCACTGTTCCCCCGGCTCTGTGCGGATTTCCTCCCTTTCCTTCTGCATCCGGTTCAGTTCCCAGATGTTATCGTTGATCCAGGTGTAATACCCTTTCGCTTCCCGGGTCACGTCCACCGGAATGAACGGGTTCTCCTCGTCCGGCCCGTGGGTCACGATGAAGATCTTTTCAATCTTCAGTCCGCACCGGCTGATGATATAGTTCTGGAATGCCGCATCCCGTACAAACTGCACGTAGACTTCGGAAGCGTTCTTCACTTCATACAATTCATAACCGGTTTCCGTTTTCCGCAGGATATCCGCGGCGCAGTAGTTGTTGTAGTTGCAGAAGGCCGCCTCGCAGATCACCGGCACCTTCCGCTCCAGCGCGTCCTGTGTTTTCGCAATCATGGCCTTTTTATCCGGAATCCGGGTTCCCGGCCGGTATACCGTCATCTCCTCATAGGGACCGAACATGCCCATTGCCCGGTCGCCGAAGTCATTCCCTGCGTCCAGGCGCGCCTGGGTTTCCGGGGGAACGACCCGAAGGGATGGTTTGTGCTTGTCCAGCCAGAGCATTTTCGGGCACTGCATGCCCCGCATGAAGTCGGTTTTGGTAATGGCCATGATGTTCTCCGATCAGTGTTTTCGTCGGTTGCGCCGGCATGTCATTCGCCCAGCAGGAATGTCTGGGATCCGCTGGTGGGCAGCGGACTCCCCTCAAAAGGCATAATCTCGCCATCCACGTAATGCTCACATGCATAGGCAAAGCAGACGATCAGGTCAAAGCTGATCCATGTTTTGTCGTATCCGTTGCACTTGTAAAACGCGCTTGGCTCAAAGCTGCCATACAGAACCGTCATGCTGTTGTGGTCCGATGTGAATACCACCAGGTTTCTGATCGTCTTTCCTTTTTCAGTGTTACTCTCGTCATACCGGATGGTGACTTCCCTCTCGTCCCGGATCCGTTTAAACCCGGTGGGAACGTCAAGTTTCTTCTGCGCTTCCCAGTCTCCGAAGCCCAGGTCTTCCGCCATATCGGACATGCGCCAGCTGTCGCCGCGGATATAGTCCATGATATTGGTCCGGGTTTTCAGCACATAGCCGTTCCCTACGGTCCATTCGTACAGCCCGGAACCATCCCGGTTGTCCGGGCCACTTTCCTCTGAAACACGGATCTGTTCCGAAACGATATCCGCGGTTTCCGCGATTTCCGACTGCGGGCTGTTGACGCAGGATGTAAGCAGCAGGCACAAAGCCAGCATGCATATGATTATCAGGACCGGTTTATTCTTTTTCATACAGTATCCCCTCCCTGGAAAATAAACGGATTTCCCTTTACATTTGTTCCTGCTGTTCCATCAGCAGGTCATAGAACATCTCGGGATCGATCAAGGTCAGATCCCCTTCCTCCTCCGGCTGGACATCTTCTTCCGGATCAAAATCCGGCTTTTCCGGTTTGCTGTCCATATCCACCTCAGCAGAATCAGGTCTTGTATGATGTACGAAGGGACAGTCCTCCCGTTCGTCAATTCGCAATCTGAAGGCGTTCGCAGACGGAGAGGTCTGGATCGAAGCCGTTCCAGAGGATTTCACGGCCGTTCATGTCTCTGGCGTCCGGGTTGAATTCGAGCCTGCCCTGTTCGGTCCAGAGGAAGAGCGGGTCGGTGGTGGCAGTTGCGACGCGACCGCCGTAGAGTTCCTGCGCGTTCTGGCTCAGGGCGTAGAGGCGGACGCCTTCCGCGGGCGGGTTGTCCTTGGAGATAATATCCTTGTAGCGGTTCCATACCTTCTTCCGGAAGGTCTTGTACAGTTCATTCGGATATTTGTCCGTCATGTCGGCCAGGGTCCAGAGCTCCCGGTCCTGGATACAGCTCAGGTATGTGATCGTTCCGTCCGCCTCCGCCTCCCAGGTAACTGGATCCCCTCCGGCCGGGGTACGGGAGATCCGGTAGCGGACAGTTTTGCCTTCGCTGTC
>JAILIE010000092.1 GCA_024695415.1 Clostridiales bacterium | reverse complement strand
GAAGTTTCCGCCGGGATAACGGACCACCGGGATGCCCAGCTCCCGCACCTTCTCAATCACGTCCCCGCGGAAGCCGTATTTGTCCGCAGTCGGATGGCCGGGTTCATAGATGCCGCCGTACACCGCGCGGCCCAGGTGCTCAATGAAGGATCCGTACATGCGCGGGTCCACTTCTCCGATGATGAAATCCTTGTCCAGGATCATCGTTGCTTTTTTCATGGGTTCCACCTCTCAGATAAAATGCGGGGAAGCCGGGGCCGCGGAGCGGCCCCGGTCCGGCAGGATCACTTCCCGAGCAGGCTGATCACATCCTCGTTGGACAGGACTTCCGTGATGTCCAGGCAGCAGTTGTCCACCACCAGGCAGAAGTACACGTCGCCGTCCGCCTTGATGTTTTGGTAGCTCTGGGAATAGGAGGAACCGTCCACCTTGTCGCCGAAGCAGCCGACGGAGATATTCCCTTCGCCGTCGTTATGCACGATAATCAGGATCGTCGCGCCGTTCAGCTGCGGTCCCAGGGCGCCTTCCCAGCCGGGCTCCAGCACCAGGTCCGGGTTGTTGTCGTATCCGGCGCCCCAGCCGTAGTTGTCGCTGCGGACCACGGCGTATTCCATATAGCCTTCCGCGTCCGCCGCGCTGTGGCCGGTGGGGGTGTTCTGCAGCACGACGTTGAAGTTGTTCCAGTTGGCGGCTTCCTCGCCGGCGTTGTAGTTCTTGATGACGACACCGGCAAATTCGCCCGCGGGCACGGCCCAGATGTCGGAATGAGCGCCCCAGAAAGGCGTGGTGCAGTCTTCCGCGCCGACGGCGGTGCCGGTGATGGTCACAGCCACGGGAGCGGCGGCTTCCTCAGCGGGAGCTTCCTCAGCGCCGGGGCCGTCCTTCGGGGAATCGATCGCGGGGTTGCCCATCGCGTACAGCTTCGCGACCTGGTCGGCGTTCAGCGCGCTGTCAAAGACATACAGGTCGTCCACATAGCCCTTGAAGATGGTATCCCAGTAGTTGACGCCGAAGTAGGCTTCAAAGGTGTCGTCGCCGGGCTTCATGATGTTGGGAGCCAGCGTGGCGTCCCAGGTGTAGGTGAAGTAGGTGCCGTTCTCATAGTTATCCGCGGAGTCGTACGCCAGGGCGCCGTTCACATACAGCTGCGCGCCGACCGTCTTCTGGCCGTTGCCGCCGGTCTGCTCCTCGCCGGAGCACACAATGGTGAACATCGCCCATTCACGCTTGCCGATCATGGCGCCGCCGTCCTGGAAGGGAGCCATCCAGGGCCAGCAGGCGGTTCCGTCGGGCGCGTTGGAAGCCACGTTGCGGCTCCAGATGGTCGGAAAATACTTGGGGTCCCAGTTGGTCTGGGTGACGTTCATCCAGGTTACATTGGCGTTCTTTTCATCGCGGCTCATGTTGTAGCCGATCTGCAGCGTGGGGCCATAGTCGGACAGGCGGGACGCGTTGACCCAGAAGGACACGGTCCAGGTGTCGGTGTTGGTGGGCTTCAGGCCCAGGTCCAGGCCGTAGGTGCCGTCCAGGAACAGCGCCTTGCCCACGGGGCCTTCGCCGTAAACGAACGCCTGGTCCGCGGGAACGATGCTCTTGTTCGCGCCGTCCAGCAGCGGATCGGCTTCGTCCTTTTCGCCGTTGGTGATGGCCTTGTAGCCTTCGTCCTCACCGTCGAAGGTGATGTGGGCGAACGCTTCGGGGAGTTCGGCTTCGTCGGCGGACGCGAAGCTGACGAGACTCAGCATCATCGCCGCGCACAGAATCAGGGCAAACAGTTTCTTCATGGTGGGTTCCTCCTTTTGTTTTGTGCGTTGTCTATGTTTAAGCTTTCGCTTAAATCCGTCAGGAATTGTCCGCGACCATCTGCGTGTATTCCGCGATTTCTTCCTCGCTCAGGACGTTGTAACCGTCCGGCCCGAAATAGCGGAGCATCGCGTTGGCATGGTACAGGTTCGCCATCCGGGTGGCTTCCTCCGCGTAGTCCGCGGCCTTGGCCTTGCCCTTGTCCACCAGGTCATGGATACCGATGGAGTTGAAGTACTCGTCACAGTAGTTCCAGTAGCCCGCGATGGAGGTCCAGCCGTAGGGGATCGGCTGCATGCAGCTTTCGAAGTACTCGCGCCAGCACTGGATGTGCTCGTCGTCCATGCCCTTGCAGTACATGTCGATGTAGGCGTTCCAGACTTCCTCGTCCGTCGTGATCGGGCAGGGCATCACGTCGTGCTTCAGCGCCAGGCCGGAGGCATTGGTCTTCGTTTCGTCGTTGTAGATCTGGATCCGGGTCTTCCATCCGTCGATGCCGAAGCTCATGAACTTCAGAAGCTCATAGGCCTCGCGGGGATGCTCGCAGGCGGGGGTGATGCCGCCGAAGTCGATGGTGGCAATGGTGTGGTGGTCCTTTGAGGCGTCCTCCTCGCTGACCGCCGGCACCACGTAGGGCACGATGTCCAGGTTGTACTGCTGGTAGGCTTCCGTCGCCCAGGTTCCCTGATAGGTCCAGAACGCCTCGGTGAACAGGGCCACGTGGCCGGAAGCGCCGCACCAGGCCTCCCAGTCATCCAGCCAGTCTTCCATCTCCTGGGTCTCGGTGGACGGCGCGATGTAGCCGCCCTGCTTCAGGTCGGAGAATTCCTGCTCGCCGACCGCCCACACGCTCAGGTCGAAGTCCCTGCCGTCAAAGCCGAACTCGCCGATGATGTCCTGGGACGCGGCGATGCCGTAATAGGAATCCAGCCGGTTGTAGTATCCGCAGCCGTAGTAGGCGATGCCGTCCGGGGAGTTCGCCACGGTGGCGTCCTTGATCAGGTTGATCATGTCCTCCCAGGTCCAGTCGCGCTCCGGCTCGTCCAGGTTCAGGGTTTCCAGCACGTTCCGGTCGATGTACATGCCCGTCGGGAAGAACTTGACCGGCACCGCATAGCGGGCCTTCGTCATGAAGGTGCCCACGCCCGCGCTGTTGATCGTGGAGGCGATCTGCTGCGTCTCGGGATCGGAATCCCAGTACTCGGACACGTCCCGCAGCAGCATGTTGGACAGGGCGAAGTCGCAGTCGGAATACATCACCACGTCCGGCGCCTTCTTGTTGCTGACCAGGGTCAGCAGCGTGTCGTCATAGGTGGAGACGTTCTCGTACTGCACGGTCACCTTGATGTTGGGGTAGAGTTCCATGAAGCGTTCCGCCAGGTACTCCACCGTTTCCTTCTGATCAAAGTGGAAATAGGTCAGTTCGATGGGTTCGTCCGTCAGGTCGGTGGCCTTGTGGTACGTGATCCCGTCGATCACGACCTCCTCCGTTTCGCCGGACACGCCCTCCGCCGCCGCGAAGCTTAAGCATCCCAGCAGCAGGGTCAGTGCCAGCAGGCAGGCCAGCAGTTTCTTGGTCATGGGGCATCCTCCTTTTGCATGAATGATGATATTTGACACCGGCTCCCCCGGTGCAGAGATAACGTTGTTCGAGGGCGCTCAGCTTACTCTCCCGCTCAAAGCCCTTGGGGCAGGCTTTGCTCTCCCTTTCAGCTGACTCGCTCGCTTCGTTTCGGCTTCGCTGACAGTCCACCGGACTGACACTCAGCTCACTCCCCCGTAATGCCCGTGCGGTCAATACTTTCCACAAAGTGCCGCTGGAGCACGAAGTAAAGGATCAGCAGGGGCAGGACGGCGATCAGCGTACCGGCCATCTTGATGGACTCGTTCAGGTTCGTCGCGCCGCTGGCGGCGGTCTGGGCGTAGCTGGAATAGTTCGTGGCGAAATTCTGCAGCTGGATGATCAGCGTGGTCAGGCTGCTTTCCACCAGCACGCCGTGCACGAACAGCTGGGTCAGGTAGAACTCGTTCCAGTACCAGACGAAGCTGAACAGCGCGACCGTAATGAACGCCGGCCCCGCGGTCGGCAGGGCGATCGAGAAGAAGGCCTTGAAGTGGCCCGCGCCGTCGATCTTCGCCGCCTCCACCAGCGCGGGGGGAACGTTCCGGAAGAACTGCCAGAAAATCAGGATGAAGATCGGCGCGTTCAGGCCCTGAGCCACCAGCGACGGGACGACGAACGCCCAGAGGCTGTTCAGGATCCCCAGGTTCGAGTACATCGTATAGGTCGGGATCATCGTGATCTGGCTGG
The DNA here is from genome assembly GCA_024695415.1 of Clostridiales bacterium. Taxonomy (GTDB): domain Bacteria; phylum Bacillota; class Clostridia; order Christensenellales; family Aristaeellaceae; genus Aristaeella. The sequence goes on along the minus strand of JAILIE010000092.1, from coordinate 13,434 downwards.
GCAGCACGAAGGTCAGGATGATCAGCGCGATGATCCCGCCGCGGCCCCGGAAGCGGTACCGCGCCAGGCCGTAGCCCGTCAGCGCGCAGGACGCCAGGGTACCCAGGGTCGGCAGGCCGGCGATCATGACGCTCTGGAGCAGCGAGTTCCAGTACACCATGCTCGTTCCCGCCTGGCGGTAATTGCTCAGGTTCAGCCCGGAGGGAATCCAGCGGATCGAGGAATCCAGCAGGTCGTCCAGCGTCATGAAGGAGGCGGAGATCATATAGAGGATCGGGTAGAGGTAGATAAACCCGATGCAGATCAGGAGCCCGTAGACGACGACCAGCTTGATGATGCCGTTCCGGTCCCGGGTGCCGAGCAGGAGCTTTTTCACCCGCTCCTTCGTCAGGCGGCGGGTACGGCCGGCGCCGCGTTCCGCTTCAGCGGACGGGGGCGTGGTGATACTTCTTTGCATGCCGTGCCTGCCTCCTTTGAATTTTCAGTACCTGGCGGCGTTCCGCCTTCGCGCGGCGGTCCAGCTTCTTCGCCTCCCGCTCGTAGCGGTCCTTGCGGGCCGTGAAGATCAGGGCAAAGAGCCCGACCAGCAGGAGCACCACCAGCGAATAGATCCAGGCCATCGCCGAGGCGTATCCGTAGCCCTTCTCCGACGTGCCGGAGAACATCGCGCTCTTGATCAGCCCGATCAGTTTGTTCTGGTCGTTCGACGAGACGAACACGATCGTATAGACGCAGTTCAGCAGGATCATCGGCTTCAGGGACGGCAGCGTGATCTTCCAGAACATCTCCCATCCGCTGGCGCCGTCCACATAGGCCGCCTCATACTGGCTCCGGTCGATCTTCTGCAGCGCCGACAGGAAAATCAGGATCGGCACGCCGGAATACCAGAGGATCGTCACCATGTTCGAGAACAGCTCCGAGATCGGCGCCGCGATGATCGACGGCAGGAAGGCCGAGATCGCGGCCGTTACCGCCTGGGAATCGATGACGGAGATCGTGGAGGCGTTCTGTTCCGTCAGCGAGGCGAGGATCGGCCCGCTGACGATGATCACCGGCAGGAAGAAGACCAGGCGGAAGAAGCCCTTGCCGCGGATCTTCTCGTTCAGCATCAGGGCGATCATCATGGCGAACACCACGATGACCGGCACGCTGATCACCGTCGACAGCAGGTAATCCACCAGTTCCGGCAGGAAGTCCGGGTCGCTCAGCAGGATCTGCGTGAAATTCCCCTGGGCCAGGAAGGTGAACTTCATGCCCTCCGACGTCAGGCGGATATTGTTCAGCGAATACCACAGGGACATACCCAGCGGATACGCCAGGAACACCGCCGCGCCGATCAGCCAGGGGAGCACGAACAAAAGGCCCGCCCGCGCCTCCTTTTTCTCCAGCGGCCCGCGCTTCACGCGGATCCGGTTCTCCTTTTTAGTCCGGGGTTTCGCCCAGGTCGTCACGGCGCCTCACCTCCCGTCCGGAAGGACCGCGGCGCGATCTCAATGCCGTCCGCGGAAAGGGTCTCCCCGGTATGGTTGACATACACGACCGTGCCGTTGGACCAGGTGACCTTGCTCAGGCCTTCCCGCGGCTTCTCATGGTTTTCAATCACCGCGCCGGCCGTCGCTTCCGCCAGGGCCCGCAGCTCCCGGTCGAAGGCGATGATCGTGTCCCGGTACGCCGCGTATTCCGTGGAGTACAGGTCGCTGGAATTGGTGTAAATCAGAGCCGAGGAATTCCGCTTCGTCACATAGAAGGACGGCCGCACGCCGGTCTCCGCCAGCTGCAGGAAGAGTTCCGTCTTGTTCGCCTCGAAGTTCACATAGTCCGAGTACAGCGGAACGACCCCCTGCAGGGCCGTAGTCAGGAACGGCACCTCCTCGTCGGTATACATGTATTCCGACCCGTCCAGCGGCATGTTCAGGAAGGCGGACATTTCCGGCCACTGGTACTGGAAAGGCTCCTCCAGCGCCAGCGTCAGGTCTTCGGCCGCGCCGGAGAGCGCCGCGGCATAGATTTCCGCGCCTTCGTCCCGGGAGTGGAAAACGTTCCGCTCCGACCAGGAGAAAAGGTTTTCCGTGATCCCGCCGACCGCCAGCGTGCCGATCCCGGCGTTCTTCAGGCTTCGGGAGAGGGACTGCAGCTTTTCCGCGGTCTTTCCGGGCAGCAGGCGGTAGAACAGGCTGTACACCTGCTTCGCCGACTCCTCCTTCAGTGTGGTCTTGTTGATCATCTTCGCCGCGTCATACGTGAAGGTATTGGTGGACGCGTTCATCCGCATGGCGTCCACGTAGGGATACACCTGCGCGCCGCGCGCCGCGGCGTCCCGGACCAGCGCCTGCACGCCGGCGTTCCCGCCGACCGCGCCGTCCGCGCTGAAGGAGGATACCGGCAGGGACCAGATTCCGCCGCCCTGCCATCCCCGGTATTCGCACAGCAGGGAGGAAACGCCCGCGGACTTAAGGTCCGCAATGATCTCCGACGCCTCCGCCGCGGTGGTCATGACCACCGCCCGGGTGGAAACCAGGAACTTTTCCTGGTCCTCCGCCAGGAAGTCCACCCGCGTCCGGTATTCATCCATGCGCGGCGTCAGGATGCCCTCGTCCAGCAGGTACTGCCGGTAGCGCTTCGCCATGCCGACCCAGTTCGCGTTCTCCCCGGAGAGCAGGCAGTAGCGGACCGCCAGGTCGTGGTGGGTGCGGTCCTGTTCCACCATGTCCATCTTCGTGGATTCCGACTGGTTCAGCGGCTGCTTGTACACGTCCCGCAGCAGGAATTTCGCAAAGCAGCGGTTATAGGAAACCCGCATCACGCCGTTGGGATGCGCCTCGATACTGCAGCGCTTCTCCCCCTGCTCGACGATCGCCAGGAAGCCCGTCTGCTCGTCGGTATGCGCCATGCCGAACACCGGCGCCAGCACCGTCCGCGGCGGAAGCACGGTCTCGTACCGGTCCCACAGGTAATTGACCGGGCTGTTCTCGGTGAATCCCGCGTCCGATCCGTAGATCATCTGGGAATAGCCGGTGGAGAAGCGCTCCTCCTTGTCCGTCAGGTAAATCAGCGCGCCGTTCCCGTCGGGAATCAGCATATAGCCCGTCCGCTGGTCCATATAGGTCGCGCCGAACAGCGGCGCGACGGAGACCATCGCCATATAGACGCCTTCGGTTTCCTCCCGGATGGAGGAATCCGGAACGGTGATCAGCAGCTCGTCCCCCTCCAGCCGGACCTGCATCGTCAGTCCCAGCCCGTATTCCGGGAAAAAGACCGCCGCGTCAAACCCGCCTTCGGTATATGTCACGTCCAGGCTGTGCTCCGTGGTGACCAGGTCCGCCTGCTTGTAGTTCTTGGAGTTTCCGGTCAGCACGTCGATCACGAATCCGGAATAGGTATAGCCGGTCCAGGTCTTGTTCAGCTTGCCCTGGGCGGTGTTCGCGTTCAGGGTGGAGGCGATCAGGGAGCCGTTGTCCCGGTTGCGCAGCACCAGCGACAGCTGCGGCTCGTACAGGTACATCTCGTACCGGTCGGACGCCGTAACGAATTCGTAGCCTTCGTATTCCGCGGGCAGCGGAGAGGCATTTTCTTCCTCCCCGGCCACGACGGTCAGGGACGCGAGCAGGATCAGCAGCAGGACCGGAAGGATCCGCCGGAAAAACTTATCCAATCCGATACACCGCCTCTCCGAACAGCGCGCTGATGAACTCGAACACCTGCGCCCACAGCACATAGATGATGAAGACGATCAGGGCCAGGATCAGCGCGGTGAAGATCGTCAGGAAGATTACCTTCGCCGTTTCCTTCGCCGTATAGTTGTTGACCTCGCGGATCCCCAGCACCAGCAGCACCAGCGTCCAGCCGTACACCAGCAGGTTCACCAGCGTGATCAGGAACTGCTCGTTGATCGTCAGCACATGGGAGAGCAGGAAGCTCACCGGCGTCAGCAGGATATAGGGCGTCAGGCTGTAGCAGATATAGGTGAAAATCTGCTTCACGCGGCCCTCGCCGTCGTTGATCGTGCAGACCAGGTAGTTGCACAGCGTCAGCGCCGCGGCGCCGGCCAGGATGATTCCCGCGTCCCGGAAAATCTCGTACCGGCCGTCCTGCACCGTCTTCTGCAGGAAGCCGCACAGGTACTTGTTCACCAGGAATTCCAGGATGAATATGCCCAGCAGCACCGCCGGCGCCGCCCAGTTTCCGCGTCCCTCCCGCGCGATCCCGTAGGACGCGTCGATCGGATGGCGCATGTAGCGGAAGGCGTAGCGCAGGTTATCCGCCAGCCGCGCGATCCCGCGGGAAGGCGCCGGCCGGGTGATTCCGCCCGCGGGGACGGGCTTCGCCGCCTTTTTCCGCAGGATTCCCGCGATCTTCAGCATAAGGGCGAGGACGAGGATCCCGCCGAACACCCAGGGCACCCAGCTCTTCAGCCATTCGTTCCGGATTTCCCAGAAGGCGTCGGAATACCCCTCCCGGTCCTTGGCCAGGCGGGCGTAGCGCTGCGCCTCCGTCCAGTTCTCCTCCTGGTAGTACGCCCGGCCCATGGCGCGGTTGGCCACGTCGAAGAGGCTGTTCATCGCCAGCACCTTCTCCAGGGGCTCCTTGCTTTCCGTGTAGCGCCCGACGGAGTACAGCTCCAGCGCCTCGTGGATCAGGTCCGTAAACTCGGTGGGCTCGAACACCTGGATCATGTTCAGCGCGGAATCCAGCACGTACAGCCGGCCCTGCGGGTCCGTGCCGATGGCGGTCACCGTCGTGAACAGGCCCGCGCGGTTGTTGCCGTCGTCCTTGCCGCCGAAGACGAAGATCAGTTCCCCGTCGCTGTTGTACTCATAGATGAAACCCTTCTGGTCCGCCACGTACACGTTGTGGTGGCTGCCGGCGGCGATGGCGGACGGGATGTCGACGCTTTCCGCCCCGTCGATCAGGTTGATGCCCGCGATGTTCAGGCGCTTGACGGTCTTCATGCCGTCCCCGCGGGTCACGGTGTAGATCAGCCCGCGGCTGTCGATCGCCAGGTTGTCCGGCGTGGCGGGGATGTTGGAAACCATCTTCGCCCGCTGGGCCTCCGTCAGGATCGCCCGGTAGATGATCGTCCTGATATCCGCGGAGGCGTAGTTGGTGCCGAAATAGCCCAGGAAAGTGCCGCCGTCGATCGGCGAAATCTCCACAATGCCGTTGGTGTTGGACTCGCAGATCACGAACAGGATCCCCGCGTCGTTCACGACCAGCTTCAGCGGCAGGAAGCTCAGGCTCTCGCCGTAAAGCGGGCTTTCCGGCTTCGTGTAGGTATGCTTCAGCTCCCCGTCCGCGGAGAACTGGAACACCGCCTCCGCGTCCCGGTCCGCGACATAGATGTCGCCGTCCTTCGTCACGAAAACGCCCCGGGGCGACTGCAGCACGTCCCTGCCGACGATACCCTTCAGCTCGCCCGCGGCCGTGCCAATCAGGATACGGCGGTTCTTGGTATCCGCCACGTAGATCGTTCCGTCCTCCGCGATGAACAGGTCGTCCGGCTTATTGAGGCGTTCCTCCCCGAAGCCGACCACTGTATCCACCGCCAGGTAGGCGCTCTGGGTCTCCTGCACTTCGCCGTAGCCGTTCACCGTATAGGTGACGTAGGGCGTGTCCGCGCGGCACACCGCCGCGCAGAAAAGGGCGCAGAGGAGCAGCGCCGCCGGAACCGCGCGCCGGAGGAGCGGAAGCATCCCCCGGAAACCGTGTCTTCTCACCGGGCCGCCCTCCTACTTGATTCCGGACGTCGCCATGGTGTTCATGACGGCGTTCTGGCAGATAATGAACAGGATCAGGTTCGGGATGAACATGATCAGCGACGCCGCCGCGGCGACACCCTGGCCGGCCACGCCGTTGGAGGAATTGACCAGGGTGTTCATGTAGAAGGTCAGCGTCTTCATGGATTCGTCGTTCGTAAAATAGCTGGAGGTTTCCAGGTTGGTCCATACCTGCTGGAACACCAGCACCATCGCCGTGGCGATCGCGGGTTTGATCACCGGCAGGATAATCCGCCAGTACACCTGGAAATCCGACGCGCCGTCCAGGTGCGCCGCCTCGATCAGGCTGTCCGGCACCTGGTCCACGAACTGCTTGACCAGGAACAGCGCCACCGGCATCGCCGCCAGCGGCAGCACGTGCGCGAGGATCGTGTCGATCAGCCCCAGGCCGGAAATCACCAGGTAGCGGGGAATCAGCACCGCCGTCGCCACGAACATGATGGCGATCTGGTTGATCTGCAGCATCATGGACCGGCCGCGGAATTTAATCTTGGAGAACGCGAAGGCCGCGCAGGTGGTGGTGAACAGGCTCAGGCCCACAGTCAGCACCGTCACCAGCAGGGAGTTGAACAGGTAGCGCGTCAGCGGAATCCCGGCGGAGCGGGAGAACTTCAGCAGCTTGGTGAAGTTGTCCAGCGTGGGGTTGCGGACAAAGAAGGTCGGCGGGAAAGCGAACAGCTCTTCCATCGGCTTGAAGGCATGGTTGATGATGAAGACGATCGGCAGCGCCATGAACAGCGCCAGCGGCAGCAGGATCAGGAGGATTTTGATCTGGCCGCGCTCGAAGCGCTGCGGGTTGATATGCCGTCCCCGGTATGCCATGGCGGATCCCCCTTTCTCAGTCCTTTTCGGTCAGCAGGCGGTTGGCGCCCCTGGAGAACAGCTGCACGATCAGAAGCAGCACCACGGACACCGTCGCCGCGTAGCCCATTTCATAGCGCAGGAAACCGTAATCCTCGATATGGTTCACGATCAGCTGGGCGGCGTATCCCGGGGAGGGATTGCCGGTCAGCAGGGCGGACACCGTACCGTTCTGGAACGCGTTCACCACCGCCATCACCGCCGCGAACAGCATCTGCGGCTTCATCTGGGGAATGGTGATGTAGATCATTTCCTGGAAGCGGTTGCTGACCCCGTCGATCGCACCGGCCTCGTACAGGCTTTCGTCCGAGTTCGCGATGCCGGCGATCATCGCCAGGAAGCCGATGCCCATCGAGGACCACAGCCCGATGAGGATGACGATCGGCAGCAGGTACTGGGTATTCACCAGCCAGACGATCGGCTCGTCGATTACGCCCAGGCGCATCAGCCAGCTGTTCAGGAGGCCGGTCTGGTCGCCGGAGAAGATGACCTTCCACAGCACGGTCATCGCCACGCCCGCGGTCAGCGAGGGAGAATAGATGATCAGCGCCAGCACCGTGCGGATTCCCTTCGTCAGGTTGCACAGCATCCAGGCCAGCAGGAAGGACAGGATATAGCCGCCGATGCCGACGACCACCGCGTAGAGCACGGTGTTCGGCAGCACGTACTGCATAAACACCTCGTCGCTGGTCAGCAGGGTGATGTAGTTCAGGAAGCCGACCCACCGGGGCCATTCGATCGCGTTGAAGTTCGTGAAGCTGAGCACCACGGCCAGGACGACGGGCACCAGGATGAAAACAAGGAAGATCAGGGCATACGGCGCCGCAAAGAAATAACCGCTCAGGTGATTCCGCTCCCGCCGGCCCGCCGCGCTCCGCCGCGTTGTTTTCGTCGTCATGGTCCTGTCTCCTTACCTGCCCAGCAGTTTCTTCACGGATTCCACGGTCGGAATCCGGTATTCCCGGATCACCCTGCCGTCCGAAGCGATATATCCGAATTCCTCCAGCTTCCGGCGGATCTCCCGGTTGATCGTCTTGACCGCCCGGTCCAGCCGCGTCTGCTCGTTCGCGCCGTTGACGGTGATGTCGTTGAAGGCGTTGGACATCTCCCGCTCCAGCATGTAGGTGCCCGGCACCCGGGCCACGTCCACCACGTTCTCCGCGAAGGCGCGGATCACCAGCTTGTCCTCCGTATCCCACGGCAGCAGGTCAAACGCCTCCAGGTTCGCGGTGGGCCAGATGTATTCGTCGCCGTAGATGGACTGCACCGTCCGGCCGAACAGGGCCTGGATCTCGGTGGACGACCACCATTCGATGAACTGCCAGGCCTGCTGCTCCCGCTCCGGTGTGCTGGTAAAGATCACGGTGCTCTCGGCGCAGCCGCAGGTCGTGCGGTCGACCGATCCGTCCGCCTGCCGCGTGCCGGGGATCAGGGCGATGGCCCAGCTGGAGTCCAGTTCCGGCGCGGCGTTGCGGATCAGGTTATAGGTATAGAAGTCCGCGATGCCGATCGGCATGTCCCCGTTGCGGAAGTGCTGGTAGAAGTTGTCCACCGACACCGGCATGTTGTAGATCGTGAACAGGTCCGTCAGCGCGGTGAACCCGGTCACGGATTCCCGGGAGCCCAGCGCGGTGCCCAGGTCCGCGGTTTCGTAGTACAGCGACCCGCCGTTCTGCACCAGCAGGGGCGTCGTGCCGTGGAAGTTGCGCATGGACAGCATGCCCGCCGTGGCGTAGTAGAAGTTCAGCCCGCGCATCTGCAGCTCCGGCAGCAGGGCGATCACGTCGTCCATCGTTTCCGGCACCGGCAGGTTCAGCTTCTCCATCACGTCCGTCCGGTAGAACAGCACCCAGAAGTTCAGCGTCTCCGGCATGGAATAGATCCCGTCCCCGATCGTCCCGGTCAGGAAGAAGCCGGGCTCGTAAACGGAAGCCACCTCCCGGAAGGAATCGAATTCCGTCAGGTCCTTCAGGGCGCCGCGGATCGCCAGCTCGTAGGGAATCGTATAGTTGATCCCGGTCGCCACGTCCGGCGCGTTCCCGGAGGAGCGGGCCAGCACCAGCTTGTACTGGTCGGGCATCAGGGAAATGTCCACCCGGATCCCGGTCTCCGGGGTGAAGCGCTCGTCGATCAGCTTCTGCATGATCTGCACGTACTGGTTGGAGCGGTTCACCCACACCTGCAGGTGGGACGGATCGGTGTTCGCGGTGGAATAGCGCTGGGAGGAGAAGGAGGAGGCGAAGCGCTCGGCGCTCTTGCCCGCGCCTTCGAGGAAGCCGGCGGATGCCGGCAGCTCCGCGTCTTCCTGGTACAGCCAGATCCGGTCCACCGCCAGGTTGCAGCGCAGCAGGTTGTCCACCGTATTCGCCAGGTACTGGTTCGCCGAGTTGGAGGAGGAGGAAAGCTCGCCGATCCGGTAGGGAATCTCGTCCGGATTCTCCGCCAGGGATTCCAGCTGGCGCGCGGCGATCAGCATGGACGCCATCACCGCCACATTGCGGTCCGAAGCGCTGTAGCGGATATAGTTCTGTTCCGTTTCCCGGAGCTCCGCGGCATATCCCCGCAGCGTATCCGTCAGCCCCGGGATATAGCGGCTCAGCTTCAGGTCCCGGTATTTGTCCGCGTTGGTGCCCGCGACCCGCGTGATTTCCAGCGCCAGGTCGTTTACGCCGTACATGATCCGGTCCAGGGTTTCCATCGCCTGCCGCAGCGGGTCGATGGTCAGCCGGATCGTCAGCTCGTGCCGCCCGGCGGACAGGTATACGGACAGGCAGTTCCCGTCCGCGTCCGCGAGCGTGCGCCGCTGCCAGGACGTACCGTATGCCAGGGGGCAGTTCCGGAAGGCGGCGGAGGGGATCCGGCCGTCCACGAGGATATCCGCGAACACCGGGAAGTCCGTCTTGTCGCTCTGCCGGTAGTTCAGCGCGATGTAATACCGGCCGTCCGCCGGAACGTCCGTTTCCCAGGTCACGCTGTCCCCGGCATTCCGGAAGGAATCGGAGTCGATCGTGTTCAGCCGGGTATGCTGTACGTCGTAGGGTTCCACCGCCGCGTCGTATTCCATCACCCCGTGGATGGAGGAGGAGTTCGCCCACAGGAATTCCTCGCCCTGCAGGGTAATCAGCGCACTGCCTTCCGCGGCTTCCGCCGTCCCGTCCTCCGGGATCTCCTCCGGCGCGCAGAAGGTCAGGTTCCCCAGCAGGAAGGAGCCTTCCTTCACCTCCAGGGCCAGCTCGTGCTCCCCGGCGGCCAGCTCCAGCAGCAGCGGATCCGTCCGGCGCCCGGTGCTGTCCGTCACCGTTTTCGTTTCCCAGCGCGCCATCTTCACCGGCAGCGCGGCCATCTCGTCGCCGTAGCGGTCGTAGGCGGCCTCCGCCTGGCGGAGCCAGGAAGATTCAAATTTCAGGTTCCGGCATTCGTAGAAGGGATATTCCCCGTCCACGGAAAGGGCCAGCTTGTCCGGCAGCAGGGACTGCCGGTCCGCCTCCGCGGCGTCGTCATAGGAATAGTAGTCCACCTTCAGGGCGTACAGCCCGTCCTCCGGAATCTCCGCCCGGAGGCGGATCACGTCGCCGTAATGCACGCGGAGCACCGTATCGCCCCCGGAATAGCCGGCCGTTTCGCCGGTTTCCTCCGCGCCGCGCAGTTCCCGGGCCGCCTCCGCGGGGGAAAGCGGAATATCCGCGCCGCGGTAAACGGGATAAGTATAGGAAGCGGATACCGCAGTATAGTTCCGGGAGATCCGTTCGCTGACGAAGGCATCCTCCGCGGCGCCTTCCGCGCAGGCGTGGAACGCCAGGGAGGCTGCCGCCAGGCACGCCGCCGCGATGATTCCCGCCCGTTTCCCGAACCTCATTCCCGTTTTCCCTGCTTTCTCTTTGTTTTCAAGGCTTCCGGCCATTCCGTGGACCGTTACATGAACGTTTACATGAACGTTAATGTAAATTTGCATACACCTATTGTACTTATGCTGTCCATATGATATAATCGCCCCAGTGAATTGTCAACCCCTGAATATGATTTTTCAAAAAGGCAGGTTCTTCCCATGAGAATCGTGATTCCGCTGCTGGTCCTGATGCTGGCGCTGCTCCCCGCCGCGGCCTCCGCCGCCGGGGAGGACTTCTCCCCCTCCGTGGAGGGGATCGCCACCGGCGTGGTGAACGCCCGCACGGCGTGCCACGACCCGTCCATTATCGCCGCGAACGGGAAATATTACATCTTCGGCTCCCATATGGCCGCCGCCTCGTCGGAGAACCTGCGCGCCTGGACGATCCTGTCCACCGGGTACTATTCCGGCAACATCGTGTGGGGGGACATTTTCGCGGAGGGGCTGCACGTGTTCGACTACGCCGGCAGCCCCGAAAGCCTCATCCCCACCGACGACCGGACGTACCACGTCTGGGCGCCGGACGTGGTATGGAACGAAGTCCTGGGCAAATACATGATGTACTACTGCACCACCTCCACGTGGAACGCTTCCAATATATGCTTCGGCGTGTCCGACAGCGTGGAGGGGCCCTACGAATGGCAGGATGCCGTCGTTTATTCCGGCTTCGACAAAAAAACGGTCTCCGCGACCGACGCCGGCCTGTACGCGGACGAGGCATGGATCAAAAGCCATTACCTGACCCTGGCCGGGACCTACAACTACCGGGAATATCCCAACGCGATCGACCCGTCGGTTTTCTTTGACGAAAACGGCCGTTTCTGGATGGTCTACGGTTCCTGGTCCGGCGGCATCTACCTGCTGGAGCTGGACCCGCGGACCGGCAAAGCCATCCACCCGGAAGCGGATCCGGAAAACGACGTGGATCCCTACTTCGGGAAACGGCTGCTCGGCGGAAACCACCAGTCGATCGAAGGCCCGTATATCCTGTATGACGCGGAAGCGGGCTGGTATTACCTCTTCGTTTCCTACGGGAACCTGACCGCCCACGGCGGATACCAGATCCGGGTCTTCCGCTCCCGCACGCCCGACGGCGAATATGAGGACATGAACGGAGAGCGGGTCCGCAAATCCGGCCAGGCACAGTTCGGCCTGAAGCTCTCCGGCAACTATACCCTGCCCTCCGTCCGCACGGCCTACATGGCCACCGGGCACAACAGCGCCATGGTGGACGCGGACGGGAAGCGCTACATCTGCTACCACACCCGCTTCAACAACGGCACGGAAGGCCACCTGCCGATGGTCAAGCAGTACGGCGTGAACGCGGAGGGCTGGCCCTGCATGCTGCCCTACGCCACCCGAAAGGAAACGATTCCCGCCGCCTTTGACCCGGCGGAGGTGCCCGGTCGCTGGTATGTAATCAACCAGGGCACCGGCATCAACGACAGAATCGCCGAGCCGTTCATCCTGTACCTGTACGCGGACGGGACGGTAACCGGGGAGGAACTCTCCGGCACCTGGAGCGTGGAGGAAGGAACCGGCTATCTGCGTATTTCCATCGGGGACACCGGATACAGCGGCGTCCTCTGCCGGATGCAGGACGACGCCGGCACTGACGTCATCGTCTTCTCCGCCGCCGGCGCGAACGAAAGCGTCTGGGGCGTGCGGTACGACGCCCCCGCGGCGGAATAATCCAAACTGAAATCATCCGGAAAGGAGGCGTGCGCCGTGAAGGACGCGTCCCGCCCCGTTACCCTGCAGGACATCGCCGACGCCACGGGATATACGGTCAATACCGTATCCCGCGCGCTGAAGAATAAGGACGACATCGGCCGGGAGACCCGGCTGAGGATCCAGCGCGTTGCCCGGGAAATGGGCTATGTCCGCAATTACCTGGCCAGTTCCCTGCGCTCCGGGCGCACGAAAATGCTGGCCATGATCGCGGGATCCATGACCAATCCATTTTATGCTATCCTGGCGGACCTGATCCAGCGGGAAGCGGTCCGGCTGGGCTACAGCTTGTGCATCCTCTGCTCCCAGGACGACCCGGATACCGAGCTCAGGGCCGTGGAAATGGCGATCTCCCGCCAGGTGGACGGGGTGCTGATCACCCCCTGTTCCTTCGACTCCCCCGCCCTGTCCCAGCTGCGTTCCTCCGGGATTCCCTTCGTACTGCTCAGCCGTTTCCAGGAGGGAACCCGGGACGACTGCGTCTACTGCGACGACGAGGAGGGCGGATACCTGGCCGCGAAGCACCTGATCGAAACCGGCCACCGGAAGCTGGCCATGCTTTCCTTCCACCAGGTGGTCTTCGCCTCCCGGAAGCGCTTCAGCGGCTTCCGCCGCGCCTGCGCGGAAGCGGGCATCCCGGATTCGGACGTGCATTACGGCTGCGTCGGCGACCCGGACGGGGTGCTGTCCAGGCTGCGGGAATGGATCGCCTCCGGCGTGTCCGGCCTGTTCTCCTTCTGTGACGTGGAAGCCTGGAGCGCCATCACCCTGCTGGAAAACAACGGCCTGCGCGTGCCGGAGGACCTGACCGTCGTCGGGTTCGACAACATCCTGGGCTACATCGGGTTCCCGAAGCCCATTTCCTCCATCGACTGCCACCTGCAGGAGGAGGCCTGCACCGCCATCGACCTCCTGCGCAACCGGATCCACGATCCGTCCCTTCCACCCCAGCAGGTCATGCTCCCGGTGGAAATCATCCGGCGGTAAAAATCTGACAAGGACGGTTCTGTTGTCAGGTTTTCTGGCAGCAGAACCGTCCTTGTCAGATTTCGAATTCCTCCAGGGGCTTCACATATCCCTCCAGCATCCGGGCCTTGGCGGCCAGGGCGGGAGAGCGGGTGTTCAGGTAGATCCGGCATTTCTGCTTTCCGTTCCGGGCCTCCTGGACCAGGTTCAGCGCCG
>JAILIE010000022.1 GCA_024695415.1 Clostridiales bacterium | reverse complement strand
GATCATGGAGCGGCTGGCCACCGCCTGCCGCCAGGCCTGGATGCGAGCGGTGCGCATCAGCAACACCGTGTGGCTGTCCAGCGAGACCATGACCCAGCTGGTGCTCACCTTCCTCTATATCGCCGGCGTGTACTGGATGGGCGGCGGAAAGATGGTATCCTTCGGCGTGATCCTGGCCATGGGCCAGTACGTCAGCCGCTTCTGGCAGCCGATCACCAACCTGGCGAACATCTACAACTCCTTCGTAAACAACATCGCCTACCTCGAGCGTATTTTTGAGACGATGGACGAGCCGGTGGTCGTGGACGACGCGCCGAACGCCGAAACCCTGCCGGATATCAGCGGGGAGATCGAGTTTGCCGGCGTGACCTTCGCTTACGAGGAAGGCGTCAACGTGCTCGAGCACATGGACCTGAGCGTCCGCGCGGGCGAGAGCATCGCCCTGGTCGGCCCGACCGGCGCGGGCAAGAGCACGGTCATCAACCTGCTTTGCCGCTTCTATAACCTGACGGACGGGCGGATCCTGCTGCATGACAGGGAAGGCGGCGTCCACGACATCAGCGGCGTCACCCTGCATTCCCTGCGCAGCCAGCTCGGCATCATGCTGCAGGACAGCTTCATCTTCTCCGGTACCCTGATGGACAATATCCGCTACGGCCGCCTGGACGCGACGGACGAGGAGGTCCGCGAGGCGGCCCGCCGGGTCCGCGCGGACGAGTTCATCCGGAAGCTGCCCCAGGGGTATTCCACGGAGATCAAGGAGCGCGGCGGCAACCTGAGCCAGGGCGAGAAGCAGCTGGTCGCCTTCGCGCGCACCCTGCTCTCCGATCCCGCGATCCTGATCCTCGACGAGGCCACCTCCTCCATCGACACGCAGACGGAAAAGCTTTTGCAGGAAGGCATCCAGGAAATGCTCCGCGGGCGGACGAGCATCATCGTCGCCCACCGGCTGAGCACGATCAAGAACTGCGACCGGATCCTCTACATCAGCAGCAAGGGCATCGCCGAAATGGGCAGTCACGACGAACTTATGGCGAAAAAAGGCCTCTATTACCAGCTGTATACCGCGCAGGTGCGCGAGGAGCCGGCCTGATTCCCGGGCCGGCGTCTTTCGTTTCGCAAAACAGTGGCGGAGCGCGGGAGCATATGGTACAATGTCCCCGTATTTCCCCCCAAACCCTTGATCTGTAAAGATTTCCCATTTATCCAGCCCGAAACCGAAGGAGCCCTGCCCCCGATATGAAACTGATCTGGAGATATGTCCGCCCCTACCGCCGGTTCATCCTGGCGGTCATGGTGATCAAGCTGATCGGTACCGGTACCGATCTGCTGCTCCCCTATGTGCTGGAACATCTGCTGGATCATGTCGTTCCGGACGCGGGGGACGCGTGGCCGGTGGTCGCCTGGGGCGGCGTCATGCTGCTTCTGACCTTTTTGACCCGGGTGCTGAACATCACGGCGAACCGGATGAGCGTCCGCGTGGCGAAAAACAGTACCTTCGCGGTCCGGCGGGACCTTTTCCATACGGCGCTGAACCTGTCCGGCCGCCAGATGGACCGGGTGGGCCTGCCCTCCCTGATCTCCCGGATGACCAGCGATACCTATAATGTCCAGAATTTCGTGCGCATGATCCAGACCATGGGCATCCGCGCGCCGATCATGCTGCTGGGCGGCATCGCGATCACGCTGACCATGGACACCGGCCTGGCGTCCATCCTGTGCGTCATGGCGCCGGTCATGATCGTGCTGGTCTGCTTCGTTTCCTGGAAGGGCATTCCCCTGTACAACGAGGTACAGAAGCGCATGGACGTGCTCGTCCGCCGGATGCGGGAGAGCATCACGGGCATCCGCGTGGTCAAGGCGCTGAGCAAGGAATCCTATGAGGAAAAGCGCTACGGCGAGGCAAACACCCGCATGGCGAAGCAGGAGGTCAAGGCCAGCGTCATCATGAGCCTGCCGGGGCCGATTGTGACCCTGTTCCTGAATATCGGTCTGACCCTGGTGGTCCTGGTCGGCGCCCGCCGGGTGAACGACGGGGCGACCGAGCCGGGCGTCATCCTGGCTTTCCTCACCTATTTCAATATGATCCTGATGGGTGTCATGGGCCTGAACCGCATCTTCATGATGATGTCCCGGGCCAACGCCTCCGCGGGCCGCATCGATGAGGTCATCGACCTGCCGGAGGAACTGACACCCGTTCCGGAGGCAGAGCTGGCCGCGGCGCCCGGGGACGAGGCGCTGATCTTTGACCACGTCACCTTCAATTACGACGCGGACTCCCCGGAGGAAGCGCACGGCCAGTTCCTCGGCGAGGAGCGCCGGCAGTGCCTGAAGGATATCTCCTTCCGCGTGCCGAAGGGCGGCAGCCTGGGGATCATCGGGGCCACCGGCAGCGGCAAAACCAGCATCATCAACCTGCTGATGCGCTTCTATGACCCGCAGCAGGGCCATGTTTTCGTCGACGGGAAGGATGTGCGCGCCTATCACAGGGACGACCTGCACCGGAAATTCGGCGTCGTTTTTCAGAATGACGTGATCTTCGCGGACACGATCCGGGAGAACGTGACCTTCGGGCGCGACGTCAGCGACCGCATGCTCGTGCGCGCGGCGAAGGACGCCATGGCCCGGGGCTTCATCGAAAGCTATGAGGACGCCTATGACCACGAGGCCGCCATCCGTGGCGCGAACTTCTCCGGCGGCCAGAAGCAGCGCCTGCTGATCGCCCGCGCCCTGGCCTCCCAGCCGGAGATCCTGATCCTGGACGACGCGTCCTCCGCCCTGGACTACCGGACGGACGCGGAGCTTCGCCGCGCGATCCGGGAACACCACAGCGGCGCGACCACCGTCGTCATCGCCCAGCGGATCTCCTCCATCCTGTCCATGGATGAAATCATCGTCCTGCACGAGGGCGAGATGATCGGCCGGGGCACCCATGCGGAGCTGCTGGAATCCTGCCCCGAATACCGGGACATCTACCGCACCCAGATGAACGAACAGGAGGTGGAGTGATGGCCCGGCGTGATACCGTCATGAAGAAGCCGAAGGACACCCGCGGCACGCTCCGCCGGATGCTCCGTTACCTGGGCCCCTGGCGCTGGGTGATCCTCGGGGTCGTCCTGCTGAGCCTGTGCAGCAACCTGCTGAACCTCTGGGGGCCGAGCCTGGCCGGATCCGCGATCCGGGAGGCCGCCGCCGGCGCGGGAAAAGTGAATTTCGACGCGGTGAAGCACTACGCCGGACTGATGCTCCTGTGCTATGTTTCCTCCGCCCTGCTGGGCTTCGGTATCAGCCTGGTCATGACCGTGGTCAGCCGGCGCGTCGCCCGGCGGATGCGCCAGGACGTGTTTGAGAAGCTGATGCGGCTGCCCGTGGGATACTTTGACCGCCACCAGGCCGGGGATATCATCAGCCGGGTCAGCTATGACATCGACGTGATTTCCACCTCCATGGCCACGGATATCGTCCAGATCCTCTCCAGCGTCGTCACGGTAATCGGTTCGCTGGTC
Source organism: Clostridiales bacterium (assembly GCA_024695415.1). GTDB lineage: Bacteria > Bacillota > Clostridia > Christensenellales > Aristaeellaceae > Aristaeella. The sequence continues at coordinate 16,314 of JAILIE010000022.1, read as the reverse complement.
ATGATGATCCTGATTTCCCCGTCCCTTTCCGCACTGACGCTGGTGACGGTGCCGGTCGCGGTGTGCTATACCATCTACATGCGCCGCAGGACCCAGCCGCGCTACGCGAAGCGTTCAAAGAGCTACGGCATCATGAACGGCTTTGTGGAGGAAATGCTCTCCGGCCAGAAGACGATCCTCGCCTACGCCTATGAAAACCGGGTGGACGAGCGCTTTGACGGCATCAACCGGAACGCGGCGGACGCTTTCTCCGACGCGGAGCACTACGGCGTCACCCTTGGCCCGACCATGACCGCCATCAACAACCTGGGGCTCAGCCTGATCGCCCTGCTGGGCGGCATCCTGTTCCTGAACGGGGCGATCGACCTGGGCCGGATCTCCTCCTTCGTACTCTACAGCCGGAAGTTTGCCGGCCCGATCAACGCCGTGGCCGAGGTCTTCAACGAGCTCTTCTCCGCGCTGGCCGCCGCCGAGCGGGTGTTCACCCTGCTGGACGAGGAGGAGGAAAGCGCGGACGTCCCGGACGCCATGCTGCTGGAGAACGTCCGCGGGGACGTGAGCGCGGAACACGTCGCCTTCGGCTACGAAAGCGGAAAGATCATCCTGCACGACCTGAACCTGGATGCCCCGGCCGGAAAACTGATCGCGATCGTCGGCCCCACCGGCGCCGGAAAGACCACAATCATCAACCTGCTGATGCGCTTCTATGACCCGGACAGCGGCGCCATCCGCATCGACGGCCAGGAGATCCGCACCGCCGTCCGCCGCAGCGTCCGCGGCGCCTACGCCATGGTACTGCAGGATACCTGGGTATTCCAGGGCACGATCTTCGAGAACATTGCCTACGGAAAAGAGGACGCGACCATGGACGAGGTGGTGGCCGCGGCGAAAGCCGCCCGCATCCATCCGTTCATCATGCGCCTGCCCCAGGGCTACGATACCGTCGTCAGCGAGGACGGCGGAAACATCTCCAAGGGCCAGAAGCAGCTGCTGACCATCGCCCGGGCCATGCTCTACGACGCGCCGATGCTGATCCTTGACGAGGCCACCTCGAACGTCGATACCGCCACCGAGCGGGAGATCCAGAAGGCCATGCGCGAGCTGATGAAGGAAAAGACCTGCTTCGTCATCGCCCACCGCCTGTCCACCATCGAGCACGCGGACCGGATCCTGGTCCTGAAGGACGGCGACGTGGTCGAGCAGGGCACCCACCGGGAGCTGATGGACCGGAAAGGTTTCTACCACCAGCTCTACGCCGCGCAGTTTGAATAGGGTGCGCAGACTTGACATCCGGACGCAACGGTGGCTATTATACTTTCTGAAATGTGGTAATCCCTTCGCAGAAGGCCGGCAGCGGAAGCCGGCCGGAAAGGACGCGGAATGAAAAAACGGCTGGTTTGGATCCTGCTTGCCGCGGCGCTGGCCGCGCTGGCTTTCGCGTCCTGTTTCGCGGAAGGCGAAACGGCGGAATGGACCGTGCTGGTCTATCTCTGCGGTTCGGACCTGGAATCCAAATACGGATACGCGTCCCTCAACCTGGAGGAGATTTCACATATCACCTATCCATACTACCTGATGCCGCTCTATACGGAAAAGGACGTTTCAACGGAGGATTCCCTCCGGGACGTCGGCCGGGTCAATATCCTGGTTGAGACCGGCGGTTCTTCCGAATGGCATTCCCAGGACCTGGATATCGACGTTTTCCCGGACGCCCTGCAGCGCTGGCGCTATAACTATTTCCCGCTGGGGGTCGACGGCGAGGAGCAGGCGGAGCGTACCTTCCGGCTGATGGAGACGCTGCCCCTGCAGAGCATGGCGGACCCGGAAGCGCTGACGGATTTCCTCCGCTGGGGTATGCGGGAATTCCCGGCAAAGAAATACGCGCTGGTTCTCTGGGGCCACGGCGGCAGCGCGGAAACCGGTCTCCTGTTCGACGAACTGTATGACGGAGACCTGATGTACCAGTATGAACTGCAGCAGGCGCTGCGGGACAGCGGTATTTACCTGGAAGCGCTGATTGCTGACGCGTGCCAGCTGGCCAGCCTCGAAACCGCCTGGTCCGTCCGGGACTGTGCCCACTGGCTGGTGGCTTCCGAGGAAATCGTTCCCGGTGAAGGCAGCGCCTTCGGCGACTGGCTGCAGGCGCTCGTCAATCATCCCGCGCTGGACGGCGAATGGCTGGGGCAGTGCATCTGCAACATGACCGAAGAAAAATACAGCAACCTGGACAACGACTTTTTCCGCCAGACCCTGACCTGGTCGGTCATTGACCTGACCAAGATCGACCGAATGGTCACGGCATTCGGAAAGATGATCCAGGTATTGAACAACTCACTCATTGTCAAGCCGGAAGCGACGCGCATCCTGACCCGGTATCTCCTGGACGCGGACAGGTACGGAGACAGCCGGCAAAACCTGCGGGACCTGGGCAGCGTCCTGTACAATCCGGAGATCGTCGCCACGATGGACCTTGACCTGCTGAACGAAGCGATCGACGCGCTCTCGGACGCGGTGGTCTATGTTTCCCGCGGCTCAGGGCGCACCTCGTCCCGGGGCCTCTCCTTCTGTTATCCCGCGGGCGACGATCCGGATAAGCTGGATACCTATGCCCGAAGCTTCCCGATGCCCCATTACCTGGCCTGGCTGGACGCCATTTCCGAATGGGAAGCGCCCGAATGGATCTATGAGTATATGGAACGCCTGCCGGAGATCGATACCATCGAAGCGCTGCAGGTCACCATTGAGAAGCGGATGGCAGTGGACGGCCTCCCCGCCCTCTATTTTGGAAATACGAACGCCAACGTGAACGACATCTTCTACACCCTGTACGGGGAGGATCCAAGCACCGGCACCCTGCAACTGATCGGCAGGTCGGACTGTATCATGCAGTTTTCCGAGCAGATGGAAATGCTCTGGGAAGCCGATGACCTCCTGACGCGTCCGGCCATTGAAGGTGACTTCTGCTGCATGGACCTGGTGGATAATTCCACTTCCCCCCGGCTGTATAATATTCCCATCCAGATCAACAGCGATATTGTCAACCTGCGCTGCGGCCAGATCATCTCATATGCGCAGGACGGCACCCGGAACGTCGAATATGAGATCTACGGCGTATGGGAAGGCTATGACGCGGACAGCGACCTGCCGAACCGCAATGTGGAGCGGCTCGCCATCATGGCGGGCCGGGAATACCGGCTGCTGTTCCCCCTGGGAACCGACCGTGCCGGGTTCGCCTACGGCCCCACGCGGACCGTGCCGCGGGCGCTGTCCGTGAAGACCGCCCAGCTGCCGGCCGCCACCTACTGCCTGCAGTATGAAGTGCGGGATCTGTTCATGCGCACCACAAAGCTGGAGATGATCAAGTTTACCTGGGACGGCCAGACCATCACCTACCCGGATGGCTTCACCTGGGAGGGAATGGTGGAACCGGAATGGGACCGGTAAAACGGGCGCGAAAAAAACGCTTGACAAACCATCCCCGCTCCGCTATGATTGCGTTCCACACGCTTGCAGGAACCTGTCTGTAAGCCTCTGCGTTGAAAATACATTCAGCAGAGGCTTTTTTATTCTCTTCCTCTGCCATGACCGTTGATTATCCGGCTGAATAACCGCTCATTCAACTGCATTGAGACCAAAGGTTTCCAATGGATGCGCAGTTCAGCGCTGCCAGTTGCAGCGAGGTGCCGAACAAACAGCGTATAAGGAAATCCCGCTCAACCACACATGGCACCGAAGAGTCCGGAGGCGATCGGAAAGCCTCTGGTTGGGCCCGCGGGCTCGAAATTCTCTCTTTGCTGAGGAAAGGAATCATCATGAACCATCCCACCCTTCCCGACCATCCTGCCGCGCGGGAGGAATACCTCCGCCTGCAGGACACCTGCGACGCCGTCACCCGCGAGATCGCGGAGGTCGAAGCTCTCACCGGAGCGAAAGCCGGCGAATGCATGGACGTACAGATGGAGGAAGATCCCGACCAGTACGAAGAAGTCACCATGCAGCTCTTCCAGGCACAGCTGGACCGGCTGCGCCAGCTGACCATGGCCGCTGCCCAGGCCTATTTCGCCCGCCTGGACTTCATCCCCACAGGCCGCGGGCCGGAGACTTACTACCTCGGCCGGTGGGGCCTGCTGAACCCGGTGACCCTGGACCCGGTGATCATCGACTGGCGGTCTCCCGTCGCGAACCTCTATTATTCCGGCCAGATCGGCCCGATGGACTACGAGGCCCCGGACGGCCGGGTACGCGGCGAGCTGACCTTGAAACGGATGCTGACCGTCCGCGGACGGGAACTGTCCGCGCTCTTCGACACAGGCATCGTCTCCCAGGAAACCTACCTGCAGGGCGTCCTGGGCAGCATTTCCACGGACCGCCTGAAGGACATCGTCACCACGATCCAGGCGGAACAGAATATCGTGATCCGCCACGGCATGACCCGTCCCCTGCTGGTGCAGGGCGCCGCGGGAAGCGGAAAAACCACCATCGCGCTGCACCGCATCGCCTATCTGCTCTATACCTTCCAGAAAACCCTGCGCCCGGAAAACATGATGATCCTCGCGCCGAACCCGCTGTTCCTGTCCTTTATTTCCCAGGTGCTCCCGGACCTGGGCGTCGAGCGCGTTATCCAGACCACCTTCGAGGGCTGGTGCCGGAGCGGCATGGGAAAGCTGATGCCGAAGGTGTACCGGGAAAGCCGCCTGGAAAACAACCTGGGCCTGACCGCCGCGGAGCGGGAAAAAGCCGGCCGCCTCGTCCGCCTGAAGGGATCGCTGGGCCTGATGAACCGGCTGGAGGAATGGCTGGACAAGCTGCAGCATTCACTGATTCCTTCCCAGGGCTTCCGGATGGCCGGCGTCTCCCTGATCGACGGACCGGAACTGCAGGATATCTTCCTCCGCCAGCTGAAGCATTTCCCGCTGGATACCCGGATCGACGAGATGAAAAAGATCGTCCGGCGGCGCGTGCAGTCCGCCGTCAGCATGCTGAAGGACCAGTACGCCGCGATGACGGAGCAGCAGGTCAACCGGATCCGGACAGCCCTTCCGGAAGGCCCGAAGCGTCTGGAGAAAACGAAGGAAGTTTACGCGCTGCGCGACCAGCGCTACCAGGAAATCGACCGGCGGGCTGAAACCTATCTGGCGCAGTACCGGGACAAATTTCCTTCCCTGGAACTGACGGAGCTGTACCGTTCCTTCCTGGAAAGCTTCGGGGATGAGGAACTGGCCGCTGAAACCGGCGCGATGCTGGACCAGAACCGGATCCGGCAGGAGGACCTGCCGATCCTGGCGACGATCTGCCGCGCGGTATACGGGCTGAAGCTGCGGCCGCTCCGGCACATCGTCATCGACGAATGCCAGGATTTCTCCCCCTTCCAGATCGAGCTGCTGCGCCGGTCCCATCCCGCGGCGTCCTTCACGCTGGTCGGTGACCTGTACCAGGGAATCCGTTCCGACGAGGGCATCCGCAGCTGGGACGAATGGACAGGCCCGGTATTCTCCGGAAACGCGGACCTGGCCCAGCTGACGGTCAGCTACCGCAACACCGTCGAGATCATGAACCTGGCCCAGTCCGTCGCCCGGAAGTATCCGATCCCCGGGATCGGCGAAACCCGGCCGGTGCTCCGCCACGGGCAGGCGCCGGAAATCATACCGGTTGCCGGCGAAAAGGAGCGGATCGACCGGATCCGCGCCCAGGTCCTGGCCTGGCGGAAGGAAGGCTTCCACAGCATCGCCCTGATCGAGAAAACCGCGGAGCAGGCCAAAAAACTGCACCGCGCCCTGCGGGCGGAAACCGGCGCCGTCCTCCTGAATGAATCGGACCAGGAATACCGCGGCGGCGTTATGATCCTGCAGGCCGGTATGGCCAAGGGCATGGAGTTCGACTGTGTCGGCATCTGCGACGCCTCCGCCGAAAACTTCCCGGATGACGAGTTTCTCTGCCGGATCCTTTACGTCATGATGACCCGTCCCCTGCACCGCCTGTGCATCTGGCACCGCGGCCCCGTCACTCCCCTGCTTCAGGATTGATCTCCCCTTCGGTGTATGCTATCCTTAAAAAGGCTGGAATCAGCAACTTACAGTATTCCTGTGGCAGTGCAGCCCCTTCCGGTGTCATCCTGAGGTTTCGAGCGCCCGGAAAACGAGCCAGTGTGCTCGTTTTCAGAGAGAAACGGGCGGCAGCCCAGAGGTAAGGCCGAAGGCCGCAGTCGAAGGATCTCCACCGCCCCAATGCCGCCACGTCTTTTCAGCACACGAGCGAAAGGATACCGCATCATGAACATCCTGGTTCTCAACGGATCCCCCGCGGGAAATGAAAGCATCACCCTCCACACCGTTCTGTACATCCGGCAGCATTTCCCGGACCACAACTGGACCATCCTGCATGTCGGCCGGCAAATCCGCAAAATGGAATCCGACCCCTCTGCCTGGGAAGGGCCGCTGAAGGAAGCGGACCTGATCCTCTTCTGCTACCCGGTCTATACCTTCCTCGCCCCGGCGCAGCTGCACCGTTTCCTGGATCTGGTCCGGGAGAGCGGAATCGACCTGCAGGGCAAATACGCCACCCAGGTCAGCACCTCCAAGCATTTCTATGACACCACCGCGCACCGGTTTATCCGGGACGCCTGCGGCGACCTGGGCCTGAAATATATCCGCGGCCTGTCCGCGGATATGGAGGACCTGCTGAATGAACAGGGACAGAAGGAAGCCCTCTCCTTCTTCCGCTATGTCCTGTGGAACATGGAGAAGGGCTTCTGTGAGCCGGAGACCCCGAAGGCCGCGCCGGCCGCCCTGACGGCCGCCGACCCGGCCGCGGAAAAGCTGGACGTTCCCGCACCTGCCCGGGTGGTGATTATCGCGGACTTCAGCCATTCCCCGGAGGGACGGCTGCAGGCGATGTGCGAACGGCTGAAAAACCGCCTCCCCTGCCCGGCGGATATCGTGGATATCGGGGAGTTTCCCTTCGCCGGCGGCTGCCTGGGCTGCTTCAACTGCGCCGCGGACGGTACCTGTGTCTACAAGGACGGGTTCGACCGCTACCTGCGGGAGAACATCCAGACCGCGGACGCGCTGGTTTACGCCTATACCATCCGTGACCACAGCATGGGCTACCGCTTCAAGCTTTTTGACGACCGCCAGTTCTGCAACGGCCACCGGACCGTGACCATGGGCAAGCCCGTGGGCTACCTGGTGGACGGCGCGCTGGACAGGGAGGAAAACCTGCGTACCCTCATGGAGGCCCGGTCGGAGGTCGGCGGCAATTTCCTGGCGGGCGTCGCCTGCAGCCAGCACGATCCCGACGCGGAAATCGACCGCCTGGCGGAAACCCTGTGCTTCGCGGTGACCGAACATTACCTTCCGCCGAAAAACTTCTGGGGTGTCGGCGGACTGAAGATCTTCCGGGACCTGATCTGGCAGATGCAGGGCCTGATGCGGGAGGATCACCGGTTCTACAAAAAGCACGGCTTCTATGACTTCCCCCAGAAGCGGCGCGGCCGGATGATGGCGATGTACCTGGTCGGCGGCATGATGCGCAGCCCGAAGCTGAAGAAAAAGATGGGCGGACGGCTCACAGAGGGAATGATCGGCCCGTACCGGAAGGTGCTGGAAAAGGGAAACGCCGGGGAGGAACGCGAATGAAACCGACGGATAAGACGAATGTGATGCGGGTGCTGGAAAGCAAGAAGATCCCCTACGCCTGCCATACGTATGAGGCGGATCCGACGCTGACCGGCGCGCAGATCGCTGCGCTCCTGGGCGAGGAACCGGATCATGTGTTCAAGACGCTGGTCACCCGCGGCCGGAGCAATCAATACTATGTGTTTGTCGTGCCCGTGGAGGCGGAACTGGACCTGAAGAAAGCCGCGAAGGCCGTGGGCGAGAAATCCGTCGAAATGATCCACCAGAAGGAGCTCCTGCCGCTGACCGGCTATGTTCATGGCGGCTGCTCCCCCATCGGCATGAAAAAAGCCTTCCCGACCCGGATTCACCGGTCCGCGGAAGGCATGGAAAAGATCTGTGTCAGCGCCGGCCGTGTCGGCGCCCAGATCGAGCTGAACCCGGAAGACCTGCGCGCCGCCGCGCGCTGCGAATACGCCGACCTGGTCCCGTAACCTACTCCTCCATCGCTTTACTGAACTGCGTCTCATACAGCTCCTGGTACGTGCCTCCGGCATGTACCAGGTCTTTATGTTTCCCCCGCTCCACAATCTCCCCGTCGCGGACGACCAGGATCTCGTCCGCGGCCAGGATCGTGGAAAGCCTGTGCGCGATCAGGATGGACGTGCGTTCCTCGATCAGCGGATTGATCGCCGCCTGGATCGCGGCCTCGGAGATGGAATCCAGCGCGGAGGTCGCCTCGTCAAAGATCAGCAGGGCAGGATCCTTCAGAAGGGCCCGGGCGATGGAAATGCGCTGCTTCTCGCCGCCGGAGAGCTTCAGCCCGCGGTTGCCGACCATCGTGTCCAGGCCGTCCGGCTGCTTCGAGATGAAGTCATAGATATTCGCCTTTTTGCAGGCCTCGATCATCTCCTCCTCAGTCGCCTCCGGTTTCGCGTAGAGCAGGTTTTCCCGGATCGTGCCGTTGAACAGATAGGTCTCCTGGGTCACCACGCCGACCTCGTCCCGCAGCGAGTGCAGCGTCAGGTCCCGCACGTCCGTGCCGTCAAACAGCACGCGGCCGCTCGTCGGATCCCACAGGCGGGGAATCAGGTTGACGATCGTGCTCTTGCCGCTTCCGCTGGGGCCGACGATGGCCACGCAGTCGCCGCTGCGCAGGGTGAAGTTGATATCCTTCAGGATCATGCGCTCCCCGTCATAGGTGAAGTCCACATGGTCGAAGACGATATCGCCCTTCGCGTTGGCCAGTTCCTTCGCTTCCGGCTTGTCGTCGATCTCCGGTTTCATGTCGTAGTATTCAAAGATCCGGGTGAACATCGCCATGGAGCGGATCCAGTCCACCTGGATGTTCAAAAGGCTGTTCACCGGGCCGTACATCCGCCCGAGAAGGGCGACCAGCACCGTAATATCGCCGACGCTCAGCGTGCTGTCATATTTCATGATCAGGATGCCGCCGACCAGGTACAGGAGCATCGGACCGATCGTCGTCAGCGTGCTGAGCAGCATAAAGAACCAGCGGCCGGCCATTCTCTCCCGGATGTTCAGCTTGATCATCCGCCCGTTGGCGTCCTCATAGCGCTTGTATTCCGACTTTTCCCGCCCGAACAGCTTTACCAGCAGCTGTCCGCTGACCGACAGGGTTTCGTTCAGGATGCCGTTGATTTCGTCATTGCACTCCTGCGCCTCCCCGGCCAGCTTCCACCGCCGCTTGCCGGCCATCCGGGTCGGCAGTGTGAACAGCGGAACCACCGCGATGCCCACCAGCGCCAGGATCCAGTTCTTCTGGAACATCGCGATCACCGCGACGACCAGGGTGATCGAATTGGAAAGGATGCTGGTGAAGGTGCCGGTAATCACGGATTCCACACCGGAGATATCGCTTGTCATCCGGGTGATAATATCCCCCTGGTTCGCTGAGGTGAAGAACCGCTGGGACATCTTTTGCAGGTGTTTGTACATCTGGTTCCGCATGTCGTAGGAGATGTGCTGGGCGATCCAGTTGTTCAGGTAGGTCTCCCCGACCCCGATCAGGTTGGAGGCCAGGTTCAGCGCCAGGGACAGCACGATCAGCCGGACCAGGGCGGAAATGCCCTCGCCGAACCAGCCGCCCAGGTCCTTCCCGGTCAGCACGTCGATGATGTTACCGGTCAGGATGGACGGGAACAGGCTGCAGACCGACGACACAATGATGCAGCCCAGCACCAGCGTCAGCTGCTTCCAGTAGGGTTTCAGGTAGGAGAAAACCCGCTTCAGCAGTGCCTTAGTGATCTTCGGTGAATTCTGTTTTTCCTCGTCTGTCAGGAAATTGGCCCTTCTTCCGGGTCCTCCGGGACCGGGCATAGCGACACCTCCGGAACAATCTTTTTTCAGGGTTGTTCAATCTTTTCAGGCTTTGCGCCCGCCTGCGGCAGGATGGATCCGGCGGTGCGGAGCAGTTCGGCGACGCGGCTTTGCAGGAGCGCGGAAACCGTCTTCCCGCCGCTTTTCCCCAGCTGCGTCAGATACCGGCCCATTTCCTGCAGGTTCTCTTTCGGCAGCTTCAGGGCGGAAGCCGCCATGGCCTCGAGGCTCTTCCACCGGCTTTCACTGATGCCGCTGAAAGTGTCCTCTCCCGTAGCGGACAAGAGACCGAAAATGGTTTCCGTCAGTTCCTTCCGGTCCCCGTCGTCCATCTGGTCGAGCCATCCGGAAAGCATCTGCCGGAGCATCTTGCTGGTTTCGGACAGCTTCGCCTCCGCAAAGCCGTCCCGCTCCGTTTCCCAGGAAAAGCCGTCATGCTGCATGATCCCGGAGGCGGTGCTCCGGACCACGCGCGGACGCACGGAGCTGTCCATCAGGAGGCCGATCACCGAGGTGTCCGGCACGATGGAGACGATCTTCGGCACAATTCGCTGGTACTCTTCCCCGGCCAGGAATTCCAGGCGGAATCCCGGTCCGTCATTGGAGTATACCGCCGTCAGGCGGTCCTGCGCCTCTTCCCCGCAGCAGGCAGCCGCGTAGACCGCGAGGTTCCCGCCCTTGCTGTGGCCGCCCGCGCGCAGCGGCCGGCCGATTTCCCCGGCAACGCGCCGCAGGTATTCCGCCGCGCGCTGCTGGCCTTCTGTTCCGCTCAGGTAGCTGAAAAGGAAATCCTCCTTCCAGCCCACCAGCGTTCCGTCTGTGCCCCGGAAGGCCGCATAGGCGCTGCCGTCGCTGAGAAGGAATGTGACCGCGCTGAACTGCAGGTCCGCCTGGGTGTTCCGCTCGTCGCGGTAGGCGGTCAGCTTCATATCCCCGAACCGGGCGCCGGAACACATGGGCTCCATCAGCAGCGGGGATCGCGCGGTAAAGGATTTGCTGGCCCGGATTTCCTCCCGGGTATGGGATGAGAAATAGGCTTCATATGCCTCCCGGAGCGGAACCTCCTGCCCGGATTCCGGCACAATGCCGCTGAAATCCGTATAGGCCAGCTCCGACAGGATCAGGTTGTCCACCTCGTTAAACGGCGCTACGGAAAGGGGTACGTCTCCCCGCCACTTCAGGTAATCAAATACGTTCATAAACGCTCCACTTTTCGGCCCGGGAACCCGGCTTTCGGATTCGGGTTCAGATCATAGATTACTGCAGTACTTCCCAGTATCCGGCTCTGGAATTTCCGATTCGCTTGATTTTTCCTTCTTCCGAAAGCTTGTCCAATGCTCTTTGAACTGTGCGGACGGTTTTGCCAATTCTGTTTGCCATCATTTCCCGTGAGTATGTTGGGTTTTCTTTCAGCAATTCCAGAACAGCATCATGGGTTTGTATCTTCCTGACCGGTATATGATCAGTGACACGATCAGTGACATTGCCTCTGATAAAGATAAAAGAAAATCCACCATGCCCGGATTTGTACTCTGTTTTCACGCTTGACTGGCGGCAGATTGTATATACTTTTTTGAAGCCGCTTCCAAACATTTCGACATCTTTACTCTTGTACAGTGTATTGAGAATAACCTTGTTCCTGGGCATCGACTTGATCCGGTTGGTGACATTATAGCATATTGTCACTGTTGTGTCACTATTCTTGTCACTGAAATGTCATTAGCAGAAACAGGCCCCCACATCTGGTCCAAGCCTGCTGAATGGGCAAACCAGCTCCAGGTGAGTGAATCCCGCTGTTGGTTTCTCTGAGCCCCTTCCTGCCGGTGAGGACCAATCCCCTTTGATCGCCCAAAGACATTATTCAAAGGCACTGTCAGTTCCTGAATTCCGATATCTTGCCTGAGTTGAGAGTGGCTTCAGAACAAAGTATTATTGTTTTTCCATTGGCGATCACGCAGAGGACGAAGGGAAATCCGCGGTATACAAAGTGTATGCGCATATGGTAGAATAATGCAAATTCCAAGCGTACCGGCTGGCGAATGTGCCTGCACTGAAAAAAGCCCGGATGATATGCTCATACTGCACTGATTAAGCAGTGCAGTGAATACACTATTTTGATCAATAAGGAGATCCTGAAATGCGTTGTACTCGTTGCGGAAGTGAATTTCCCTATGATGGACGTCCATGCTGCCCTTATTGCGGCAGGGCATTCACTCCGGATGAAATCATGAATGAAACAAATCCAGGTCAGGTTCCGACAAGGCGGCGCCGTAAGAAGAAGCACACATTTCTTCGTTTTTTGCTGGTATTGTGTATTCTTTGTCTTGTTTTTGTTCTGGGCCTGGGAAGCATTCTTTTTAACGCGCTTTTTCCGTCCGGCAATGGCAATATGAAAGATACTCAGGTTGCCGCTTCAGTCCGGGAACAAACCTTCTCTACGCCTCTGCGAAAAGAACTGGGCGGCAGTTATACCCCCGAGGAAAAGGATTTTCTCTTTATAGATTCCTCTCGGATGATGGGTTATGTGGATCATGTTATTCTGGTGGTTTTTAAAAGCGGAGTGTCAGACCAGGAAGTAAAGCGTGTTGCCGCTCTGGCAGGGGGCGAACTCATTGGCTGTATCGACGGACTGGATGAGTTTCAAATCCGGGTCACTGCTTCGGGTGAAGAAGCTCTGAATGAGCTATGCAGCCGGATATGGAAGGAACCCAGTGTGTCATGTGCCATGCTGGATCGCGTAGGGCGTATGTCTTTTGATGCCTCTGCAGACTTTGGGTTGGAAGAGTATATGCCTGATGATCCATGGAATACATACGGAGATGCGTTTTGGGCGCCAGCTCTGGACTTCTTTACGAATTTACCGGTGAAATGGAGCATGATCTTCCAGGGCGGAAACAACTGGTGGCAGGAAGTGATCGGTGCGCCGTCTGCATGGGCGTATTCGTCCGAGTATTCCCAAGTTTCGGTCGGGATTATTGACGGCGGTTTTGATACCGGTCATGAAGACCTGAATATCACAGTGGTCAATGCGGACGCCAATCGCCGGACAATATCGGAAGTGCAGAACTCTGATGCGGATGCAAGGGGCGAATTGAACCATGGAACACATGTGGCGGGCATCATTGGAGCAACGAGGGGAAACAGTCGTGGAATAAATGGGATCCTTTCCTGTCCGTATCAACTTTATGGGTACGCTGTGCGAAACGCGAACTATGACACAACGAACCAGACGATGGAAGAATATGACAGGCTTCTTGCACAAGGCTGCCGGGTAATCAACAAATCAAGGGGATATTGCTGGAAACGAAATGGAGTCTCTTACATTTCCAATGGACGCCCAACCGATGATCATTTTCAGGTGTATCCTGATTCTGTCTGGGATGATGAAGGAAAAAACGCTGCGCTTATCATCCTGACATTGCTGGACAAGTGCGGCAATACAGAAGGATATCCGGACAGCTTTCTGCTGGTTAATTCTGCTGGAAACGACGAAGTAGACGCCATATATAACGGCGTTGTCTGCTCTGTAACGACAAGTATTGCCGATGCGGAAGCAGCAGCCTTCAAAGGATCTCGTAAACATTCCGGACAGGATGTTATGGATTCCATTATTGTCGTCGGTGCGGTTAAGCGTAATAAATCCTACGGGCATTATCAATACCGTTTTTCCGGCCTGTCTCTGAATCCGCTTCAACTACTGGTTACAAGCCGGAATAAAAAACTGGAGCTTACCGATTTCTCTAATTTTGGCAATCAAGTCACTGTTTGCGCTCCGGGAGATGATATTTACAGTACATATGGAACACAATCTGGCAACTACAAGGCCGAATCCGGCACCTCCATGGCATCTCCCATCGTTGCAGCATCGGCAGCGCAGGTTTGGGCTCTCAACACCAGTATGACCGCCGGAGAAGTGAAACGTGCCTTGGTTTCCACGGCAGCCTCCGGTGTTAAAGCAGGTTCCTCCCAGGATTCCCGGGCAGAATATGGGATGGTTAACCTGAAGGATGCTGTCGAAAGCATTCTCCTGAGTCGGGGCAGTATTAGTCGCCCAAGGACAGATGGAGATTTGAAAAAGATGATTCAGTACTTTCTGGAGGAACAGGCTCAGAATCAGGAAAACGATATTGAATCCATGTCTGCAGGACTGCTGCCATTGCTGGAAGCCGGTAAGTTTCTGGAATTCCTTACTCTTGGCTTTCAAATCTGGTTCCGGCTGATCTACCGGTTGCTCTTCCTGATCCTGCAGTTGATTCTGTATTTATGGATAGAAATCTAAGAAGCAGCTGAAGAAATCTTCGGAGGAAACAACATGGCAGAAAACCGGGAACCCGTTTTTCCGGGTTTTGAGATACGGGACGGGGTGTTGAAAGAATATACCGGCGCGGGCGGAATTGTACGGGTACCGGACGGCGTCCTGACGATTGAAAAGAACGTGTTCAGCAACCGGGAAGACATTTCTTCCGTTGTGCTGCCGGAAGGACTGCAGATTATCCGGGATAACCTGTTTTCCGGCTGCACCGGCCTGCGCGAGGTCCGTCTTCCCGGAAGTGTAAGGACCGTTTGCCGGAACGCTTTCCGGAACTGTTCATCCCTGAAAAGCATATGCCTTCCGGATGGCCTGAAGCGTATTGATTACTGCGCATTCATGGGTTGCGAAGCACTGGAAAGCCTGGAGATTCCGGACAGCGTGGAGAAAATCGGAATCAGCGCGTTCCGGGAATGCAGGTTCCTGATAAGGATCCGGCTTCCCGCGGGACTGCGGAAAGTGGAAGAGGCCTTGTTCGCGGATTGCTCGTCCCTGCGCAGGGTGGAACTGCCGGAAAGCGTGACCGGAATCGGGACTGAAGCTTTCCGCAATTGTTCAATGCTGGCGGAAATACGCCTGCCCGCCGGACTGCGGTATGTCGGCTCCTGTGCGTTCCAGAACTGCAAAAACCTGGCCGATGTGACCCTGCCGGCGCGCGGAGTCCGAATCGGGGACGAGGCTTTTGACCGGTGCGGCGCGCTGGAAAAGGTGAAACGGGGACCGGAGGACGCGGAAATCCCGGAGGCGGCGGAATGGCCGGCGGAAGATGACGAGGAGGATGAAAAATACAGGAAACGCAGGCCCGGAATTGGCGTATGCGCTTTCCATGGATGCCGGAATCTGCGGTATGCCGTCCTGCCGCTCGACAGCGAACGGATTGAAACGGCCGCGTTCGGCGGATGCACGCTGCTGGAATGGATCGACCTGCCGGACGGCCTGAAAAAGATCGGGAGCAATGCCTTCCGCGGCTGTACGTCCCTGACGGAAGTCTGGCTGCCGGACGGCCTGGAGTTCCTTGGAAAACGGGCGTTTGCCGACTGTGTTTCATTGAGCCGTGTCGATATTCCAGGCAGCGTTTCCATGATCCGGCAGGAAGCGTTCATCCATTGCACGTCACTGGTGAAAGCGGCGATGCACCGCGGGACGGAGCAGATCCTGCGGAGTGCGTTCGCCGGCTGCACCGCCCTCAGGCATGTCGATTTCCCGGAGACGCTGCAGATGATCGGGGAACGCGCGTTCCGCGACTGCGAGAGCCTGGCCGGGGCGGACCTGGGGAAGAACCTTCGGTTCGTTGCGACGCGCGCCTTCCTGCGCTGTACGGACCTGAAGAAAGTGACCTGGCCGGAGAACCTGCGCAGGATTCAGCGGCGCGCGTTCGACGGCTGCGCCCGCCTGGACATTCCGGAACTGCCGGCACAGCTGGAGTATTTCGGCGACGGCGTTTTCAGCGGGTGCAAAAATCTGGCGCAACTGAAAATGCCGGACGGAGAAATCCGTACCGGCCGGAAAATGTATCGGTCCTGGAAAAACGCCAAAGTAATATGGATCAGGCCCCGCTGAGGGAGGAAAAGTCAGGGCGTTCCCCGCATACTGTTTTCGATCGCGGCGCAGAATTCCGGCATTTCCCGTTTCATGCGGACAAAATGCCCCTCCCGGTTCAGGAAAACATGCTCGGACCGGGCGGCGCATACGCTGTCCCCGGCCGGATTCCGCATGTCATAGACGATGGCCATAATCACCCCGTTGAAGGACTCGACCGATACGGATACGCTGATCTCGTCCCCGAAAGTGCAGGGGTGAAGATACTCACAGGACAGGGACTTCACCGGGGAGAAAACGCCCTCTGCCTCCATGGCGGCATACGGAAAACCAAGCCGGTCCATGAAGTCGATCCGGGCTTCCTCCATCCAGTGGATATAATTGGCATGATGGGTCACCCCCATCATGTCTGTTTCATAATACTGCACCTTATGCGTGTACATGGCTGCGCTCCTTCTGCCCGGGCGTTATTTTATCAATCCGGGACACGATTCACGGGAATTGACTGCTATC
>JAILIE010000113.1 GCA_024695415.1 Clostridiales bacterium | reverse complement strand
TCGTGCCACACGTTCGCGTAGCCGACCGGAATGCTGCCGATCGCTTCCCCGTCCCACGCGGTTTTGACCTGCAGCTCGCCCGTAGCGTACCCTTTCGTCCGGACCGATACCTTCTTTACGCCGCTGCAGTCGAAATACCGGAAGCCGGCCGTGGCGGAATCCCGCATGTTCGCGACGTATCCGATGCCCTTCCCGCCCTCTTCGATCTCCTGGGTGATCTTCGGGAAGCGGTCGTCCATCCATCCCGACCAGGGCACGTACGTCATTTCCGTATCCGTGAAGAGATGGCAGGCGATATAGGCGGGATAATACCCCTCGCCCTTCAGCGGCCGGACGCTGCCGCAGGAGGTCATCTCCGCCTGGCGGATGGTCCCGTCCCCGTTGAACGAGATTTTCTCCAGGCATCCCTGCCTCGAATAGTTCGTGCCGTTGGTATGGCGGTGATAGAAGATGTACCAGTCGTCGCCGATCTTTTCCATGCTGCCGTGGTTGTTGGCCGTGTAATACATCGGCTTGTCCGCCGGCTTGTAACTGCCGATGCCCTTGTCGCAGCTAGAAATGATGACGCCCCTGTACTCAAACCCGCCCGTGGGTTCCCTGCTTACGGCATAGGCCAGCTCATGGAACTGGATCGAGGAATAAATGAAGTAGTAGAGATCCCCGCGTTTGCGGATGGAAGGCGCTTCAAAAAACTCGTGCCCTTCAAAGCCCGTCCCCTGGCTGTACATGACGCCCGGCGCGACGAATTTCGGCGCTTCCGACACGGTCAGCATATCCTTCTCCAGCACGGTCACCATGGCGCCGTGGCGGCTTCTGTCGCCGTAGGCGCAGAAACCGGTGTACAGGTAAGTCTTCTCCCCCTCGGTCAGCACGCCGGGATCGAACTGGGGCTCGTCTCCTTCCCGGTCCCCCAGCTTCGTGCCGTCCGGATAATGGACGTAACCGTAGAATTCATACGGGCCCGCGGGCGTATCCGCGGCCGCCACGGAAACGTTGCCCCAGGAGCTCAGGACATAGTACAGGTAATACCGGCCGTCCGGCCCGACCGTCACGTCCGGGGCGTACAGGTTGCCCTGCAGGTCGGTATTATGCGGATCCTGGTCTTTCCGGTAGATCACGCCCTCATAACGCCAGTCCCCCAGGTCGTCTTTCGGTGCGGACCAGCAGACGTAATCGCCCGGGCAGTACACGTCGCCGCCGAAAAAGTCGTGGGAACCGTATACGTACACCCTGTCCCCGAAGAGATAGGGCTCCCCGTCCGGCACGTATTCCCAGTTCGGAAGATATGGATTGACCACCTGTTTTCCGTTCATTTTCCCGACCTCCGCCGCATTGTCCGTTATCTGTTCCTTTTTCGTTCCGATCATAAACCGGTTCTCTTTCCCTGTCAACGGTGCGGCCTGTCCGCCGGTCTTCCGCCCTGTGCAAAAAACGTGCAAAAAACAGTAGGCAACTATTGACGAAACGTGTTATAATATCTTTTTGGAATGAATGCACAGCCGGCATTCTCCGATATTAATGATTAAAGGAGAAGCAACATGGATCTTTCACCACTTCAGAAGGCAAGATATGAATACAGCCCCAAGCTTCCCGGAATGCTTCGCGGCGGTATCTCCGAAATCGGCGTCCAGGTCGGGGAACCTACGGAAAGCGTAGCGGATCAGGAGCAGATCAAAGCCCTTTTCCCCAACACCTACGGGAAGAACGAGATTACCTTCACCAAAGGTGCCAACACCTCCGCGGCCAAAAAGCAGGTGGTGGGCGTGATCCTTTCCGGCGGGCAGGCGCCCGGCGGGCATAACGTGATCTGCGGCCTTTACGACGCGCTCAAGGCCACCGATAAAAACAACGTTCTCCTTGGCTTCAAGGGCGGCCCCTCCGGCCTGATCGACAACGACTATATTGAGTTTGACGACGCGTACATCGACGCCTACCGGAACACCGGCGGTTTCGATATCATCGGTTCCGGACGGACCAAGCTGGAGACCGAGGAACAGTTCCAAATCGTTACGGAAGTAGCGAAAAAGCACGGCCTGACCGCCATCGTGATCATCGGCGGCGACGACTCCAACACCAACGCGGCCGTCCTTGCCGAGTACATGGCCGCCCATAACACAGGCGTTCAGGTCATCGGTTGCCCCAAGACCATCGACGGCGACCTGAAGAACGAAGACATCGAAGCTTCCTTCGGTTTCGACACGGCGACCAAGACCTATTCCGAACTGATCGGCAACATTGAGCGGGACGCCAACTCCGCCAAGAAGTACTGGCATTTCATCAAGGTCATGGGCCGTTCGGCTTCCCACGTCGCCCTGGAGTGCGCGCTGGAAACCCAGCCCAACGTCTGCCTGATCGGCGAGGAAGTCGCTGCGAAGAAGATGTCCCTCGCGGAGATCACGAACTATATCGCCGACTCCGTGGAGAAGCGGGGAAACAACGGTGAGAACTTCGGCGTCGCGATCATTCCCGAAGGCATCGTGGAGTTCGTTCCCGAATTTTCCAAGCTGATCGCCGAGATCAACGAGCTCCTCGCCGGCAGCAAGACGGAAGCCTTCAATGCGCTTCCCGACTGGGACGCCAAATATGAATTCATCCGGAAGGGCCTTTCCGCCGAATCCTTCGCGGTGTTTGATATCCTTCCCGAATTTGTGCAGCACCAGCTCTTCCTTGAGCGGGATCCCCACGGCAACGTGCAGGTTTCCCTGATCGAATCCGAACAGCTCTTCTCCGAAATGGTGAAGAACGAGCTTGAAAAGCGGAAGGCCGCCGGCACCTACAAGGGCAAGTTCGGCTCGCAGCATCACTTCTTCGGTTACGAAGGCAGATGCGCGTTCCCGTCCAACTTCGACGCGGACTACTGCTACTCCCTCGGATACAACGCGTTCATGCTCATCCAGTACGGCTGCAACGGATACCTTTCCAAGGTCTCCAACATCGCCCGTCCCGCCGAAGAGTGGGTCGCCGGCGGCATGCCCATCACCAAGATGATGAACATCGAACGGCGGAACGGAAAGGACAAGCCCGTCATCCGGAAGGCGCTTGTGGAACTGGACGGCGCTCCGTTCAGGTACTTTGTGGCGCACAGGGATGAGTGGGCCGTGAAGACCGCCTTCACCTATCCCGGCGCGATCCAGTACTTCGGGCCCGCGGAAGTCTGCGACCGGCCCACGATGACCCTGGCCCTGGAAAAAGGCCTCGACTGACCGGATCCGGCAGGTTCGTGCAATTACAAAGCCCGGCAGGCTTCAGTGCTTGCCGGGCTCTTTTTATCGGGATCCTGGACCTTTCCGCGGGCCGGGTCAGGTCTGTCCGCGGGGGATGATGCTGTGCCGTTCCGGGCCGACGGAGATCCACTTGATCACCACGCCGGTGGCCTCCTCGATCCGCTTTACGTAGTTCTGCGCCTCCTCCGGCAGGTCCCACCAGTTGCGAACGCCGGAAATATCGCACTTCCAGCCTTTCATGTGCTCGTACACGGGTTCGCAGTCGCTGAGGATGGCCGGGAAGGGCATGTCCTCAAATTCCTGGTCCTTGTAGCGGTAGCGCACGCACACCGGGATTTCGTCAAGCGTGCCGAGCACGTCCAGCTTGGTCAGGGCGATCTCGGTCGCCGCCTGGATCTTCACGCCGTAGCGGGTCGCCACCAGGTCCATCGGTCCGATCCGGTGATGCAGTTTTTCAGTTTCGCCGGTGGCCTCGCGCATTTTTCTCGCTTCCTCGCCCTGCAGCTCGCTCACGAAGTGGCCTTTGCCGACGCAGGTGGAATAAGCCTTGACCACGCCGATGATCCGGTCGATCTCCACGCCCGGCATCCCCGCGCCGACCGGCGCGTAGGCGGCCAGCACGTTCGAGGAGGTCGTGTAGGGATAAACGCCGAAATCCAGGTCCCGCAGGGCGCCCATCTGCGCCTCGAACAGGATCCGCTTGTTATCGTCGTTCGCCTGCTGGAGGAAGGTGCGCGTATCCGTGATATAGGGCTTGAGGGGCTCGCAGTACTCTTTTACCCAGGCGTCGAGTTCCTCCTCCGTAACGGGTTCGGCCCCGTACACGCCGGTCAGGATCAGGTTTTTCCAGATGCGCAGGTCTTCCAGATGCTTCCGGAAGATCTCCGGGTAGAACAGTTCCCCGGCCATGATCGTTTTTTTCTGGAACTTGTCGGAATAGAACGGAGCGATGCCCATCTTGGAGGAACCGTACTGCTTCGCTCCCAGCCGGATCTCCTCCAGCTCGTCCAGCCTGCGGTGCCACGGGAGC
>JAILIE010000066.1 GCA_024695415.1 Clostridiales bacterium | reverse complement strand
TCCGCGCGGGCCTACAAAAGCGGAACAACTGTACATCGCAGCTGTTTCGCTTTTTCTTTTTCAACGGGGGTATAGCTCAGCTGGTAGAGCACCTGCTTTGCAAGCAGGGGGTCGCCGGTTCGAATCCGACTATCTCCACGCGTAAGCCCGGCATTTTGCCGGGCTTTTTGCGTGGAGATAGTCGGAAATTATTTAACTTTGTGGATATGCAGCAGGCATCACTCCGGGAATTGTTTGGCGTATTCGCAAAGGTGGGGACTTTCACCATCGGGGGCGGCTATGCCATGCTGCCGCTGGTGGAGCAGGAACTGGTGAAGCGCGGCTGGATCAGCGAGGCGGATTTCGACGAGCTGATCGTGCTGGCGCAGAGTGCACCGGGTCTGCTGGCCGTGAACATGGCCATCTTCACCGGCCATAAGATCCGGGGCCTGCGGGGCAGTATCGTGTCGGCGCTCGGCGCCACGCTGCCTTCGCTGGTCATCATCCTGCTGATCGCCATGTTCTTCACCGAGTTCCAGGAGAATGAATACGTGCGCCGTTTCTTCCTGGGCGTTCGCCCGGCGGCCATCGCACTCATCCTCGTGCCGGCCATCCGCATGGCGAAGTCCGGCTGCAAGTCCTGGTGGACCTGGCTCATCGCCATCGCTTCCCTGCTGGGCGTCGCTTTCCTGCAGGTGTCGCCCATCTGGATTATCCTCGTGACCATCTCGGTGGCCGTGTCCGTTTCCCTGATCCTCCAAAAGAAACAATCATGATCGGACTGCTCGGCCAACGCTTCTTCACCTTCTTCTTCATCGGCCTTTTCAACTTCGGCGGCGGTGGAGCGATGCTGTCCCTGATCCAGGGGCAGGTGGTCACGGCGCACGGCTGGATCAGCCAGGAGATGTTCACGGACATCGTGGCCATCTCCCAGACCACCCCGGGTCCGATCGGCATCAACTGTGCCACGTATGTGGGCTATGAGGTGATGTACAACGCCGGCTTCGGCCAGCTGGCCGGGGTCTTCGGTTCCGTGTTGGCGACCTTCGCGGTGGTGCTGCCGTCCTTCCTCGTCTTCTTCCTGATCATTCGCGTTTTTAATCGCTTCCACGAGAGCCGCACCTTCGCGGACACGATGCGGGCGCTGCGCCCCGCCGTGGCCGGCCTGATCGGCGCGGCGGCGCTGGTGCTGATGTTCCGCATGCAGTGGGACGGGCTGCAGCCGCAGCTGAGCCTGATCCGGGAGAGCTTCCCGAACTGGACTTCGTGGGTCATCTTCGCCGCGGCGCTTGCGCTCGGGCTGAGCAGGAAAGCCGGCCCGATCGCCGTGATCCTGGGCGCGGGTGTGGTCGGGCTCCTGATTTATTGATTATTCTTATAAACCAATTATTCGTATCATGAAGAAATTCCTCCTGATCCTTGCTTCCCTGGCCGCCGTGCTGCAGCTCCTGGCTGCGCCGGTGCAGGACGAGGCGCGTTTGCTCCGTTTCCCCGCCGTGGGTGGCGGAAAGATTGTTTTTTGCTACGCAGGCGACCTCTACAGCGTCGACATCAACGGCGGCGTCGCCGTCAAGCTGACCTCCGACGTCGGCTATGAGTGCTTCCCGAAGGTCTCGCCGGACGGCAAGACCGTCGCCTTCACGGCGCAGTACGACGGCAACACCGAGGTATACACCATCCCGATCACGGGCGGTGAACCCAAGCGCCTGACCTACAGCGCCCTCGTGGGCCGCGACCAGGTGGGCGAGCGCATGGGCCCCAACAACATCGTCATGGGCTGGACGCCCGACGGCAAGAAGATCGTCTACCGCAGCAAGCAGTGGTGCTTCAGCGGCCTGCGCGCGCAGCTCTGCCTGGTGGATGCGGAGGGCGGCCTGCCTGAGTTCATCCCGACGACCGAGGGCGGCTTCTGCTCCTATTCGCCGGATGGCAAGAAGCTTGCGATGAACCGCATGTTCCGCGAATTCCGCACCTGGAAGTACTACCGGGGCGGCCAGGCGGACGACATCTGGATCAACACCGTGGGCACGACCAAGCTCGAGAAGATCACGGATAACGACGCCCAGGACATCTTCCCGATGTGGATCGGAAGTGAGATCTACTACCTCTCCGACCGCGACCGGACGATGAACCTCTTTGTTTATGACACGAAGAGCAAGCAGTCCCGCAAGGTGACGGACTTCACCGAATACGACTGCAAGTTCCCGGCCCACAGCGCCGACGGCTACGTGGTCTTCGAGAACGGCGGCTACATCTACAAGTACGACGTGCGCAAGGGTGCGGCCGAGAAAGTCACGGTCCAGCTGGCCTCCGACGACGTCTGGAGCCGCAGCGAGTACCGCAGCGACAACCTGTCCATCAGCGGCTACAGCCTCTCCCCGGACGGCAAGCGCGTGCTGATGGTCGCCCGCGGCGACATCTTCTCCCTGCCGGCCGAGAAAGGCCCCGTGGTGAACATTTCCCGCTCGCCGGGTGCACATGAGCGTGAGGCGGAGTGGAGCCCGGACGGTTCCCGCATCGCCTGGTTCTCCGACGCCTCCGGCGAATACCAGATCTATACCGCTCCGGCTGACAACATGACCCAGGCCACCTGCCTGACCTCTTTCAAGGAGGGCTATCCGTCCAACCTCCAGTGGAGTCCGGACGGCAAG
>JAILIE010000023.1 GCA_024695415.1 Clostridiales bacterium | reverse complement strand
CATGCCGCCGCCGATGATCAGGGTGTCGACCTTCTCCAGCAGGTTGTTGATCACATTCAGCTTATCCTCAATCTTGGCGCCGCCCAGTACCGCCACAAAGGGGCGGTCCGCATTCTCCAGAGCCTTACCCATAATCGCCAGTTCCTTGCCGATCAGATAACCGGCAACATTGGGGCTTGTATAGGCGGTTACGCCGGCGGTGGAGCAGTGTGCACGGTGGCAGGAGCCGAAGGCGTCGTCCACATAGGCGTCAGCCAGGGAAGCCAGTTCCTTGCTGAAGTCTTCGATGTTCTTGGTTTCTTCCTTGCGGAAGCGGGTGTTCTGCAGCAGCACCACGTCGCCGTCCTTCATCGCGGCAACAGCGGCCTTGGCGTTCTCGCCGACCACGTTGTCATCGTTGGCAAAAACGACGTTCTGGCCAAGCAGCTCGCTCAGGCGGACCGCCACGGGCGCCAGGGAGAACTTCTCTTCCGGACCGTTCTTCGGCTTGCCCAGGTGGCTGCACAGGATAACCTTGCCGCCGTCGGCAATCAGCTTCCTGATGGTGGGCAGGGCGGCGACGATGCGCTTGTCATTGGTGATCTTGCCGTCCTTCATGGGTACGTTGAAGTCGCAGCGGACGAGGACCCGCTTGCCTTTTACCTGAATGTCATCAACTGTCTTCTTTGCCATGGATGTACACTCCTTTATCATTGATATTCATTATATTGCAATCCCTTTCGGGATGGGCAATCACGCTGTCAGGATGCGGATCATCTCGTCCGCCGCGCCCTGGTCGGTCACCAGCAGGTGGTGCCGGTTATGCCGGAGCACGGAGATGATCGCTTCCGCCTTGGACTTGCCGGCGGCCGCCGCCACCATCCTGCAGGTGGGCTTCAGCCGGGCCAGGTCCACGCCGACGCTGGAGGATTCCAGCAGGCATTTCCCGTTCAGGTCATAGAAGGCGCCGAAGCTTTCGCCCGCGGCTCCCTCCCGGGTCAGCCGGCTCTGGTCGTCCCGGCTCAGGTTCCGGATCTTCATGGACTCCCGGGCGATTCCGATGCCGTGCAGGATGATGTCCGCCCGCTCCAGCAGCTCGATCGCCTCGCTGACCTCGGGCATCTTCAGCATTTCCTGCATCGCGGCCGCGTCCAGCCGGTCCGGCAGGTGGATCAGGCGGTAATGCCCGCCCAGCCGTCCGGCGATTTCCTCGGCCAGTGTGTTGGCCTGCAGTTCCACGCTGCGGCCCAGCCCGCCGCGGGCCGGAACCACCATCACGTTCAGGGGTGTGGGGCTCTGCATGTTCCGCGCGACGGCGGCCACGGTCTGCCCGCCGGTCACCGCCAGGGTGTTGCCGTTCTGCAAGACGCCCTTGAGTCCGCCCGCGCAGAGCCGTCCGACGTCGGACAGCACCTGGTCGTCCTCGTCGGCGTTGCCGGGGGCTACCAGGATCCGGTCCGCCGGCAGCAGCGCGCCCAGGCGGCGCTCCGTTTCCGTCAGGCCGTTCATCGCCCGGGAAAACTCCCGCGCGCTTTCCAGCACTTCTTCCGCCTTCCGGCTCAGGCTCATGCCGGAGGCGTCCAGTTCCAGGTATCCCAGGTCCTTCAGCAGGATCGCGGTGTTCCGGATCTCCCGCTCCGGCAGGTTCAGCCGGGCGGCCAGCTGGCGGCGCCCCACGGGCTGCAGCACGGAAATCCGCTCCAGGATCAGGGCGCGCCGGGTCATCTCTTCCGTCAGGTCGGGCGCCAGTTTCCGCATCAGCGTAATGAATCCGCTTTCCATCCGGCGACCCTCCTTCATGCTATGTGGGACAGTTTCCGCCCTACCGGGCAAATCACGTCCCAACGCATCTTATCATATCCGCCGGCTGAAAACAAGTGAATTCTTTGTGAAATCTTTCCCCAATTTGTAACAAGCAGAAGGAAAGAGGTATATCTGCCTCCTACCTGACGAAGTCATACGCGAATGACTTCGACGCCCTCCAGGGCCCTCTGGATCAGCGCCTCCCCGTCCAGGTGCTTTTCTCCTTCCAGGATCTTCTCCATCTTCGGGTGCGTGGCCGGGTGCCGGGGCGTGAACACCGTGCAGCAGTCCTCAAAGGGCAGCTCGGAAATCTCCAGCGTGCCGATCTTCCGGGCGACCTCGATGATCTCGCTCTTGTCGAATCCGATCAGGGGCCGGAATACCGGCATGCTGACCGCGTCGTCCGTGGTGCCCAGGGCGGTCATCGTCTGGCTGGCCACCTGGCCGATGCTTTCGCCGGTGATCAGGGCCTCGCAGCCCTCCTGCCGGGCGATCCGCTCCGCGATGCGCATCATGTAGCGCCGCATGATCAGGGTCGTATATTCCTCCGGGCATTTCTCGTGGATCTGCATCTGGATTTCCGTGAAGGGCACCACGTGCACCTTGATGCCGCAGCAGCTGAAGCTCAGCTTCCTCGCCAGGTCCAGCACCTTCTCCTTCGCCCGGTCGGACGTGTAGGGATAGCTGTGGAAATGCACCGCGTTGATCTGCACGCCGCGCTTGGCGATCATCCATCCGGCCACGGGGCTGTCGATGCCGCCGGAGAGCAGCAGGGTCGCGTTGCCGTTGGTGCCCACCGGCATGCCGCCGACGGCAGGGATCACCTTCACGTACAGATAGGCCATATCCCGGATCTCGATATTGACCAGGTGTTCCGGATTATGCACGTCGACCTTCAGGTCCGGGTTGGCCTGCAGGATCCGGTAGCCGACCTCCTCGTTGATCGCCGGGGAATCCATCGGATAGCGCTTGTCGCTCCGGCGGGCGTTGACCTTGAAGGTGCCCTTCAGGTCCATGCTCATTTTGATCGCCTGGTCGCAGATCGCGTCGAAGTCCTCCTTCGGCATCTCCAGGGCCGGGCTCACGCTGTGGACGCCGAACACCTTCGTCACCCGGGCGATGACCTCGTCCAGGTCGCTGAAGCCGCGGACGAAAATCCGCCCGTCATGGATCCAGACCTCCGCGCCCATGCCCCGGACCGCGTAGCGGATCTTCCGGATCAGGGAACGGATAAAATACGGCCGGTTCAGGCCCTTCAGGAAGATTTCCCCGTACCGGACCAAAAGCAGTTCCTGCATTTACCATCACCTCAAAAACTCTGTTTCAAAACCAGTCTGCCCTGAATACGAATGCCCTCTGCGGTGTCATTCTGAGCGTCAGCGAAGAACCTCCCGTTCTCCCGTTTACCTGCGAACATACTTCTTCAGGATGTCATACTGCGCGCCGACGCGCCCGGCGGCGTAGAGGATCTCCTCCTCCGTCGTTTCCCGGCTCAGGCTGAACCGCAGGGAGCAGTCCGCCCGCGCGGTCTGCACGCCCATGGCCTTGAGCACCGGGGAGATCTTCTGCTTCCGGCTGGCGCAGGCGCTGCCGGCGGACACAAAGATCCCGTCGCCCTCCAGGGCAAAGAGCATCGTCTGGCTCCGCACCGGCTCGAGCGCGACGTTCAGGATGTGCGGCGCGGACTCCGGGGACCCGGGATCCGGGCCGTTGACGTCCGCTTCCGGCACTTTCTGCTTGATTTCAGACCAGAGTCTGATCTTCAGTTCCCGAATTTTCTCCGTATCCTCCGCTTTCCACCCGCGCACCGCCTCGCCGAGGGCGAGGATGCCGAAGGTGTTCTCCGTTCCGGAGCGGAGGTTCCCCTCCTGGCCGCCGCCGAACTGCAGCGGCCGGATCGGATGGTCCGGCGCCGTGATCAGCGCGCCGGTGCCCTTCAGGCCGTGGATCTTGTGGCCGGACAGGGCGTAGGACTGGATGCCCAGCTTCCGGAAGTTCAGCGGCACCCGCATAAATCCCTGGACGCCGTCCACATGGATCGCCGCTCCGGGGCATTTCCGCCTCCGGATCTCCGCGATTTCCGCCAGAGGCTCGATGCCGCCGGTCTCGTTGTTGACCTGCATCACGCTGATCAGGGCGACTTCCCCGTCCAGCATTTCCTCCAGCTTCTCCAGGTCGACCCGGCCGTCCTTCCCGGCGGGAATCTCCTCCACCCGGTGGCCCATCCGCTTCAGCTCCTCCGCGCAGGCGGAGACCGCGGGATGCTCCACGGAGGAGATCAGGACGCGTCCGGCCTGGCGGCGGCTGCGCATATGGCCCAGCAGCGCCAGGTTGTCGCTCTCGGTGCCGCCGGAGGTGAAAATGATCCGGCAGCCCGCCGCGCCGGCAGCTTTCAGGCAGGTCTCCCGGGCGGCGTCCATCCGCTTCTGGATTTCCAGTGCGGGCTTGTATAAAGCGGATGGGTTGTACCATCCGCTGCTGAGCAGTTCTTCCGCCAGCGCCCGCACCGCGCCGCCCGGGCGGGTGGTGGCGCTGTTGTCGAGGTATGCTTCCATTCCTTACTCCTGATACGCGCCGTGGGGCAGGTATTCCCTGATATCCTTCACCAGGTCCTCACTGGGCTCGAAGATGATCATCTTCCGGTCGCTTCCCTTGGTGAAGTAGAAGAAGTACAGCTCCGCCTCCCGGTTCAGGAACCAGTTCATCCGCTTGACGCCGGGGGTGTTCAGGCAGCGCTGGAATTTATCGGAATTCACCTTGCCGAAGCATTCCACGTTCTTCACGTTCAGGCTGCCGAGGGACTTGCGCTTCTTGTTGTTGTACACTTCCGCGAAATCCAGCGCGCCGTTGGTGAACGTGTA
Source organism: Clostridiales bacterium (assembly GCA_024695415.1). Taxonomy (GTDB): domain Bacteria; phylum Bacillota; class Clostridia; order Christensenellales; family Aristaeellaceae; genus Aristaeella. The sequence goes on along the minus strand of JAILIE010000023.1, from coordinate 18,396 downwards.
TTCGTACTCCGTCAGGATCCGGTCGTGGATCAGGAAGGTATAGACCGCGATGCCGGCGCTGGCCAGGAACAGGATGATCGTATACACGTCCAGCTGGCCCCGGGTCAGCATGCTGAAGGTCATCATGGCCACGATACCGGCCACGACGATCACCAGCCAGCTGAAATAATACAGAATCCGGTTGATCGTGTTCTTCTGCTTGGAAACCGCCTCTTCGCGGAAATGGTCCTTCGTCATGGTCTTTCCCTCCGTCGCTTAACTGTTTCTGTCCAGGATGCCCCGCGCGAAATCCGCGAAGAACGCCGTGTCTCCCGGCAGCTTCTTCAGGGCCCGGACCGCCTTGTCAATTTCCTCCCGGGCGTCCCGCTCCGTTCCCTCGATTCCGCGGAGCGCCACCCAGGTCATCTTGTTCCCGTCCATGCCGGTGTTCTTGCCCATCTGTGCCGCGTCCCCCCGGACGTCCAGCAGGTCGTCCGTCATCTGGAACGCCAGGCCCATATGGTACGCGTATTCCCTTCCCGCGGCGAGCTGGTCCTCCGGCGCGCCGGCCAGCGCCAGGCCGGCCTCCACCGCCGCTTCCAGCAGGTCCGCGGTCTTATGGCTGTGGATATAGGAGACCAGGTCCTCCCGGGGTTCCTTTCCCTCCGAGGTCACGTCCACGGACTGCCCGGCGATCATGCCGGTCACGCCCGCGCGGCGCATGATGATCTCCATCGCGCGGATCCCGCGCAGGTCGCCCATCCGGACCGCCCGCGCCGCCATCAGCTCGGCGGCGGCGTTCAGAAGCCCGTCCCCCGCCAGGATCGCCACGTCCTCGCCGAAGACCTTGTGGTTGGTCGGCTTGCCGCGGCGCAGGTCGTCGTTGTCCATCGCGGGAAGATCGTCGTGGATCAGGCTGTAGGTATGGATCATCTCCAGGGCGCAGGCAAAGGGCAGCGCCGTTTCCGCGGTGCCTCCCGCCGCCTCGCAGGCCGCCATCAGCAGCACCGGCCGGATCCGCTTGCCGCCGGCCTCCAGGCTGTAGCACATCGCCTGCTTCAGCGGCTCGGGAATCTCGCCGAGGGAGGACAGCATCGGGACCAGCGCCTGTTCGGCCAGCTGCCGGTACGCGTCATACGTTCTCATCCGTCAGCTCCTGCTCCTTTCCCTCCTGCAGCACTGTCAGCCGGCGGGTCATGTCCGCCAGCTCCCGATCCAGTTCCGCGAGGGTTTTCATTCCCTGTTCGTATTCCTTCACGGAGTCTTCCAGGGACAGCTTTCCGCCCTCAATCCGGGCAATCAGTTCCTGGACCGACTGCAGCCGGTCCTCAAACCGCGTGTTTTCCTTCTTCTCTTCGCTCACTGAACCGGCCTCCCCGTCGTCTCAACCTCGATCCGGCCGTCCGCGAAGCGCACAGCCAGTTGTTTCTCCTTTTCCGCCTCCGCCCTGCGGGTCACCAGTTTTCCGTCCCCGGCGTAGATCAGGGCATAGCCCCGCTCCAGCACGCCCAGCGGATTGATGGCCTCCAGCTTCTCCCGCAGCCGGCGGACGTTCATGCCCGCGGCCTCGGCCCGGCGGTTCACGGCGTTCTTCAGCGCCTCCCGGGTCAGGCGGCTCCGCGCCGAAAGGGCGTCGATCCGCTTGTCCGGGGACAGGGCGCCCAGGCGCTTCCCGGTTTCCCGCACATCCCGCTCCGCCAGCAGGATCCGCTCCCGCGCGGCGCGGCTGATTCCCATCCGCAGGGCGCTGACCCGCTGGGCCAGCTCCTTCCGGTCGGGAAAGACGATCTCCGCGGCGTTGCTGGGCGTCGCCGCCCGCACGTCCGCCGCCAGGTCGCAGATCGTGGTGTCGATCTCATGCCCGACCCCGGATACCACCGGGACGGGGCTGGCCGCCACGGCCCGCGCCACTTCCTCGGCGTTGAAGCACCAGAGGTCCTCGGCGCTGCCGCCGCCCCGGGCGACGACAATCACGTCGGCGTCCGTTTCCTCCGCGGCCCGGCGGATGTTCCGGGCGATCTCCGCGGAAGCGCGCTCCCCCTGCACCGCCGTCGGCACCAGCACGACGGGCACCCAGGGGCACCGCGCGCCGGAAACGTTCAGGATATCGTGCAGCGCCGCGCCGCTCCCGGACGTTACCACCGCCACCTTGCGGGGCACCATCGGGAGCTGCTTTTTGCGGGCGGGATCGAACAGCCCCTCCGCGTACAGCTTCCGCTTCAGTTCCTCGAACTGCGCGTAGAGGTCGCCGGCCCCCGCGTCCTGCATCGTCATGACGTACAGCTGGTAGCTGCCGTTCTTCGGGTATACGTCCACATAGCCGGTCACCCGCACGCTCTGGCCGTCCCTCGGCCGGATCCGTGCCTTCAGGTTGTTCATCCGGAACATGACGCAGTTGATGGCGGATTCCGCGTCTTTCAGGGTGAAATACCAGTGGCCGGACGCGATGTGGTTTTTAAAGCCGCTGACCTCCCCCTGGACCGTGACGCTGCGGATCCGCGGCTCCCGCCGGATGGCTTCCGCCACCAGCAGGTTCAGCTCGGATACGGTCATGCTTCCGGGATTAATCACGGCTGAGCGTCCTTTCCGCGGCCTCCAGCGTGTTGGCCAGCAGCATGGCGATGGTCATCCGCCCGACCCCGCCGGGCACCGGCGTGATCCAGGATGCCTTTTCCTTCACGGCGTCGAAGTCCACGTCGCCGCGCACCTTGCCGTCCACCCGGTTGATGCCCACGTCGATGACGATCGCGCCGTCCTTGACCATATCCGCGGTCACGAAGCCGGCCTTGCCGACCGCGGCCACCAGGATGTCCGCCCGGCGGGTATGCTCCGCCAGGTTCTGCGTGCGGCTGTGGCAGATCGTGACCGTGCAGTTCTCCTGCAGGAGCAGCATGGCCATCGGCTTGCCGACGATGTTGCTCCGGCCGATGACGACCGCTTCCTTCCCGGTCAGGTCCACCCCGGTGCTCTTGATCATATACAGGGCGCCCTTGGGGGTGCAGGCGGTCACGCCCGGGTTGCCGGTCATCAGGCGGCCGGCGTTGATCAGGTGGAAACCGTCCACGTCCTTCTCCGGCAGGATCCGGGCCAGGGCGGCCTGCTCGTCCAGGTGTTTCGGCAGCGGCAGCTGCACCAGGATGCCGTGGATGGCGCTGTCGGCGTTCAGCCGGTCGATTTCCGCCTCCAGGGCTTCCTGGGTCGTGTCCCCGTCCATGCGGATGGTCCGGGAAAGCATGCCGGTTTCCTCGCAGCCGTTTCCCTTATTGCGCACGTAGATCTCGCTCGCGGGATCGTTGCCCACCAGGATGACCGCCAGCCCGGGGGTGACCCCGCGCTTTTTCAGCTCCTCCGTTTTCCGCGCGATCTCCGCCTTCAGTTCCGCGGACATGACCTTGCCGTCCAGAATTTTCGCTGTCATTCTTTTATCTCCTTTATCCCGATCCTTGCCACGCCGACGGCGTTGTCGCCGCTCATCTCCGGCGCCCCGAACACCGCGTCCGGCGCGTTCCGCGTCTTCCGGAGCCGTTCCGCGAGCATCTCCCGGAACAGTTCCGACGAGGCGACCCCGCCGGTCACCAGCGCCTTCCGGATCCCGGTTTTCGCCGCGCCCGCGGCCAGCATCCGGGCGATCGTCCGGGCCAGCAGGTCGTATACTTCCCTCGCCGCGTCCTCCCGGCTTACGCTTTCTTCCCGGATCCACTGCCGGATACGGGTTTCCGCGCCGGAAAAGTGGCAGTACAGGTCTCCCTGTTCCATGCTGCACCCCAGGCGCGCCCCGCTCTTTCCTTCCCGCGCCAGGGCTTCCAGTTCCGGGCCCGCCGGAAAGCCGAGGCCCATCGCGACGCCCGCGCGGTCCACCATTTGGCCCGCGTGCAGGTCCAGGCTGCCGCCGATCTGCGTGATCCGGCCGGCTTCCATCGCCAGCAGGTCTGTGGTTCCGCCGGACAGGTGCAGCGCCAGCAGGTTTTCCGCGCCTTCCAGCCGGGTGCCCGCCATGGCCGCCGCCAGGTGTCCCCGCTGGTGCGTGGTGGCGATGAACGGCACGTCCAGCGCTGCCGCGACCGCCTTTCCGAAGGACGCGCCGACCAGGAACACGGGCATGTAGGATTCCGCGCCGTCCCGGGGGCGGTCGCTGGCCGCCACCGCCAGGACCTCCGTTCCCCGGACGGCCTCCCGCAGCGTTTCGGACACCGCGTTCAGCCGCTTCAGGTGGGCGAACACCGCGTCGCTCTGGCGCAGGCCCTTTTCCCCGGCCGCCACTTGCAGCAATTCACGGTCGTTCAAAAGAATGTCCCCGTCCGTCGTTACGACAGCCAGGGATGTTCGGTAGTTGCTGGTATCCAGTCCGATAACGGCCTGTTTCATTGTGCAGCCTCGTGTTCGCGCAGGATGGTGCCCAGGATGCCGTTCACGAAAGCCTTGTCATCCGGGTCGGAATACCGCTCGGTCATCTCCATGGCCTCCGCCACGGAAACGCTGCCGGGGATGTCCGGATCATACAGGATCTCCCAGACCGCCAGGCGCAGGATCGTCAGGTCGACCAGGGCCATCCGGTCCAGGGTCCAGCCCTTCGCCGTGCGGGCGATCAGTTCGTCGATCTCCTCCAGGTGGCCGAGCACCCCGTCGAACGCGCGGGTGATGTACTCCCGGTCCTCGTCGTCCGGCTCGTTTCCGCCGACCGCGCGCCCCCCGGGCACCCCGCCCTCACGGAGCTCGTCATATACCATTTTCAGTGTTTCTTCGCCGCCCTGTCCGCCCGAGACCTTTTCAAAGATCATCTGCATGGCGGCGGTACGGGCTGTTGTTCGTGACATGATTACTCCTCGTCCGCCCCGATGGCTTTTTCCTTAGCCTTCTGCTCTTCCAGGATCTCGCTCCGGATATCGATCGGCTTGGGTTCATTCTTCCGGGGAATCAGCTTGTTCGCCTTTTCCCGGATGAAGCCGGACTTGTTGTCCACGGTGCCGGCGAAGTAGCCGATCCCGAACAGCGCGATCAGGATAATGGCCTTCCAGAAGCCGATCAGCATTATGAGGGCGCCGCAGACCACCAGCAGGCATCCCAGCAGGATGCCCATCTCGGGCGTGCCCATCCTGAATTTCTTCATTCCTCTTTTTCCTCCGGTTTCTTTTCTTCTTCCGCCGCCTCTTCAGGCTTTTCTTCCGTCACGGCGGGCTCCTCCGCGGGTTCCGCTTCCGCCTTTTCGGCGGGTTCCTCCGCGGGCGTTTCAGGCTGCTCCGGAATATCCTCCGGGGGCAGCGGCATAATGCAGGGTTCTTCCGGCGTGCTGAACAGGCGCTGGTGAATCGGGCGCCCGTCCTCTGCCTCTTCCCCGTATTCCTTCTTCAGGTTCTCCGCGGCGGCCATGGCGGCTTCCGCGGCGGACACCGCCGGCGCGGCCGGCGCTTCCGGTTTCCCTTCCTCCGCGGCGGGAGTATCTTCCGCCGGGGTTTCCGCCGGGGCGGGATCCTCCGCCTTCTTCTCGCCGCGCGGCAGCAGGTTGAAGCTGGGGGCGTCGATGGCGAAGGGCGCGTCCTTCATGTCCTCGCCGGAGGACTCGATCTGGATCCGGATACCCTTGACTTCCACGCCGCTGCAGGCGGTCACGTACTGCTTGATCTGCTTCTGCAGGGTATCCACCGTCAGCGGGATGCTGATGCCGCCGGCCACGGTGCCGCGGATCCGGATCAAAAGGCCGTCGCGCTGGTTCTCGAGGTGGACGCTCTGCGTCTCGATTTCGTCATGCTGTTCCAGGCACTTCTGCACCATGGTCTCCAGCGCCTTGAGCGAGATGGAAAGCTCGCCGCTCTCCATCTTCTGCAGGATGAACTTGTCCTTCCTGCGGCGATGGCGGAAAAGCACCAGCACGCAGTACAGGCCGATCAGCGCCAGTATGGCGATCACCGCGATGATCATGATCCGCGCGGTCTGGCTGTCCTTCTGCAAAAGGTCGCCGGCCTTGCCGATCACGTCCACGCCGCAGAACACCTGGGCAATCAGGCCGGCGCACAGGGCGATGATGATCAGTCCGGCCACAGCAACCAGAATCCGGTCTAAAATGCGAATTCTCATGGTTTTACCCTCCGCAAATCGTTCTCCCTGAATAGTCAGAAAGACAGAGGAGGAAATCTCCCCTGTCCGGCTGGCTTAGGGCTCGCTGGTCGTATCTTCCTTCTTTTCCGGTTCCCCGGCTTTCGCCTTGGTTTCCTTTTCCTTCACGGCTTTGGGCTTTTCGGCCTTCACCGGTTCCTCCGCCCTGACCTCGGGGACTTTCTCTTCCTCCGGCTCTCCCGCCTCGAGCGCGGCGTTCTCGACGCCGGCCTGCAGGAGCTTGTTCTCCTTCTCGAAGCTGAGGGCCTGCACATGCACGTCCACGCGGACCACGTGCAGTCCGGTCATGGATTCAATGGCCTTGCGGACGCTCTCCTGCGCTTCCGTGGCGGCGCGCTGGATCGGCGTGCCGTACTCGACGACCACGTACAGGTCCACCGCGGCCTCCTCCGTGCCGATTTCCACCTTCACGCCCTTGGTGACGTTCCGGTTCTTGTTCAGGATGTTACCGCTGACGCTGCACATACCGGCAATGCCTTCGACCTCGTTGGCCGCCAGGCCGGCGATAATCGCCACCACCTCGTTGGCGTAGGTAATGCTGGAAGACGGGGTCGTGTCATTCTCTACGGTCAGGGGCAGCGCGCTGTTCAGATCTTTTTTCGCAGCCATTTGCTCTTCCTCCTTGCGTGGGAGTCTCCTATCCGGTTAATTATACCAGAAAACCGGGAAAAAGACAATCTTTACTCTTCTTCCTTAACCAAAGCAATATGGAGTTCATCCAGCTGCTTCTGTTCCACCGGCCCGGGCGCGCCCATCATCACATCCTGCGCGTTCTTGTTCATCGGGAACGGAATCACTTCGCGGATCGATTCCTCGCCCGCCAGCAGCATGACCATCCGGTCCACGCCGGGCGCGATGCCGGCATGCGGCGGCGCGCCGTAGCAGAACGCGTTGTACATCGCCGGGAACTTGGCCTTGACGTCGTCCTCGCCCAGGCGGACCATCTCAAAGGCCTTGATCATGATCTCCGGGTCGTGGTTCCGCACCGCGCCGGAGGACAGCTCCACGCCGTTGCAGACCAGGTCGTACTGGAACGCGGTGATGGACAGCGGGTCCACCTCGCCGGCGGACGCCTTCATCAGGATATCCAGGCCGCCGTTGGGCATGGAGAAGGGATTGTGGCAGAACTCCAGCTCGCCGCTTTCCTCGCCGATCTCGTACATCGGGAAGTCCACGATCCAGCAGAACTCATAGCGCTCCGTATCCATATGGTCCGGGCACAGCTCGCCCAGCTTGCGGATCAGCACGCCGGCGGTCTTCTGGGCCGCGCCCTTCTTTCCGGCGCTCAGCGCCACGAAGGTGTTCGGCTTCAGGTCCAGGGCTGCGATCACCGCGTCCTTCCGCTCCTGCAGGAACTTCGCGATGCCGCCGCTCAGCTCGCCGTTCTCGTCCATTTTGAACCAGTAGGCCTTGTTGCCGCTGACAACCTCCGCGTCGGCGCAGAGCTTGTCGATCTGCTTGCGCGTCGCGGTGAAGCCGGTCACCGGAACCGCCTTGACGACGTTACCCTCGAAGGGGCCGAAGCCGCAGTCCGCCAGCAGCGCGGTCACGTCCTTCACGGTCAGGTCGATCCGCAGGTCGGGCTTGTCGGTGCCGTAGGTTTCCATCGCCTCCAGGTACGGGATCCGGCGGAAGGGCGCGGAGGAGGCGACGCTGTACTTGCCGAAGCGGGAGAACACCGGCGGCAGCACGTCCTCGAGCACCGCGAACACGTCCTCCTGGCCGGCGAAGGCCATTTCCATATCCAGCTGGTAGAATTCCCCGGGGCTGCGGTCGCCGCGGGCGTCCTCGTCCCGGAAGCAGGGCGCGATCTGGAAATACCGGTCGAATCCGCTGGTCATCAGCAGCTGCTTGAACTGCTGGGGCGCCTGCGGCAGGGCATAGAACATGCCCGGATGCTTCCGCGCCGGCACCAGGTAGTCCCGGGCGCCTTCCGGGGAGGAAGCGGTCAGGATCGGGGTGGTGATCTCCAGGAAGCCGTGCTCCGTCATCGCCTGGCGCAGGGCGGAAACCACGTTGCAGCGCAGCACGATGTTCTTCTTCACGTCGGGGTTCCGCAGGTCCAGGTAGCGGTATTTCAGCCGGATGCTTTCATCCGCCTCACGGCTGCGGCTGATCTGGAAGGGCAGCGCGTTGTAGCGGCACTTGCCCAGCACTTCCACGGAGTCCGGGACGACCTCGATGTCGCCGGTATCCATCTTCGGATTCTTGCTGGCCCGCTCCCGGACCGTGCCGGTCACGCTGACCACGCTCTCCTTGTTCAGGTTCAGGAAAACCTCCAGGATCTCCGCGTCCTCAGCCACCAGCTGGGTGGAACCGTAGAAGTCCCGCAGTACGATAAAGGCCAGGTTGCCGCTGACCTCGCGGACGTTTTCCACCCATCCGCTCAGCTTCACCTTCGCTCCGGCGTCCTTCAGCCGCAGCTCGTTACAGGTATGCGTTCTGTTCTGCATGGTCATGCTCTCCTTATATACTCCGCCGCGTCCTGGACGCGGACGGTGCTTTCTTCCCCGTTTTCCATGTTGCGGATCTTGACGGTGCCGTCCCGGGCCTCGTCGTCGCCGATGACGCCGGTCAGCCGGGCGCCGGTCTTGTTGGCGAACTTGAACTGGGCCTTCAGGCTCCGGCCGCAGTGGTCCATATCGGCGCGGATACCCTCCCGCCGCAGGCTTTCCACCAGGGCGAAGGCCTTCTGCCGGTTCTCTCCCATATAGGTCAGGAAGATGTCATACCGCGGCGGTTCCGGAATCACGATGCCCTCGGAATCCAGCAGCATCAGCACGCGCTCGAGGCCCATGCCGAAGCCGACCGCCGGCAGGGCCTGCCCGCCGATCTGCTCGACCAGGTTGTCGTACCGGCCGCCGCCGCAGACGGTCAGGCTGCCGTCCTTCGTTTCCGTCACCAGCTCGAACACGGTCTTGGTGTAATAGTCCAGGCCGCGGACGATCCGGCTGTTGATCCGGTACGGGATTCCCGCCGTGGCCAGGCATTCCTGCAGCCTGGCGAAGTGGTCGCAGCACTCGTCGCACAGGAGGTCCAGCATGCTCGGCGCGTCCTTCGTCAGCTCCTGGCATCTTTTCTCCTTGCAGTCCAGTGCGCGCAGCGGGTTGCGGTCAAACCGCCCCCGGCAGGTGTCGCACAGGCCGTCGAACCGGTCCGCCAGGTAATCCTTCAGGGCCTTGTGGTAGGCCGGGCGGCAGTTCGGGCAGCCGATGCTGTTGATCTCCACGCTCAGGTTTTTAATCCCCAGGTCCTCCAGCAGGTGGAAGGCCAGCAGGATCAGCTCCGCGTCCGCGGTCGCCTCTTTGGCCCCGAAGCACTCCAGGCCGAACTGGTGATGCTCGCGCAGCCGGCCGCTCTGGGGATTCTCATAGCGGAAAATCGGCGCGTTCAGGTAGTACATCTTGCAGGGCAGCGCCTCGGCGAAGAGGCCGCTCTCGATCAGGCAGCGCGCGGCGCCCGCCGTGCCTTCCGGCTTCAGCGTGATGGAGCGCTCGCCCTTGTCCTGGAAGGTGTACATTTCCTTCTGCACGATGTCCGTCGTATCGCCGACGCCGCGCAGGAAAAGCTCCGTATGCTCAAATACCGGCGTCCTTACTTCACGGAATCCGGCCAGCGCGGCCGCCTTCCGCATGCGTTCCTCCAGATACTGCCACCGGTAGCTCTCGGTCGGCAGCACATCCCGGGTTCCCCGCGGCGCCTGTGTCAACATAAAACTTCCTCCTTGCTCATCCGGACATATCAAAGTTTAATATACCATATCCGCCCGGAATTGTAAAAAGAAAAAAGCGCGAAAAAGGCGCAAAAAAGACCGGTGACCTGTTCGGATCACCGGCCGGGGTCCGTTTGCGTTACCAGGAGTGCTTCATCGCGGTGGCCACGCAGCTCTGGTGGGCGGAGTCCACCTTGCCGGAGCCGTGGGTCTTGCTGCCGTAGAAGTGAATGCAGAAGTGCCCGTCGAAGTTGTTTCTGCTGATCGTGGAGGTGCCGTGGGGCATCCCGTTCATCGAGGCGGCGTACACGTGGCCGTTGTACTTGACCAGCACCGCCCGCCGCCGCCAGCTCCAGTGGCCGTAGATGCTCTTCATGATCGCGGTGTCGGAGGCGGTCAGGGGTTCGGCGTCGATGTGGTTGTATCCGCTCCAGCGCCGGACGGTGAACACCTTGCCCGTCTTGATGTCCTTGACTTTGAATACCGCGCCCTTGGGGATCTTCTTCGATCCGCCGTTGAACCAGTCCAGGCGCTCCGTCTTTCCGCCCGAATCCGAGGAGGACGACGAGGACGAGGAGGCTTTCTTCGCGCCCGAGCTCTTCATCTTGCTCAGCGTCTTGGAATTGACCTTGCCGGTCACCGACAGGCCGTTCCGTTTCTGGAAGGCTTTGACGGCGGTCTTCGTGCCGTTCCCGTAGTCCCCGTCGATGGAGCCGGAATAGTATCCCAGCTTCTTCAGCAGTTTCTGGACGGTTTTGACGTTGCTCCCGGAATCGCCGGGCCCGCAGGTTCCGTCGGAACTGCCGGAGCTCTTCGAGGAGGACTTCGAGGAGGACTTCGAGGATTTGGAGGACGAAGAGGAAGACGAGGAGGACGTGGAGATATATTTCTTCGCCACGTATCCGGTCTTCCCGCCGCAGCTGACCTTGTACCAGCTGCCGTCGGTGGACTTGATCTCCACCTTGTCGCCCTTCCTCAGCACCTTGACCACGGAGCTTTCGGAGGACGCGGCTTTGCGCATATTCAGGGAGCTGGCGGTCACGGTTCCGCTCTTCGCCAGCGCGGCAAACATCGGGATCAGGCAGAGGAGCACCGTCAGAATGATGGCGCCTTGCCATTTTTTCATGTATAACGGCCCTCCTTTTCTACGAACTCAGCCTCATATTATTACGATTTTATTACGTTGTCAACATATTTATTAATAATTTGTAATCTGTTCGTCTTATTTTGTGCCGCTTCCCGCCTTTTTCCGGCCTTTTGGGCCCGTGTTTTTCCCCGAAAACCCTTGACAAATCATTCCCGGCATGGTAGATTATTCCCCGGTTTCAGGAAACCGTGTGCCGTAGACAGCCGGTACCGCATCCGCGGTTTAAAGGGGTTCCCCGCCTGCCGAGGTGTAAGAGGATCGTTTATTATTCCCTTGCGCCTGCACGCAAGGGTTTTCTTAATTTGAACCGGGCTGGAGGTGTAACAAGCAATGAGCAGCAGCGCTATCCTGGAGCAGAAAAAGCAGGTTGTCGCCGAAATCGTGGAAAAGCTGAAGAACGCCGAGTCCATGGTGATCGTGTCCTACAGCGGCCTGACCGTCGAACAGGTGACCGAACTGCGCAAGCAGTGCCGTGAAAACGACGTGCACTACTGCGTTCTGAAGAACCGCCTGGTGGACCGTGCCATGAAGGAACTGAACATCGAAGGCATCGATCATCTCCTGGAAGGCCCCAACGCGTTCGTCTTCGGTGAGAAGGACGTGACCGCGGCCCCCAAGATCATCTCCACCTTTATCGACAAGAACAAGCTGACGTCCCTGGAGATCAAGGGAGGCCTGATGGGCACCGAAGCCATCGACGTCAACACCATCAAGAACCTGGCCGCGACCCCGAGCCGCGAGGAACTGCTGGGCACCCTGGTGGGATGCCTCAATTCCCCTGTTTCCGGTCTGGTTGCCGTTCTCGACCAGATCGCCGAGAAGAAAGAGGCCGCCTGATCCACCCTGCGGCATAGCCGCGTAACGAATGAAAAATAATGGAGGAAAATAACAATGACCAATCAGGAAATTATTGAAGCCATTGAGTCCATGACTCTGCTTCAGGTGAAAGAACTTGTTGACGAACTGAAGGAAAAGTTCGGCGTGACCGGTGCCATCGCGGTGGCCGGCGCCGCTCAGCCCGGTGACAACGCCGGCGGCGAGCAGAATGTACAGACCGAGTTCGACGTCGTGCTGAAGGATGCCGGCGCTGAGAAGATCAAGGTCATCAAGGTTGTCCGTGAAGTCGTCTCCGGCCTGGGCCTGAAGGAAGCGAAGGACCTGGTGGAATCCGCTCCCAAGACCATCAAGGAAGCTGTCTCCAAGGAAGAAGCCGAGAAGATCGCCGAGCAGTTCAAGGCTGTCGGCGCCACCATCGAAATCAAGTAATTTCAGATGGGTTTTCACAGGCGGGTGCGTTACTTGCACCCGCCTGTTTTTTATCCTATAATACCCTTCAGGGAGATGAAGGAGGGGTATCATGGATTTGTTCCGGCGCGCTCTGGCGCTTCTGGTCCTCCCGGCGCTCCTGCTTTCCTTTTTCCCCGCCCTGGCGGAAGAGGAAATCATTCCCCCCGCGTATCCGGTGCCCCTTTACGTCACCCGCCTGCTGGAGGTCGCCTCCGGGGAGGTCGGCTATACGGAAGGGGACCACGGCCGCACGAAGTACGGCGAATGGGCCGGCGACCCTTACTGCCAGTGGTGCGCGGAGTTCCTCTGCTGGTGCGTGAATGAGGTGGACGTGCAGTACGGCACTTCCCTCCTGAACACGGTTTTCCCCCGCTATTCCGGTTCCAACACCGGGCGGAACTGGTTCATCACCGCCGGGCGCTGGGTCGTCCGGAAGGGCCAGGTGGAAAACTGGGGCTACGAATGGCTCAAAGGGCATTCGGAGTTTATCCGCTCCGGTGATTATATTCCCCAGCCGGGCGACTGGGTCTTCTTTACCTGGACCAGCGACGAAGACACGGACCACGTAGCCCTCGTCGAGTACTGCACCCGGGATACGGATACCGGGGAGGTCCGGGTCCACGTGATCGAGGGCAACAAGCCCTCCTCCGTCGCGCGGGAAACCTATGACCTGAACTACAGCCGGATCCTCGGCTACGGCACGGTCCACGACGTGGCGGATATTACGATGCAGTTCGGCAACCGGGGCGAGAAAGTCCGGATCCTGCAGGAGAAGCTCGCCTATCTCGGTTTCCTGCGGCCGGACCTGGTCTCCGGTTCCTTCGGGGATTCCACGGCTGAGGCGGTCCGCCTGTTCCAGGAGGCCGCCGGCCTGAGGGTCAACGGAATCGCGAACAACGAAACCCAGCTTCTCCTGGACAGGGTGTACATGGAGCGCTGGACCAAAGATCCCGAAGTCTGGAAAGTGACAGATGATGACGACGATTAATTTCCGGAGGAGAATCCGATCGATGAAACGGTTGATCTGCCTGCTTACCGTCCTGGCCCTGGCGGCCGTGGCCTTCCCCGCCTGCGCGGAAGAGGGCCCGGATGCCCGGGCGTACGATTTTTCCCTTCGTTTCCACCTGAACGCGGACGTTTTTCCGCTCCGGATCCGCGCCCATATGCAGGGCTACGCCGACCTGCTGGAAATGCTGGAGCTGCGCGGGAACATCGTCTGGTCGGACGATACCCAGAGCTTCGACCTGAACGCCAGCCTGATCCCGGTCACCAACCCGGACGCGGCCATCTCCTTCCGCCTCTACGGCATTCCGGAGCACGTCTGCCTTTCCTCCCCGCTGCTGGGAAGCGAAACCCTCTGGTTCCAGAACTTCGTGCTGATGGAATTCGCCTATAAAACCTGGAATAACCTGCGCATCCCGCTGCCCTGGCTGGTGCTGCTCTACCCCTATGTGACGGAAAACGCGTTCTCCCGCCTCAGGGAAGTATGGCACCGGCATACCGGGGAGCTTTCCGCCGGCAGCGAAATCTCCGCGGGCGTGCTTTCCGCCGTCGCGGACGACTGGGAATCCATCCTGCTGGAGGACAACCGCCTGCAGTACTGGTTTTCCGCCGTCGGCGCGCCCCGCGGGATGGACGCCGCCCTGCTGTCGGAGTTTTCCGCCCTGCCCTCCTACCTGACCGGGCGGGTGGCCAGGCGCTCGATCCGCCTGGAGGGCGGACAGGATGAAAGCGGCGCCGAAACCCTGCGCTGGATCAGCGACGGGGAGAAGGTCCTCTATGCCCGCACCGTATCGGACGGTTCCGACGCCTGGAGCGTCACCCTGCCGGAAACGGCCACCGGGTACGTCCCGCTGCTTTCCTTCGTTTCCGCCGCCGGGTCGGAAACACAGTCCTTCCGGATCAGCGGGGATTATTCCCGCGCGGAAGGCACCGACAGTGAGGATGGCCGGCCGGATTCCTTCCTTCGTTTCTCCGTCTCCGCGGATTCCCTGCCGCTGTCCTGGCCGGCGGACGCCGCGTTCTCCGCGGCCGCCTCGGTCTCCGGCGCGGTGCTGCCGAACTTCGACTTCACGCTCCGGGGCACCTCCGGCGCGGACGGTTCCCTTTCCTTCTCCCTGTACCAGCAGGTGAAAGAAAACGCCGAAGCAGCAGAGGTGTTCTCCTGCTCCGGCTCCATCGTGCCTGTATCGGATTATACGGTTCCCGCTTTCGCGGTATCGGACCTGACGCAGCACACCCACGTGTTCTCCATCAGCGATACCATTACCGATCCCGTGGTCCGCACCATCGGGCGGCCGCTGTTCATGGGCCTGCTGAACTTCCTGAACGAGCTTCCCGCCCGGGCCTGCCAGAGCGTCATGGACGACCTGGAGGATTTCGGGATCCTGGAGATCCTGGTGTCAACCCGGTAATTCCCCGTCGAATACAAATTCCGCCGGGCCTTCCTGGAATTCGGTATGCCCGACGCCGTCCCACTCAATGGTCAGGTTTCCGCCGTTGAGCTCGAGGACGGCTTTTTCTTTCGCCCGCCCGGTGACCACCGCCGCCGCCATCGTGGCGCAGGCGCCGGTGCCGCAGGCCATCGTCTCGCCGCTGCCGCGCTCCCACACCCGCATCCGGATCCGGCCCGGTGCCCTGACCGTGGCGAACTCCACGTTCGTCCGGGCGGGGAACATCGGATCGTTCTCAATCAGGGGGCCGATGCCGTGGACGTCGAAGGCGTCCGCGTCGTCGACAAAGATCACGGCATGGGGATTGCCGGTGCTGACCCGGGTGAAGGTATATTCCGTCCCGTTCACGGTGATCTTCTCATCCGTGCCGAGGATTTCGGGCTCGCCCATGTCCACCCTGACGCTTTCGGTGATGCCGTCCTTCTCCCGGATCCGCAGCGTTTTGATCCCCGCGCCGGTCATCAGCGTGATCCCGCGCTTGTCCGTCAGTCCCCGGTCGAACACGTATTTGCCGATGCAGCGGGTCGCGTTGCCGCACATTTCGGACTCGCTTCCGTCCGCATTGAACATCCGCATCCGGAAATCCGCTTCGTCGCAGGGCATAATCAGCACCAGGCCGTCGCTGCCCACGCCGAAATGCCGGTCGCTGATCCGCCGGGACAGCCCCGCGGGATCCGCCACCTGCTCCTCAAAGCAGTTGACATAGATATAATCGTTTCCGATCCCCTGCATCTTCGTAAACTTCATGTTAAAAACCCCTTATCCCGTCTTTTACCAAGCCCGTCATCTTCCGGTGACAGAGGAAACAGACCCCCTCTCACCTGTTTCCGGAATAAATCCTGGCCAGAGTTCCCCAATTCCCTCACGGTGTCATCCTGAACGCCAGCGATGATGAACTGTCCGAAACTTGTTTCGGGTAACAGTTCACATGCAGAGCTGGGATCTGTTCTGCCTTGGCTGAAACCAGTCTCATCCGAAGGCATTCACTCTACGGTGTCATCTCGACCAAGGCCGAAGGCCGCGTGGAGAGATCTCATCGTCACACGACGTTTCCCGCCGCTTCGATGCTTCCGTCCTTGGTCACGACGACTTCCGCCATCGGTTCTTCCTTGCCGATACCGCCCCTGCGGATGAACTGGTTCAGCTCCTTCAGCCGGTTGGTCCGGCTCAGGACCCGCCGGTCCGTCAGCGCCTTGCTCCGGTAGCGGTCAAACAGCGCCCGCACGCCCATCGTCACGGGGATCGCCGCCCAGAAGCCCGCCACGCTGGTCACCGCCGCGCCGACGCCCAGCGCGGCGCCGGTCTTGACCATCCGGTACGCGCCGTCCTTCAGCCCGGTTTTCCCCGGTTTCCGGCCCAGCAGCACCTTCGTGCCCTCCGTGGCGGAAATGATCACGAAGGGGAGGAACCCGGCCACGCCGCCGGTCAGCTCCGTCAGGATGCCGGTTTCCTCCAGCAGTCCCGTATCCACGGCGATCTGGTCGGCATAGCTCAGCCCCGCCGCGATGGTATCCACCACCGTGTCGTGCTGGCGCTTCTTATATTCCTTTACCAGTTCTTCATACGTCTTCATCAAAAACACCTCCAACGCCTTTCATCCGAAGGCATCGGCTTTAACTGTCATCCTGAACGAAGTGAAGGATCTCCTCCTCAGAAGAACTTGTTCAGGATCGTCACGATGATCCACGACGCGCCGGCGATGCCCACCAGCCACGTCAGGTCCTTGATGATATTCCCGTTCTTCCGCTTTTCCTTCACCGGTTCCCGGCCTGCCTTCTTTTCCAGCGCCGCCAGGCGGTTCCGCATCTCGGTCAGGTCCCGGTCGTGGTTGCCCTTTTCCTCGTCCAGCGCGGATTCCGCCAGGTCGATCCGGCTCTCCAGCCGCTGGATCCGGCGGTCCTCCTCGGTCATCATCTGGTCCACTTCCCGGCGCAGCTTGCCCTGGTCCTCACACAGGCCTTCCGCCACCAGGGTCATCTCCGCGGTGAAATCCTCCACCAGCTTGGCGGTATTCTCGCCCTTGACCATTTTCAGGGCGCCGCTCCAGATATTGCGGGGCTTGTCCTCCGGCTTCTTCTGTTCCGCCAGCGTCTTCTCCTCAGCCATCTTTCCGCCCTCCTTCTCTTTCATCTCAGATCCTGAATACAAAGCGGTCTCCCCGGATCAGCTGCAGGCTGTTGTGCAGGGGACGGCCCTTCTGGTCGTACACCACTTCCCGCAGCCGCATCAGCGGGCTTCCGGGTTCGACCCCCAGCAGCCCTGCCTGCTTCTCCGTCGCGTAGACGATCGATATGTCGTGGGTCGCGCTATTCGCTTCCACGCCGTACTCCCGCAGCACGTTGTACATGCTTCCGCCCAGGTTCTCGTTCTCCAGCCAGGCGTAGGCCATGGAGAAGTGGTTCTTCTCCAGCACGACCGCCTCCCCGTCCGCCAGGCGGAGCCGCAGGGTTTCCACCACCCGGTCCCCGTCCTGCACGTTCAGCTCGGCGATGTCCAGCGCGTCCGCGGCGGTCTCCTTCACATGGACCACCCGGGTGGAAGGGCTCCGCCCGTTCAGCCGGCAGGCGTCGTAAAAGCTGTGAACGCTCTTGAGGTCCTGGCTGATGCGGGGCGTGGACACGAAGGTGCCTTTCCCCTGTTTCCGCTCCAGCAGGCCTTCCGCCGTCAGCTCCGCCAGGGCGCGCCGCACCGTGACCCGGCTGACCTGGTATTCGGCCTCCAGCTCGTGCTCCGGCGGGATCCGGCTTCCGACCGGATACCGGCCCTTGTCGATATCATCCGATATCCGCTGCATCAGCTGGTGATACAGGGGGCTGGAGCTTTCCGACTGCAGCTTCTTCATGGCGGTACCCTTTCTGTTGTATTATAATGTATCAATACAACATAATGATATTACCATTATCCGGCCGGTTTGGCAAGCTTCTAAAGAATTTTGTTGTTAGATTACAATTATCCCGTAAATATGACATTTATCTCGTAAACAAGTTAGCACTTCATGACAATTATCGCGTAAATATATGTTTTTTGTGGTTACTCGTGACAAATATGGCGTAAACAAGTTTTTGTCATTCCAATTATCGCGTTAACAAGTTTGCATATTTATACACACAATGTCTAATATATTAATAAACTAAATATGCCATTAACTGGTGAAATGGCATATACATCATTCCTTAAGCAAATTATGTTATTATTTTTCTGATAAACATTCACACTTTAGTGTGCCAACACTCAGACTAACATTCAAATTTTTAACATCGTCGATTGCCAGGGTGCCGTCGTTATACTTTTCAAGAAATTCGATCAACCTCCCAATTTCTTTCTTGTCTTTTTTCGTCCCCATCATACTTGCCATCTTTACAAGGCACTGCAAATCTTGTGCGTTTTCAATCTCTCTGACCAGATCTGCCGGGGTATCTCCTTCAGCATTTACAGTCATCCAACCAATGTGAAATGTTGCGGAATACTTGCTCACTCTTATTCCTCCTAACTGACGAAACGCAAATATAGTTGTTCTAAGTAAAAACACCAGATCGGGAATACCGAATCAACCGCAAAAGCTGTTATACGATAGAGTACCTGTGTGAGTGAACATGCTGTATATGCAACAGCCGTGCAACCCCGGGGCGGGAGCTTCACCGCCGCTGCGGTGCTGAGGACGGGTTTGCTTTTCATGGCTTTTATGGCATAATTGATGATGAAATACA
>JAILIE010000142.1 GCA_024695415.1 Clostridiales bacterium | reverse complement strand
CGTCTGCCTTCGGATGCAAGGCAAGTATGATGTTTTATCCGATCCATTGTATGGCACTGCGCCGCCCGCAACGGAAAACTGCATACTTCAAGCCATTCCGTATTATTCCTGGGCAAACCGGAATCCAGGAAATATGCAGGTATGGATACGGGAGACATGACCCGTTATGTATCCATTTTTCCGTTATTCAGCAAAATGGATCATAGTCATATTTTTTTATCTTTCAAGGAAAGTAATAAACTTGCGGAGAGAGTAGTAAAACGGTAGTAAAATCAATTTGGGCGTCCTGATTTGCCGCGATAAAGGCGTATGAAACCTCACTCCCGGTTATTGTTGCCGGGACATATGAATAGGATACGTGTCTGAGTCATAGTCAATCCCCTTATATCCTGAAATAGAATGTGTTTTTCCCCTTACCCTCACGCTTCAGTTCCCTGTCTTCCACCAGTTTCCGGAGTGATCCCTCCACGGAGCTGAGACTGAGTGACGGACACAGTTCCCGGATATCCTGCTTTGTAAAACGTCCGATTTTATTCTGTGCGGCAAGCCTTACCGTCTCCAGAGCTGATCGCTTTGTTTCCACCAGCGCAAACCGGTCTTCGAAATCCCTGTATGCCGCCAGGATTGTACTAAGAAGATATTTGATGAACGGAACAGGATCATCTGTTCCCTCATGCCAACCGATCTGTGACGCGGCCAGGGCGTCATAGTACAGGTCTTTATGCTGCGCTGTTTTTGCTTCCAGCGAAATATACTTACCGACATAGAATCCGCTTCTGTACAGAAGCAGCATTGTAAGCAGCCTGCTCATACGGCCATTCCCGTCATTGAACGGATGTATGCAAAGAAAATCATGAACAAAAACCGGGATTGCAATCAATGGTTCAAGTTCCATGTTTCCGATCACGCGGTTGTATTCCCTGCAGATCCTGTCAAGAGCATCCGGAGTCTCAAAAGGAGATAACGGAGTGAACAGCGTTTCAGTATGCCCGTCTGGATAGGTCGCGCTGATATAGTTCTGGACGTTTTTTGTCCTTCCGGCAATCGGATTATTCATATGGCTGTAAAGGATTTTATGCAGTTGAAGAATATAGTTCTGCGTAATCGGGATAGCGTCAAAACTCTCGTGAATAATTCCCAGCACATCCCTATATCCGGCTATTTCCTGTTCATTGCGATTCCTTGGAGTCGTCTTTTCCTCAACCAGCTGCCGGATCCGTGTACTTGTCGTAACGATTCCCTCAATCGCGTTTGATGCCTCTGTGCTCTGGATCTTCGCAATTTCAACAAGCTTCTCAAGCTCTTCCGGCCGTTGCTTCAGATACAGCTCCTGTTTTCCCGCTTCTTTATAAATTGCGGCAATGTATCCCAGCAATTCCGAATCCCATTTCCGATCTTTGATCAGGGAGTAATTGAAGTTGCGCATTCCCTTACCTCCATTCTTATTCCCTTAATTTTATATATTTTTTAAGGGAAAAGTCAAGGCTATTACCATTTCTTGTTTCAAAGCCAGATAAGGGATTGGAATAGCGGCCGTTTTCAATACCGCCTTTTTTCAGCAAAATGGCAGAGTTGAACTCAAAAATGACGATCTTGACTGTACTGTATTCAGAGTTCCGGATTCATCTTCCCGGCATCATTTCACTAAAAGTACTCCGATTATAGAAAGCCCTTTTCAAATGCTTGCGGCATCTGAAATGCACTACTCCGGTTCGTAAACTCTACCTTTTCCTGTGCATTAACTATTTTGTAATATTTGTTCAAAGCAGCAAAACCGGATTGACATTGCAATATATCATGGTATATATTATTTATGGAGGTGAACTCAATGTCAACGACGCACGCATTTATGACCGGAAGGAGCCAGGCTGTCCGGATTCCCAAGGAATACAGGCTTCCTGACGAAGAAATATTTGTTAATCGGATCGGTAATACAATCACCCTGACCCCTGTCAGCAAACTAAAGGAGTCTTTTGCGGAAAGTCTGCGGATGTTTACGGATGATTTCATGAAAGATGGTCGTCCTCCTCAAATTGATGCAAAGAGGGATGAACTGTAATGTATATGCTGGATACCAACATCTTGGTCCGGGCCATCCGCCATGCGGACGACCCGGTATGCAGCCGGATTTATCAGGAATATGGCGGAAATCTTTGCATCAGCTCTATTACGTACGCAGAGTTGGTTTACGGAGCGAAGCATAGTTCAAACTATGAGAAAAACATACAGGCAATGCAGGCATTATTATCCGGCATTTACATCCTTTCTTTTGATACAGCCGCTGCATATGAAGCTGGTGATGTATTGGCTTATCTCGCAACAATCGGCAAACCGATCAGCGACAGGGATGCACTGATTGCCGCTCACGCCCGCGCTCTTTCCATTCCGCTGGTCACACATAATACCGGTGAATTCAGCAGGGTTCCAGGTTTGGTTCTTGAAGATTGGCTTATGGGAGAATAATAATGCTCATAAGAAAAGCTACTGGTGAAGAAATGCTGAAACTGTGGGGATACTAGATTACATCAAACGTTTCGTCAAACTGATGCTGTTTGAAGTCATCGCAGATCAGTGAAATATTCAGAAAATCCTGAAGATTCTCCCTTGCTCTTGCGATGGTCATTGGCGATAGATCTATTCCTGTCAGATGCCGGCAGCACCTGGCAGTTTTTTCTGCAAGCCTTCCGGTTCCAACGCCTATTTCGAGAACAGTTTTAGACCCATCCAGTTCCATCTGGTCCAGAAATGTCTGCCCGTCCCATAACTCCATGTATTTCTGCAGAGCAGGCGGATCACGGAACGGATCGTTGTTTTCCCTGATCAGCATATCATAATGGGTTTTCACATCCATAGATCATCATTGCTCCGAAATCCTGATTGTCGGTAGGGTATTCCTTACCTTCTGCGTCCTTCCCTGTGAAAAAAGAATCCAAGATTGATCCGTACTTCGCGTCGTCCTATGTCATCATTTGTATAGCAGCAGGTTCCCTGGCCCCTCAGTTTCGTTTCCGGTTCCAGGGTTTTCCGGCTGAGCTTCAGATCAGTTCCCTCAGGTCCCTGATCTTCAAAAAAGATGTTTCCACATCAGCCGCCGGATTGGCAGCAATCAGGATGGGCATAATCCCCAGCGCCGCCGCGCCTTCCAGGTTCCGGACACTGTCATCAATGAAGACCGTTTTCTCTGCCGGAACGCCGCTTTTACCCAGCGCGTCCAGATACATTCGGCTGTCCGGCTTGAATACGCCCAGGTTACAGCTGAATGTCCGATAGGAAAAGTATTGGGATATACCGATATATTCCAGCTGTTGTTCGATGCTGGGCCAGGTGTCGGAAATCACACCAAGCCTGTATGTTTTATTCAGTGTTTCCAGCACTTCATGAATACCGGGATAAGGGATATAGTTGTTCATGTTGCAGGCTCGATCCCGGGCTGTTTCCATCCTTTGGCTCTCTGACAGTCCAAGATCCAGCTCATCGGAAATGATTGAATAGTACTGAAAAAATTGATTGATTTCCGCCTCCACGGTGGTAACCAGATGATCCTGCGTCAGAAAACGCAGACCGGCTTCCCGGGCCTGATTGATTTTCTGATCGCTGCATCTCTTCAGTCTGTTACCCGCCTCCTGCAGAAACCGGTTTGTGAACATCCAGTCTCCCGACGCAGGCATATCCAGCGTGTATCCCACATCAAAGAAGATCACTTTTTGTCACCTAGCTGCCGGATCATGACCGCACCTCCAACGTGTCCAGATAAGGCTTATACCTGGGATACTGGATTTTCAATACCGGTTCTTCATGGATCATGCGGAGGAATGTCAGCGCATCCACCCACTGATACCCGACGGTTTCCCCCTGCTGAAGCCGAACGGAATCCTTTTCACAGTTCACTGTTGCCAGATAAGCATAGATCACAGAACGGCTTTGCGGTTTCCAGGTCGTTCCGATCAGCTCCAGCCGGTCTGCCGTCAGCCCGGTTTCTTCCAGCATTTCCCTGCGCGCCGCTTGTTCCGGTGTTTCACCGGCCAGTGCCGAACCGCCCGCACTGGCTTCCAGGCACCCGGGATAGATATCCTTCTCAGGATCCCGGAGAGTCAGCAAAAATTCCCCGTCCTGATGCCGGATCAGGATATCACAGACGATATGATATCTGCCCTCAGGAATCTCCCGGGCACGACTGCGCTCCCAGGTTTCACCGGTTTTCTGCCCCTTTTCATCATAAAGATCCCATATTTCCATGTTCATTATCCCCTTTTCTTCATTTCCGGCAGCTCATCATATCAAAGCATAAGTTCACTGACAGTGAAAATAGCAGCCCTCCCGGGATGTTCGCTCCGTTATCGGTACCAGGTCAGCATCTTCGTCACATGCTCGTCGGAATACTGCCGCCGCCCGGCAAAGAAATCCAGGATGTCCTGCACCTGGGACATCAGGATGTTTGCCCCGTTCGGTCCGCCCGGCCAGCCGGGCCAGAAGCGGTCATAGGTCGCAAGGATGACATCCACGTTCCGGCCGTACAGCTCCATCACGGCATCCCGGACCACGTCGTCCGCGAATTCCGTAGTGGTCAGGTCGTCATAGATGTACGCGAATTTTTGCCGGAATTCCGGGTTTTCCATCGCGCCGAAAAAAAGGTCGCTGATGAAACAGTCCTTTTCCCGAAGCCGCTCGATGGCGTCTTCATCGGGCTTCACCGTCCCGTAAAGCCCGGTGCTGTATTCGGTCTCGTAGAGGATAAACCGCCATTTCCCGTCCGCCCAGTCGTTTTCCGGATCCGTTTCCCGGGCCCGCCAGCAGGCGAAGTTGTTTTTGCCGAAATCCCAGTTGCAGATATAGAACTGGACGGAAAGATATTCCGCAAGGCCGTCCAGGTCCACCTGTTCCTCCAGCTGCCGGTAGGCTTCTTCATCGGAGAAATCCGTTTCCCGGATCCAGTCGCGGAACGCTGCGAACGCCTGCCCGTCTTCCTCGGTGCCTTCCTCAACCTCTTCGTTCTTCATCAGGACCACGTTCTTCTTCTGGATACCGAAGTGGTCGCGGATAAAGTCATCGGTCAGCTTTTCCGTGATTTCGTAGTGCCCCCAGAATTCCCCGTCTATGAACACCAGGCAGGGCGTCATCGCCTGGGTGATAAAGTTCCTGCCCCATACCAGGCTCTGGATCAGGTGGTCCCGAATCCGGGAAAACTTGTTGTCATTCCCGCAGTTACGGAGGATGAAGCTGTCGTATTCGGTAATGAGTTCATCCTCCGCCTCACTGATGTTTTCCCCGTCATACAGGTCATAGTCGATGACCTTCGTCCCGTATTCCTTCCTGGTGTAGATGTTAAAGCTCTTCTGTTCGCTGTCCCGGCAGGCACCTCCGTGGATGCGGATTCCGACCTCGCCGGAAAACGCCTCGGTTCCCCCGTCGAAGATCTGCATCCGTGCCTGCCGCTCCCATTCACGTCCCCGGTTCAGGTAGTTCCCGGGAATCAGCCACTCGTCCAGCGACGGGTCGTATGCATCGCTGTGCCGCCACTCGTCAAAGGAATTCCCCTGGATATAGATGCCGCGTGCCGGATCAAACAGATCGCCCGGATCCACGGCCAGGGAGATCACCTTGTAGTCCCGGTAGAACTCCGCCTTGTCCTGGTAGCCGATAAAGTAAACCGCGGTCGATACGGCGCTGCGGTTGCCCTGCCCGTCCACCGCTACAGCCCGGATCACGTCGGCCTTGTCCACATTCATCAGGGGGGCCATGGCTTCTCCCCATTTGTTTGGGGCAATAATGTCGGTCCGGTCGCTCAGGACGTTCTTCTCTTGTGTCCGGTCGATCACTTCCAGCCGCCCGGTGTACAGCGTATCCGTCTCATCCGGGATACTCCCGTCCCGGGTGTAATACACCGAAAGCCCTTCCTCCGAAAGGATCATCAGTTCAAAGGGGTCGTCATAGAACCCGGAAACCCGGGAAAACTCCGGGGCAGGGATCTCAGGTCCCGCCTGCTCGGCCAGGGCCGGCCCGCCCGCCGGAACCGCTGCGGCGCAAAAAACCAGCAGGAGAAGGATGACGGCCCTCGCAGCCGGCTTCACGGCATCTGCCTTCAGCCGGAGGATTGCCGTCAGGATCACCGCGGTCAGGATCAGGTACATCATGGAAAAGGCCTCCTTTATCCCCGGATATGGCTGCAGCGCACATGGCCCCGCTCGAATCAATAATGCCTGGAATGCTGTATATTTAAAATACCATATATTTCGCTCCCCGGGCAACAAAAAAACCTGCCGTTTTCGCGGCAGGGATCAATATACCGATCAATGAATCCATTTCTGTTATTTACTCTTTTTTCCGTTTCATAACCAAGAATATCGGCTACGGCGCTTTCAGGGTTTTGCAGGAACCTCACTGTTGTCCTGTAATGATCCGTATCCTGAAACCTGACGCTGTCAAGCCCATTCTTCGTGATCTGATAAACCTCTGCGTCCGGAAAGCACAGGAGCATCGGGGAGTGCGTTGAAATGATAAACTGGCAGTCCATTTCAACCAGCTCATTCATCCTCTGCATCAACCGGATAATCCCCATGGGTGACAGCGCCGCCTCCGGCTCGTCCAGGATATACAGTCCATTTTCCCCAAACATGCCTTCAACCAGTTATCTCTTGGAACAGGTTCCGGCAGTTCCATCCAGCGGATGTAGAGATCCCTCATCAGTTATTGTTCCTCCTGTAACGACCCGCCTGACCACATTGTTTTTTCGATGTGGTTCCTCAATATGTGCACAGGCTTCCGATGTCAAAATCACCGATGCTCAGGATGGACACATTCCCCTGTAAGTCCTGATACAGATAGACGACAGCGTAAGCGGGCGCAGCCTCCAGTGATCCGCGATATGCTGTGACGCTGCGGCACAGGAATGCGTGGTTTGTCCCGGCCACAACCTGCGATCCAAGATAAGCTACCGGTTGGTAAGACATGCCGGTCAGTGTTGCTGTTCCCTGTTCAAATAGGGCCAGCCGCTCTTCCGTAACAGATGGATCCCCGGACGGTGTCCATCCGCCCATCATCACTGAGCCGGGGCCGTCCTGCATAATCAGTTTTTCGGTAATGAGGTAATAATGCACCGATCCATACCCCAGGTCCCCGTTTTCAAACCATTTCGCCTCGAAATCGTAAACTCTGTCCGGTTTCAGCGTGATCTTTCCCTGAAGCACAATCTCCGCGTTTTCCTGATAATCGTTGATATGTTCCTGATCGGAAAACACAGCTGTATCCCAGGAATACACCGTCAGCTCATCCGGCGGAGTACCCACCCATATGACGCTGTACACCCTGTCTTCCATGAGCAGTACATGGTCCAGGGAATCAGACACGGCAGGATCTGTCGGCCCCATCCCGTGCCCTTCAACGCCGGTCCATTCGTCCCGGGCTCCTGAGGGATATGTCCAGGAATAATTGGCTGCGACGGGCGTCTCCGAAATCCCGTCGCTGTCCAGAATGACAACAGGCGCCGTTTCTGCGGCATAAGCAACGCCCAGCAGCAGTAATACGGAGAGAATTAGTGCGGTTAGAATTTTCACAACGGTTTCCTCCCTTTCCTGTGGCGATTGTCCTGCCACACCTTATCTGACGAAAAACTGAAACAAAAGGTTCCCGAAGTTCTTTCCAAATCCGCTTACCTGCCAGTACGTACATCCGGGAATGCTTCTGTCCGCTGTCTTTTCAGCCTTTGGTGCTTCCCGGTCAAAGCCGGACCGGTATAAAACGGGGCCGTTCCAGAAGATGCGTATTCGGGCTGTGAAGTGCGAGGAAAAGTTCCCCGTCCATCGTCCGGAAAAGCATCCCATGGCCGCCGTCTTCCGGAAAGAGTGGGGCAAGCTGGGTAAAATGCCCGTCAATATCGCCGTTGTCCGACACAGCCAGTCCCTGGGCATACCCTTTTTCAGAAAAACCGGACCAGAGGCAGAGAAGCGTTCCGTCCTCTTTACGCCAGAGAAACGGGCCGTCTGTTACATATCCTTCGATCCCTGAAGAATGATGCACTTTGCGGCTCCACGGTGCTTCGGAAGCCCGGAAAAGCAGGAACGGATCCCCCGCGGGCGCCCGCAGGTCTTCCGTGAGCGGCATGGCCTGGATTTCCCCGTCTCCGGCCTGAACCCATTCGTGGCAGAAAACGATATAGGGCGTTCCGTCGGGAGAAGTATAAAAGGTTCCGTCCAGGCATTCCCATTCTTTGGGTGTAACAGGTCCCTCCGACCATGGTTCAAACGGGCCCAGCGGCGACAGGGATCGCAGAATGGCGGTCCCCCGGCGGCGGCTTTCGCTCTTGAAGCTGGCAAACATGTAGAAGAAACTCTGTCTGAAATAAACTTCCGGCGCCCAGTAATTCCGGTCCGCCCAAAAGGAACCGTCATTCCGGAAACAGACAAGCGGACCGTCCCAGGAAACCAGGTCCCGCCCGGCATAGACGTCGAACCCGTCCGCGGGACCCCAGCAGGTCTCTCCGCGGGTTCCGTACAGGTAATACATTCCGTTATGCGCCAGAACAAACGGATCCCTGATATTGATCTGATCTGTCTGAACCATCATGCTGTTCCTCGTATTATGATTGATCGGCATTGTTCTCCGGTGCCCATACCCCGCGGCGGTGCCCGGCGGCTTTCGACGCGGATATTGTAGCATCTCAGACCGTGACATACAAGGATTTACCCTGCATACCCCTGCTTTTCACCGGCTTCCGGGGACCTGACAGATATGCGGAATTTTCGCTTCTGTCCAAATCGGGATTCCGATGATATAATTTCCATGTCCTGAACAGAATACTGACAATGGAGGAAAGAACGAAATGATGCTGCCTGAAACAAGCGTTTCGTTCCGGACGGAAGACGAAAAACTCCGGCGGGTCTATGATGCCGCGGAAGTGAAATGCCGCCTGAACCTGAAGTGTTTCGGCACCGACCCTGTGCTGGTGGAAGGCGGCGGCTATGAGAAAATCTGGCTTGAGACACAGCCCATGGGCGGAGAAATGTATGCCCTGCGAAACCTGCAGGCGGCATTGAACAACTGCCTCCTCTTTATGCGTCATCAGCGGGAAGATGGCAGGCTTCCCGGATCCATCCAATACACAGGCGGAAAGGTCGAACCGCAGTTCAATAAATACCAGGGCTTCTGCTTTCCTTTCCCGGCTCTGAATCTGTACTATCTGATTGGAAAAGACAGGGATTATCTCGAACAATTAAAGGAAACGCTGATCCGGTTTGACGCCTGTTTATGGCGGACCCGGCATCTGTCCGGGAACGGATTGCTTTCCTCTTTCTGCGTATATGATACAGGAGAGGACAACGCGCTTCGCTACGGGGACGCTCCCTGCTGGTGGGAGGAGGACGTTCCTCCGGAAGGATATCAGGTCGTTCCCATGGCCAGCATGGATGTGACCAGCTGGAGTTTTTCCGCGAGGGATACCCTGGCCGGGATATGTCGGATCCAGGGAGACCCGGCTGAGGAAACATGGCGGAAAAAGGCGGAAGATGTTGCGGCATCCCTGAAAAAAGGATTGTGGAATGAGCGGAAAGGGGCGCTTTTTGACAGGGACAAAAACGGAAAAACCATCGATATTCTCTGCCACAACACCCTGCGGTGCATGTACTGGGGCAGTATCTCTCCCCGTATGGCGGACCGGTTTGTGAAAGAGCACCTGCTGAACGCGTCGGAATTCTGGACGCCTTTCCCGCTTCCCAGCGTGGCAGCCAATGATCCGGCTTTCCGCAACGCGCCGGAAAACAACTGGAGCGGACAGCCTGAAGGGCTGACATACCAGCGGGCCATTCTGGCGCTTGAACGATATGGCTTTTATCCGGTTGTGACGGTTCTGGGGCAGAAACTCATCGACACGGTCAGCCGGAATGACTGCCGGTTTACCCAGCAATACGACCCGTTTACAGGAAGGGCATCCCTGGTGAACGCGGACACCCATCTGCCCCTGGACGCGGACAGCGGTGAGTCCGTTCAGGACGCATACGGACCTGCCATGCTCGCCTGTCTGGAATACACGGCGCATCACTACGGAATCCGCCCGTATCTTGGCCAGGTCTGGTTCAGCCTTGGCACAGGCAAACCTTATGAATACAGTGCGGCGTTTTATAACCATCGCTACACGATCAAAAGCGACGGGCGGACGGCCGAAATTTACGCGGACCGCAAACTTCTGGGACGATGGGATTGCGGGCTGCGGATCATCACGGAAGAGACCGGGGACGTGCTGCGGATCGTGCGCATCGAAGGAGCGGGGGAAAAGGCATGAATGCCTCGTTACGCGTTGAAATGCCGGAAAATAAAAGCACCATCGAAAGCGCAAATCAGAGGAGGGTGCAGTAAGGATGGGCAGATTCGAAGTGGGGATTATATGCGATATCATACGGTCAGACCGCTGGGACCTGACAGGGCTGTCCATTGCAAGCGGGGTCCCCGTGAAAAAGCTGAGAGAGTATATTGCCTGCTGTGGTGATGTTCCTCTTGCGCATGCTGTGGCTGTCGCTGAGGCACTGGGCGTTGATTTGGAGGATATTTATACAGAGAATAACAGGCGTTCATGATTCTGTTTCCGCTGAACCATTGTGAAATGGCCATAGCGGAATTGAATGGATCCATGATGGTATAAACTGTTATTTTATTCCCGCCCTTTCCGGTTTCAGTATCCCTGCGTCTTTCTCCGGTATACGCGGCCATTGCGCCGTTTGCCGTCGGTATTCCCTTTTTTCTTTATCGCCGTATTTCCGGCTTCAGACTACAACAGAAAGAGAATCCGGGCAGCATCCACTGCCCGGATTTGTGTCACGCTCCCTGCGCGACCGTATACAGGGAGTAGAAATAGCCTTTTTGTTCCATCAGCTCGCTGAAGCTTCCCTGTTCCGATACCACGCCGTTTTTCAGGGCAAACAGCCCGGTGCAGCGGCGCAGGATGCTTTCATCCAGGTCGTGGGTCACAATGATACGGGTATAACCGTCGAGCTTCAGGATCGCGTCCAGCACCTCAAAGGAGGTTTCGGCATCCAGGGACGCTGTGGCTTCATCCACGAAAAGCACAGGCGTCTTCCGGAGAAGCGCCCTGGCGATGGAAATCCTTTGGCGCTCACCGCCGGAGAGCCCGGAGCCGTTTTCACCGCACAGGTAGTCCTCGCCCTTCTCCCGGATCAGTCCGGAGAGACCTGACAGGCGGATCGCGCGTTCAATTTCCTCTTCGGGGAAATCGGAGAACATCGTGATATTGTTGCGGATCGTGCTGTTGAAAACAAATACATTCTGCTGAATGATCGAGACGAGTTCATAAAGGGAAGAAGCGGAAACGGTCTTCAGTTCTTTTCCGTCGTAAAGGATCTCGCCCCGGTAATCCCTGGAGGAAGCCATCAGCAGGTTCAGGATGGTGGACTTGCCGCTGCCGGATCCGCCGACAAGCGCGTAGCATCCGCCGGCTTTCATCTCCATATCGATGTCGTTCAGTACGCTTTTCCCTTCCTCATAGGCAAAGCTGAGGTCCCGGATTGAAATACCGGAGGTCAGGTCCGGAGCCACCGTTTCCCCTTCGTCCGGCACGTTTTTCCGGAGCGCTTCCGCCAGTTTGTCGATCAGGCTGAAGGAGGCTTTCATCCCCGCGAAGAATACCGGGAATGTCTGGATGGGGCCCAGGACATAGTTCAGAAGCTGCACGAAAACGATGGCGGTACCGGCGGTAATTCCCTTGCCGGAAAGGGCCAGCGCGGCAGCCACAAAGAATACGCCGAACTGCAGGACCGCCCCGGCAATACCGGAGGAATAACCGACCATCACGTTGACGCGTGTACGTTTCCTGGACGCGTCCGCGACGCTTTCACTGCTGCGGCCATGCAGGCGGGTAATGCTTTGCTCCGCCTTGAAGCTTTTAATGACCGGAAAGCCCGCGAGCGCGTCCTTCAGGATACCGGTGTAGCTTTCCTTCTGATCGGAAAGGTTCTTTTCCGCTTTTGCCGCTTTATCGCCGAGCACGACGGAGACGAGGATGGGAATCAGGGAAAAACCGATCGCGATCAGCGTCAGAAGAGGGCTGTACCAGAGCATCATGCCCAGCGCGCCGACAAACGTAATGCCGACCTGGATCGTGCTCTGCAGCTTTCCGACGAAATCCTGCTCAATCGTGTTCACGTCGTTGGACAGGGCGGAAATGTAAAGCGAAGTATTCTCCCCGGAGAAGGCCTGGATGCCTTTCTCCATCAGCCGGTCGAAGACGTATTCCCGGTACTGTTTCATTGCTTTGGCCCGGAATTCGGAAAGGAATACCCGGTCGAGCATCCATGCCAGGGCGAAAAGCGCGAAGCCTCCTCCCGCAATCAGCAGAAGCGTACCAAAGCTGTATAAACTGTCGCCGGAGATCAGATCGGCAACCTCCTTGATCAGCCACGAAATCACCAGCTGCGCCGCAGCGCCAAGCAGGGCGGCCAGCACGGTCATCGCAAGGTTGAACCGGTTGTTTCGGAACAGTTCTTTGATAAAAGGGCGTCTCAGCGCCTGCGGTTCTTTTTTATTCATTGCTTTCTTTCTCCTTATTCCGGATGGATTCCCACAGTGCGGCAAAGGATTCATTCTCCACGCCGCTTACCACTTTATTGACTACATCCAGCGCGGTCGCTCCGATGTCGTCATAGGCGCCGGCCCCTTCAATTCGGGTGATAAAGCGGATATCGCTTTCGTCATAGCTCGGGGAAGCGTCAAAAAATGCTGCGAGATCACGGGCCTGTTCCAGGGAAGCCCGTGCTTCTTTCTTCCGTCCGGACAGGAACTGCGCGCCGGCCAGGGCGGCAAGCAGTCCGCTGTTGATCTTGTCCAGATAATTGGCCCTGCCTTCCTTTCGCAGTCCCAGCAGGAATGTTGTTCCGCAGCGCAGGATAGCTTCAGCGGAAGCATAGTCTTTCCGTTCAAAGAAGACGTTGATATATCCCAGGATAATGTAGATCAGTTCGATCACCATGTTCGCCAGGGCTTCCGACAGAAACGGGACCGCTTCCTCCGTTTTCTCCTTCTGGGTCAGGCTGAAGCCGATTCTGTGATTGAACATTCCGCCTGAGTTATGCGCTTTCATCAGCTCAATCGCCTTGTCCGTTTCATCCAGGCCCAGATAGACGGTTGCCATTTCTCCGAAAAGCGTCTGTTCACTGATCCTCGGGTCGGTGTTCTGCTCCAGCAGCAGGCGGCACTTTTCCAGCAGTCCCAGCGCGCGGAGCAGATGATCCCTGTGATGGATTTCGCACCCGAAACAGGCGAACATCTGTGCGCACTCCTGGATTACCGCGAAAGAGTTCGGGTATTTTTTCAGCGCCTTTTCCGCTTCCGCGAGGCCTTCCGGATCCTTCTCCCGGCGATATTCCTGCAAGCGCTTTACAGTCATTTCAAGGCGGTTGTCTTTCATTTCATACCCCAGCAGGACGTCTACGGAGGTATCGAAAAAATCCGCCATCTCCATGATCAGGTTCAGTTCCGGCACCGACAGTTTCGCTTCCCATTTGTATACCGCTCCGGGCGTCACTCCCAGCGCCTCTGAAAGCTGCTCCTGCGTCAGTTTCCGTTCCTTGCGGAATCTGCGGATATTCTCCGCCAGTTTCATCTCCATCGTTCGGCCTCCTCCCGTTTCTGAAGATGATTATATCGGAAGGGCGCGGGAAAGTGAACATACAATTCGTACTGTCAGGAAATTATTAAATCTACTGTCGGTATGAGTTATGAATCCCGCTTCGTCCCGCCTCCGCATGTTCCGCGCATGGCCGGAATTCAAAACGCCACGGGGTATCCCGTGGCGGATCAATCAGGTTTTCACTGTTACTATAGGGCTTGCCCGGCCGTCACAGATGCTTCGGCAGGCATCGTCAGCCTTTCTTTTTTGCGGTAAACCGGAACAGCGGATCCCCGTTGTCTTCCGTGCCGTACTGAACCATTCCGCCCTTTTCCATGGCCCGTCGGGAAGCGGTATTGTCCTTGTCGCATCCCCCGTGCACGCTGGAAAGGTCATAATCCTCCGCGGCCATCCGCAGCAGTTCTTTCACGCATTGTGTACCGTATCCCCTGTTGCGGTATTCTTCATCCAGCAGGATAAAGATTTCCGGTTCCGTATGGTTTCTCCGGCCGTCCAGTCCGCACCAGCCCATGATTGTATCCGGATCATCCGTCCTGCAGACTGCCAGGCAGAGATGGCTGATAGATCCCTTTTTGTTTTTCGCGCGGCTGTCACGCATATAGGAGATCGCGCCGCGCGCCTCTTCCTCCGGTACAGGCCGGTGATCCGAAGGCCATGTCCGGATGACTTCCGGCAGGTCTTTTTCCTCCGCGAAGCGAAGGAGTACCTGCCCTTCCCTGGTTTTATCCGCGGCTTTGATTTCCGCCATTTCCGCGATCAGGTCCTCCAGCGGCCGGTACTCTCCGCCCCACCATTCAAAAACATGCATTCCTTCGTCTTCCAGTACAGGGCCGCTCAGTTTCATCCGGATGCCGAGTTTCCCCAGCAGGCCCTCCCTGTCCAGCGGAAGCGCGTCACCGGGAGTCAGCTGCGAAAAAGCTTCATATGAGACGCCGAAGACGACATTCTCCACACCCAGTGACGCGATTGCGCAAAGGCAGCGTTCGCAGGGCGCGCAGCTGGTATACAGCGTCGATTCCTTCAGAACGGCGTCGGGGTAACGGTTTGCGCACTTGTGGACCAGGTTGAACTCCGCATGGCCGAAGATCCCCTTTTCCCAGTCCGCCGTGTTCTCCGCTTCCTCCAGGATCTCCCCGTCATGAACCAGCACGGCGCCGAAGGTATCAAATCCCTTCTTTCCTGCCTGGACTGCCAGTTCATAGCAGCGCTTCATGATTTTCCCGTGGTCCAAATCAACACCCCCGATGCTTCACTCCGTCTGTTTTCCGGTTCCCTCCGGCAGAACGCGGAAAGATTCCGGATACTTCTGAAATATCCGGAATCCGTCCGGACTTATTTCCCCAGGGCCTGGATATATTCCATAATGATCCTTGCGGTCTCTTCCTCGCTCTGCGCTTCGTTGCTGATGAACAGCTGGTACTTGCCCCGGTTCCTTCCGATCCATTGATTGTACTCAATGTGCGGCCGGATCACCTCGTCCGAAGTGAATCCCCGCTCCTTCGGCCGGGCGCGCAGGCGCTGCTCAATCACCCCGTCCGGTGCCCACAGCGCGATGTAATACGTTGCCTCCAGTTCTTCCGGCACCGTTGTTTTTGTCATGTAATCCTGCGGTACCATGCAGGTGACAAAGACCAGATCCCTTTTGCCGGCCATCCGGAAGGCGGCCTTCAGGGTATCCGCGCCGTACTGGGTTTCACGGTCTGTTCCGGCGTAATCCCACCAGTTCAGCCCCGTCTCATCCGAGTCGACACACGCGTACCGTTCCGGATCGAGGATGGCCGCCAGTTTATCCTTCACGGTGGACTTGCCCGCCCCGCAGGTGCCGGAAATAATAAACAGTTTCATATCGCTTTCACCGCCTTATCTCCGGATGATCCGGCAGTCACTGACATAACTGCCGTATTTCTCCATGAAGTCGTCCAGTTCTTCCTTCTCTGTAATCCAGATGATGACCCAGGCCTTCTCGATCCCCAGGTTCTCATATGCCTGATGGCGATGGTTTCCGTCGTTCAGTTCGAACTCCCCGTCGACATAATGGACGATCAGCGGGGGCAGATCGCCGTTTTCCGGAATAGCCTTCTCCAGTTCCCGGATGCGATGATCCCACCAGTCCCGGTCGATCCGGTATTTCATCTCCGGTTCCGGTCCGGTGCAGCGTCTGAATAAACTGACCGGAAACAGCGCCGGGCTGATATAATACCGGTCAAAGAGCTTCAGGCCGTCCGAGAAGGGAATATTCCGTCCTTCCTCATTCAGGTACAGATGGATCCAGGCATCCAGTTTCCCCGCTTCGGCATAGGCTTTCGCGGCGGACAGGGTTGCGCCGTATTTCAGCATAGCGGTCTCCTTTCTGTTGTATACGATCCGTTTGATGGAATCGTAGGAGAGCGCGTATTTTTCCATCAGTTCCTCAATCGTCCGGCCGTCCGCGAAAGCCGCTCGGATTTCCCCGTTTCTTTCCCGGATATAGCGCTGGTATCCGGATGTTTCACCCCAGGCTTTCCGCTCGTCCCCGGCCGGAATATAGATCGTCTCACCGGCCACATAACGCTGGATCTGCCGCAAAAGCCCTTCCGGGAAAATGTCCTGCGCGTTTCGGTATCCCATGGGGTTGCTCCTTCCGTATTCTTTCCGGGAAAATCTACAGAGCAGATCTCCCGTCCGTTCCGACGGACCCGTCCGGGTTCCTTCCGGCTTTGCCTCACCGCCTGCGGGACTGACACTTTTCCCGCTCCCCTTGCGAAAGGATCATATACGATTCCCGGCCGTGAAGATATACCGCAATCGCCTGTAACCGTTCATGGCACATCCGCGTTCTTTTACAGCGCGGCAGCGACAGCCTCCCGGACTTCCTCCATATCGGTCGTGGGCTCAAAGCGCGCGACGACTTCGCCGTTCCGGTTGACAAGGAACTTCGTGAAATTCCATTTGATGTACGCCTTCTCGCCGAATTTCCGGTTGTTCATATCCGCGAATTTGTTCAGCGCGGCGTTCTTCAGGCCTTTTCCGAAACCGGCGAACGGCTTTTCGGTCGCCAGATACGCGAACAGCGGGTCAGCGTCCTCTCCGTTGACATCGATCTTGGCGAACTGCGGAAACTCCGTGCCGAATTTCAGCGTGCAGAATTCATGGATCTCATCCTCCGAACCGGGGGCCTGGTTCGCGAACTGATTGCAGGGAAAATCCAGGATTTCGAATCCCCGGTCCCGGAATTCCTTATACATCGCCTCCAGGGGGTCATAATGCGGGGTGAAGCCGCAGCCGGTAGCCGTGTTGACGATCAGCAGCACCTTCCCGGTGTAATCGCCGAGGCTCACTTCGTTTCCCGTCCTGTCCTTCACTGTGAAATCATACACGTTTTTCATCGTTTTTCCCTCCGTTTTTATTTGATGGTATTGTTTTCTTCCATGTGGCGAAGCGCTTTGTACGTCAGCGCATACAGGGCCTGGAATTCCTCCGGGGTCAGTCCCATGCATTCCGCGATGGCGGGGGGAATGGAAACTGCCTGGTCCCGCAGGCTTTTTCCGGACTCGGTCAGTGTCAGCGTCAGCAGGCGCTCGTCCTCGGGCGAACGTGTCCGCTGAATGTAGCCGGCATGCTCCAGCCGTTTCAGCACAGGCGTCAGGGTGCCGTAATCCAGGTGAACGCACTCTGACAGCTCCCGGGAGGATACCGTCTGCCTTTCCCACAGGACCATCATCACCAGATACTGCGTATAGGTCAGGTCCATTTCCTTCAGGAGCGGCCCGTACTGCCGGATCATTTCCTTGGAGCAGGCATACAATGGAAAACAGACCTGGTTGCACAGCTTAACGCTTTCATAGGTCAGGTTCTTTGCTTCCATCTCCGTCTCATCTCCCGAATGCTACATGATCTTGCACAATTTACTTGTGCGCAATTATTATAGGCGGGGAATTGTGACTTGTCAAGCGTCTTTTTTCGTTTCATGCCGGGAAACTGTTGACAAGTCCGTTTCAGTCCCCCTATAATCTGCCTGGCAGTGATCCTGATTCAAACAGGCAATCCTGCGTACGAGGTGTGTTTGGAGACTGTTCTGTAACGGGGAACATGGCGAATGAAATAAAGCGGTGACATGACCGCTTGTTTGCTGATGCCATGGCGCGGTACAGACGGAAACCGGGCACTTTTTTGTTTGCGTTTTCCCTGTGCCGCCTTCTCCGGTTCCTGTTCATGTCATATACCGAAACGAACAGGAGAAACCATCATGACACAGGATATGATATCACTCGGTTTTGATCAGATCATCGAACAACTGAAAGACCAGGCCGTTTCCCGGGCGGCCCGCCGGATTCTGGCGGATACCGCTCCGCTCATGAATGAAGGGCTTTGCCGCGCCCGGATGGAAGAAACCACCGCCGCGCGCCGCGTCATGGAAGGCGCCGGCACACCGCCGCTGGCGGAAACAGAAGGAACGGAAGAGGGCCTGAACGAAGCGCTCCGGGACGGCATGCTGCTGCCCGCGCAGCTTGCTTCAGTCGCCCGTTTCTGTACCGCTGTCCGGCGTCTGTGCCGCTATCTGCAGAACGTACAGGGCTATAGTGCCGGCATTGCCTCCTGGCATACCGAATTGCCGGACCTGACCTCGCTGGAAGAAGATATCGAGCGTTCGGTGCGGGAGGATGCGATCCTGGACGACGCCTCCCCCGCGCTCCGGAATCTTCGGCGCCGGAAAGAGCATACGGAACAGCGCATCCGTGAAAAGCTGAATCAGATCATTCTCCACCACCGGAAAGAGCTGGCGGACAGTTATATCACCCGGCGCAGCGGCTGTTATGTCGTTCCGGTGCAGAAGCGCTTCCAGGCGCAATTCCCCGGACGCCTTGTCGACGCTTCCGGCAAGGGAACCACTGTCTTTATTGAGCCCTCCGCCGTCCAGGCCCTCCGCGGGGAACTTGATCAGCTGATGATGGATATTGATACGGAAGAGCGCCGGGTCCTCTGGGAGCTCAGCAACCGGGTCGCTTCCGAAGCGGATTCCCTGCGCAGCGCGATCCGGGTCATGACGGATCTGGACGTTCTTTTTACCCGGGCAAAACTGAGCCTGGAGATGGGTGCCCGGCCCGCGGAGATTACCGCGGAGCGCAGGATCCGCCTGGTGGACGCCCGGCATCCCCTGCTGGACCGTGCCGCCTGCGTACCGCTGAACCTGGAGCTTTCCCTGCCGGACACCGGCATCGCTGTCACCGGGCCGAACACCGGCGGAAAGACCGTCTGCCTGAAAACCGTGGGCCTGCTGACCCTGATGGCACAGAGCGGGCTGCACATTCCCTGCGCGGAAGGAACCGTCATCGGGATGATGGACCGCGTCCTGTGCGATATCGGCGACAGCCAGAGCATCAGCCAGAACCTTTCCACCTTTTCCGGCCATATGACCAATGTCATCCGGATTCTCCGGAAATGCAGCCGGGACAGCCTGGTCCTGCTGGATGAACTCGGCAGCGGCACCGACCCCGCGGAAGGTTCCGGCCTGGCGGCCGCGATCCTGGAGGAACTGCTCCGGCGCGGATGTTTCTTCCTGGTCACCACCCATGATCCACAGATCAAACAATGGGCAGAGCAGACCGAACACGTGATCTCCGCCCGGATGGCGTTTGACCGTGCGTCCCTGATGCCGCTTTACCGGCTGGAACTGGGTAAAAGCGGAAAAAGCTGCGCAATTGAGATTGCCCGCAGGCTCGGCATGGATGAAGGCCTGCTGGACAGGGCCCGGCAGGTCGCGGACCGCGGGCCGGGCGCGGCGCAGGAAGCGCGGCACAAAGCCATGCCTATCCCCGTCACCCGCCTGCAGCGCCTGGAGAAAAAGGCGGAAGGCAGCTTTGAACATTTCTGCGTGGGCGACAGCGTCCAGCTGCTGCCGGACAAAAAGAACGCGATCGTATACCGGCCCGCGGATGATGAGGGCAATGTCGTGATCCAGCTGCAAGGAGTGAAGATGACCGTACGCCACAACCGGCTGAAGCTTCTTGTCCCGGCCGCTGAGCTTTACCCGCCGGACTACAATTTCTCGATTGTTTTCGATACCGTTGCCAACCGGAAGGCCGCCCATACAATGGACCGGAAGTTCGATCCGGACGCGGTGATTGTCCTGAAAGGAGGAAAACAACCCGAAACGCAGGGAAAGGAATGATATCCTTTCCGGCGTTTACGCGTCCGGTTGGAAAAATAGAGGATCGTATTTCTCTCTTCTATCCCTGTTTTTCTGCCCCGGATCCGGTTATCCTGTATACGTACCGGGGGGGATGAGGTGTACGGCCCCCTTCCCGTACGGTACACGATTAAACTGGAGCGGAAAAAGGATACCGGATCGAAAGGATCATGATTTCCGCGGAAGGAGGAACGAACATGAAGAACTTTGTGGATGAACTGACCGCTTATCGCGTAAAGGTCGAACGGGATGGCAAGGAACTCGTCAATATGCCCGGAATTCTGGCTCTTCCCGGATTGCTGATCGCTCCGAAGATGAGCATCGCCGGCATGGTGATCGCTCCGCTTCTGGGATGCAGCCTCCATCTGGAGAATGAGGAAGGCAAAGGGGTGGATATCGGCAAGGCCGTGAAGAAAGCCGCGGATACCGTCGCCGGCACAGCCGAAAAGGCTGTAAAGACAGTCAGTGATGAAGTGAAGAAGGCCTGGGATACGCTGTCGGCCGACGATCCCGAAGAATGCGCTCCCGGCGAAGAGAATGAAGAGGAGCCCGCCGGCGAGAGCGGCGCGGTAGAGGATATCCCCACGGTAGAAGTCAATCCGGACGATTCCGAAAAAGAATAAACCGTCCGCGCGATACGGGCAGGGGGCAGGCTGCGGCCTGCCCCCTTGCTGTATGGTTCTGTTATGGTGTGGGTTGATCCCGGAATCCATGGCGGACCGGTTTCCGGCGTTTGGGAACCGGTTTTCAGTTCAGTTCGTCCAGCAGGATATAATACCGCAGTTTCTCCTCATCCTTCGGAACCCCCGCGGCCCGGAACAGATCGTCCGGGTTGATTCGCGGATAGATCTTTCCGTAGTGCCCGTCGCTGTTATGCTTCAGGCTCCGCCATCCCAGGGCAAGATCCATCCACCGGTCACATATCCCGGCGCTTCCCAGGTCGATGAAACCGCTGAAACGCTTCCCGTCCGTAAACAGGTTCGGCAGGCAGAAATCGCCGTGCGTCAGTACGCTGTCCTCTTCCGGCTGATGGTTCCTCAGCCATTCCAGGAGCTCCGCCGGATCGGCAAACCCGCCCGGCCCGAAGGTTTCCGGCTCACAGTCCGACGGATCGAACCTGCCGGACAGGATCGCTTTTTCGGCGTGATCCAGGTTCTCCTTCACCGGCCGGATAAAGGGGCAGCCTTCCGCGGGAACAGACCACAGCATATGCAGGGCTTCCGCCATGCAGTCCAGCAGCAGCGCGGGATTTTCCATGACGGAAGGATCGCACAGCATCTTTCCCCTGATCCGGGTCATCAGCAGCCAGTCCAGCCCATCCCGGACCTCGTGCGCGGCCACTTCCGGAACCGGAAGCTTCCCCGCCAGCCACCGGAGGATCCGTGTATCCACGGTTTCCCATCCGCCCGCGGGCCGGACTTTCAGGACGTAATCCGCATACAGGAATACCCGGGCCCCGGATTTCCCCAGGTCGTCTGTCGTTCCGGACGCGTTTCCCAGGATTCCGGCAATGGATTCCGGCGTCCGGGCGTTTTCTTCGTTCATACAGGTGTTCATCCTCTCCGGTCGTGGTGTTCCGCTCATGTTTTTCATTATATTTGCTTTGATGGTATTTTCAATATATAATGTGTGCTGAAACCGTGGACTGTCCGGAGCGAATATGGTTAAATAGTATCATCAGAAGGATGAGATCATCTCATTCCGGGATCTGTCGTCCTCCTGACCGTTTTCCGCCGTCAACACACGAATTCAAGCAAGAAAAAGGAGCGCCTGAACGATGAAAATGACTTTTCGCTGGTATGGAAGCCAGACGGATCCGATCCCGCTGAAGTACGTGAAGCAGATTCCGGGCATGACCGGCCTGATGGGCCTGCTGGAGAAGCCGGCGGGCGTGGACTGGCCGGAGGAGGAGTTCGCCGCCCTGAAAAAGGAAGTGAACGACGCCGGGCTGGAGATCGAGGTCATCGAGAGCGTCAACGTGCACGAGGACATCAAGCTGGGCGTTCCCTCCCGCGACGAATACATCGCGAACTATATATCCACCATCCGTATGCTGGCCCGGCAGGGCGTGAAGGTAATCATCTACAACTTCATGCCGGTGTTTGACTGGCTGCGCACCGACCTGGCGCGGGTGATCCCGGAGGACGGAAGCAACAGCCTGTACTTCGACGAGAAGGACCTGGGGGAAATGGGCCCGCTGGAAATCGTCCGCCGGACCGCGGAGGGCAGCAAGGGATTCACGCTGCCGGGATGGGAGCCGGAGCGCCTGGCACTGCTGGAAACCACCCTGAAGCAGTACAGGAATATCGGGCCGGACGACCTGCGGAAGAACTTCAAATACTTCCTGGACGCGGTGATTCCGGTGTGTGAGGAGACGGGCGTGCGCATGGCGTGCCATCCGGACGATCCCGCCTGGCCGATCTTCGGCCTGCCGCGGATCACCCACAGCCAGGAGGATTTCGACATCATGGTGAAGCTGCATGACAGCCCGGCGAACACGCTGTGCCTGTGCACCGGTTCCCTGGGCAGCAATCCGGACAACGATATCCCGGCGATTATCCGCCACTTCGGAAAGATGAACCGGATCGGCGCCATGCACGTGCGGAACGTGAAGTATCTGGGATACCACCATTTCCGGGAAGCGGCGCACCTGTCCTCCACAGGCGACCTGGACATGTACGAAATCATGAAGGCGATCCACGAGACCTGTCCGGACACCTATGTCCGGCCGGACCACGGGCGCATGATCTGGGACGAGGAAGGCCGGCCGGGGTACGGGCTGTACGACCGCGCGCTCGGGGCCGCCTACCTGAACGGCCTGTGGGAAGCAATCGACCGGCAGGCGAAATAAAAGCGAAAACAGGGGCATTGCCATCTGAAAAACCAGGCCGCCATTCTTCCGGATGACGGCCTGGTTCTTTTTTCGGCGCGGATAAATCTTCCGCGCCGTATTTCAGTTTGTTTGGATTCATGGATGAAGCCCGTGATACATCCGGGTAATCATCGGCCAGTCCTCGTCCATGCTGTCGCCGGAGGCTTCCCAGACGATCAGTCCGCCCAGCCCGTTTTCCCGGATATATCTGAGCTTGGCGTCCAGGGACCGGGCGCTTTCATAGGTCAGGAACATCAGATAGTCGGAGGAGACGGGATCGTCGTTCCACAGCCAGGCCGCTTCCTTCTCCCCGTCATAGCCGGTATGCCATCCCGGTGTGCCTTCCGGGACTGCGGAGCGCTCGATGGGAAGCAGTCTGCGCCATGTCCGGCCGCCTTTCTCCGCCGCGTCCGCGGGCGCGCCCACCGGACTTCCCTCCGTCCCGCGCAGCTTCCATCCGTGGCTGTACAGCGGGGAACCGATGGCAATCTTTTCCGCCGGCACTCCCTGCTCCAGCAGGTACTGCACCGCCGTCTCCGCCGAGCCCGGTCCGCGCAGCGCCGTTTGGTGCCCGGTGTGATCGTTCCAGGAACCGGCCATATCGTAGGTCATCAGGTTGATCCGGTCCACATAGGGATGCAGTGACGCGTAGTCCTGCATGGAAAGCGTCCCGACGGGCGCTCCCGCGCAGACGGTCAGGATCTTTCCCGGGCCGAAACGCGCGTCCATCGCCTCGCGGAGTTCTTTCAGAAGCAGCGTGTAGTTGGTCCGGTCGTCTCCCCGGACCGGGTTTCCTTCGTCCCCGTTATGCCCGGGCTCCCGGGCCACGCCGGGATACTCCCAGTCGATGTCCAGGCCGGACAGGAAAGGCCAGGCTTCCAGCGTCTCCAGGCAGCTTCGGATAAAGGACGCCCGGTTTTGGGCGGTCAGCGCCATTTCGGAGAAATACCCGCAGTCGGTCCATCCGCCGATGGAAAGCAGGATCTTTTTATCCGGATATTTCGCGGCGCATTCCGCGTACTGCCGGAAATGCGCGTCCGGGTTGTCCGGATCCGCGTCCGCCTTGAAATCGGTGGACTCGACGGAATAGCCGCCGTCCCGGGGAACCACGTGCCAGAAGGCGTGGTTGACGCAGTCCAGCCGGTCCCACGGCAGGTATCTGACCTGGCTGCGGCGGTCGGAATGGATATTCCAGTTCGGGAAATAGACGGTCACGCCCGGTTCCTCCTTTGTCGTTTCAGCGGGAACGGTTCCCGGATAATCATCCGGTCGCACAGGGCCAGCAGGGCAGGCAGCAGGGTCACCACGAGGATCCCGGATATCAGCGCGCCCCGGGAGACCAGCAGCCCGATACTGGAAATATAGTAAATACTGCACATCTTCCCGATAATGAATCCGGCGGTTACCAGGATAATCCCGGATGTCGCCACGGTCGGCAGGGCCTTTCCGAGGGCGGCGGACAGGGCTTCCTTCGGTGCTGCTCCCTTCCGCCGGAGCGTCCGGTACTGATCGCACAGCAGAATCCCGTAATCGATGGTGGCGCCCATCTGGATGGACAGGCAGATCAGGTAGGAAATAAAGAAGATCGGCTGACCGGTGATCCGGTTGATCCCCATGGTCACCCAGATGGCTCCTTCAATGACCAGGACCAGCAATACGGGCAGGCGCGCCGCCCGGAAGCTGGCCATGACCACCAGCAGGATCGCCGCCAGCGTAATCAGATTCACCTTCATCAGGTCTCCGTGAAACGCGCTGCCGATATCGTAGACCGACATGGCGTTTCCGGTGATATACCAGTCGTCCCCGTACACGGAGGACGCCGCGTCCAGGACGCGGTCCATGGTGGTCCGGAAATCCGGATCCGCCGCCGTGAACGACGGTTCCGCCAGGATCCTGTCATAGTGTTTCCCGATAAACGCGCCCCTGGCGGTGTCCAGGGCTTCCTTCAGTTCCCTGACCGTCCCGTTGTCCCCGGCGAAAAGCGCCGCGGCGTCCAGCAGCCGGTCCGCCCGGAGCGTATTCCCCGAACCCATCATGTCAAAGAAGCGCTGTATCGTGTCCTCGCCGATGCCGGTCATCTCCGCGACCTCCGCC
Organism: Clostridiales bacterium; assembly: GCA_024695415.1. GTDB lineage: Bacteria > Bacillota > Clostridia > Christensenellales > Aristaeellaceae > Aristaeella. The sequence continues at coordinate 54,502 of JAILIE010000142.1, read as the reverse complement.
GGCGTGTATTCCTTCAGCGCCGCCTCCCCGGTCGTGACCATGGCTTTGACTTCCTTGACCGCGGGGCTGCCGTCGTCCCGGACCGCCGCCTGCAGTTCCCGGACCAGTTCCCGCTGGCGGTCGAAATCCTCCGCGTCCGGGCCTCCGGGCACCAGCAGCACGAGCGGATTGGACGCGCCGAATATCCGGTTGACCCGGTCGGTTTCACTGTCCCGCATCGAAGCGCTTTCCGTGAAGCTGTATACGTTCCGGGTGGTCAGGAACGCGCCGCACGCGACGACCAGGAGCATCACCGCGGCGACGGCCTTCCGGTGGGTCCAGATCAGGCGTCCCTGCTTTTCACCGCCCAGCCGGACCGGAGCGTGCCTGGTTTTCCCCAGCGGGCCGGCCAGCAGCAGGGTAACGGAAGGCATCAGCAGGAACACGTTGAGCATGCTGATCACGATGCCTTTGCTCAGTACCATGCCGATATCGAAGCCGATCGTGAAGCTCATGAACAAAAGGCTCATCAGGCCGGCGATCGTGGTCACGGCACTGGAGGTAATCCGCATAAAGCATTCCGTCAGCGCCCCGGTCATGGCTTCTTCCGGGCTCATTCCTTCATCGCGCAGCGCGTTCCAGGTATGCAGCAGCATGATCGCGTAGTCGATGGACAATGCCAGCTGGAGGATCGGGCAGACTGCGAACGTGATGAACGAAACATCCGGAAACAGGAAATTGGTGCCCATATTGATCAGGATGGACAGGGCGAAAACGATCAGCAGGACCAGCGGCTCCAGCCAGGCGTGGCTGGTCAGCAGCAGGACCGCCAGCACGACCGCCGCGGCGACGGCCATCACGCCGGGAATCTCGGCGCCGACGCTTTTCTGGATATCCAGCTGACTCGCGGCGCTGCCGGCGACCAGGCAGCCGCCGGCTTCCGGGAACATCCCGCGCAGGCGCGTAACCAGTTCCGCCGTGTCGCAGTCGGCCAGTGTCACCGTCACCATCTGCCAGGTGGTCCCGTCCGCTTCCCGTTCGTCCTCGCCGGGCCTGTACTGAACCGTCCGGATTTCCTCTATATCCTTCAGCGCGGCCGCATATCCGTCCATGGCTTCCCCGTCCTGTCCGGAAAACACGAGGCGCAGCTGCTCGGAGGAGCCGAACTCCTCCTTCATGATCTCCAGGGACTTCCGGGTCATCGTGTTTTCGGACAGGTACTTTGTCAGGTCATAATTGATATGGGTAGCGCTGATCCGGGTCGCGCTCCATCCCGCGGCCAGCACCGTAAGGATCAGAATCAGGATCCGGTAACGGACAATTGTTTCTGCAATCCGGCGTTTCATCTCAGAAGCCTTCCTGAACTCAAAATGCGAAATCCGTTTTTTCTCCCGCGGTCACCGGGCTGAACCGTTTTCCGGGACGGGAAAAGCATTGAACCATGCCCTTTCCCCGAAGGGCTTCTTCCCCGGAACCGCCGGCTTTCCCTCCGCGATCCCGACCGGCAGGAAGCAGACCAGCTCATACCCGTCCGGTACGCCCAGGATCTTCGCCATCTTTGCTCCGATTCCGTCCGTGTCCGTGATATGCCCCTCATACCAGCAGCTCTGGTAGCCCAGCGATACGATGGCCAGCAGCATGTTCTGGATTGCCGCGGAATAATCCTGGACCGCGAAGCACCTGTCCCGGTACGCGTTGATCCGCTGCGTCAGGACGCAAATGGCCGCCGGGGCGGTTTCCGCAATCGGCGGATCGATCACTTCACGCAGCTTTTCCAGGACTTCGGGATCGTCCACCGCGATCAGGCTGGTGGTCTGTTTATTGCATCCGGAAGGCGCGTCCAGTCCCGCCTGCATGATCTTTACAAGGTCCTCCCGCGGAACGGGTGCCGGGCTGAATTTTCCCCGGTAGCTGTGCCTCTGCGCAACGGCTTCGAATACGTCCATTTTTCTCCCTCCGCTTTCTTATGTTTCCGGTTTTTTACGCTTCCAGGCGCTTGCTCAGGAAATACTTGCGGAGCGCCGGATCCGGGTTCTCCCGGACGAATTCCAGGTGATACCCGAGCTTTTTGTAGAACCCGGGTGCCTGGAACCCGAACGTCGTCAGGGTGACCACGTCGTATCCCCTGCCCCGGTAGGCGTCCTCCGCCGCGCGGACCAGGCGGCTGCCCAGCCCGCTGCCCCTGCAGGATTCAACCACGATCAGGTCCCCGATATGGACCTCGTTGTAGTACGCCCGTCCGGTGATCACGCCCGTAATCTTTCCCGTTTCATCCGACGCGGCAAAGCAGAATTCGTCATAGTTCAGCACTACGCCGTTCTGCTCGCCGTACCGGGTAAACTCCCGGTGGATGAATTCCCCGATTTCCGGATCGTCCCCGTCGATTCTCCGGATGATTGATTCTGACATATTCGCCTCTTCCTTTCAGGCCGTCTTCCGGATGCCTTTTCCGTTCACAGTTCCTTCTCGTAGCAGAGGAAATGCTGGTTGTACATCTCACATTCCCCGGCCGTACGGAACCCGATATGCGCATAGGATCGGATCGCCTTGATATTGTCCCGGTTCACCAGGATGTGCACGCTCCGGTATCCCCGCTCCTTCAGTACGCCCAGGATATGGACGACCATTTTCCGGGCCAGTCCCCGGTTCTGGCAGTCGCGGGCAACCGCCAGCCGGGCGTACTCCCCGCCCGGCTGCAGGGAGGCCGTCCAGCAGTCCAGCCGGTTCACGTCCTCGTCCTCTTCCGCGGAAATCGCGGCGATGATCCGGCCGTTTTCGTCTTTCATGACAAACAGCGCGTCCCGGGACAGGTCAAACGCGATCGTCTCTTTTCCGGGATAATCCTCATTCCAGAAGCAAAACTCCTGCCCGACCTGTTCCCGGTACAAACGGAGTACCGCGTCCGTATCCGCCTCCGTCGCCATGACAATCCGATATTCCATCCGAAACCCTTCTTTGCCGGCTTTCCGCCATTTTCTTCCATTCCCGTTCAGAATACCACAGCGGGGCAATCCCCGGCAACTGAAAACGCAGGTCCGTGCGCCTGCGCTTCAGTCCCTTTTCCCCGGAGCGGGGAGCATTTCCATCACTTCCGCCACATCCCCGCGGATCAGGATCTCCGCGTTTTCGTCCGCCGGCGTGGCTTCCCGGTTGATCACCGCCAGGTGCTTTCCCCGGAAATCCCCGATGAAGGAGGCCGCCGGTTCCACGGAAAGGGATGTTCCCGCCACGATCAGGGTGTCCGCGTTGGTGATCTCGCGCCGGGCGCCGATGCACACATACTTTTCCAGCGGTTCCCCATACAGCACGACGTCCGGCTTGATGATCCCGCCGCATTCGCACCGGGGAATGCCCTCCGAACGCAGGACAGCCTCCATCGGCCAGGCCGCGTTGCATTCCGTGCAGTGGTTTTCGTGCACGTTCCCGTGCAGCTCGTATACCCGGATATTGCCGGCCGCGCGGTGCAGTCCGTCAATATTCTGGGTCACGATTCCCCGGAGCCTGTCTTCCTTTTCCAGCTCCGCCAGGTAGCGGTGGGCGGCGTTCGGCTTCGCGCCGGGAAACAGCATGTGTTTCCGGTAGAAGTCGAAGAACGTTTCCGTCTGCAGCCAGAAAAAGCTCTTGCTCAGGATCATCTCCGGGCTCAGGCCGTTCCATTCCTCCGCGTACAGGCCCTCCGGGGACCGGAAATCCGGAATTCCGCTGGCGGTGGATACCCCGGCCCCGCCGAAGAAAACGATCCGTTTCGACCGGCTGATGATTTCACCGAGCCGCGCGACGGCGTCCCGGTATTCCTCCGCAATGCCCATCTAATTCCGGATCCCCGTGACCTTTCCGATGTCTTTTTCCGCGGCGTCCGGGAAAAAGCGGAGGATCTGCTCCCGGATCCGCTCCCGGGATTCGTCCGGTTTCCGGCCGCAGCCGTTCACCCGGTCGTATCCCCATTTCGTTTCCGGAGTCATCAGCGCCGCCACATGCCAGCCGTACCCGACCCCGTATTTGTTTTTCCGCTGCCGGAAATCGCTCATGATCAGGAAGGTCTGCATCTGCAGTTCAGTCAGCGCCCCTTCGAAGCCTTTTTCAACCGCCGCCTTCTTTTTCAGGTCACAGGACAACAGTTCCAGCCCCCGGCACTGGTCGTCCGGTTCCAGCGCGTCCATGATCTGCCGGTTCCGGTGCTTCATCTTCCCGTCTTCATACATGCCTTCATAGTCGTACCCGTCCCGGCGCCAGTTCGCGAAGTCCGGGAACCAGTCCCGGGATACGAACCCGGCCTTTTTGTCAAAGAACTTGCCGTAGGCGATGAACTCATTGGACGCCAGCACCTGCCGCCAGGCCCATGGATCCGTCGCCGGATCGTCCGTCCACCAGTCGGCGCCGGGCGTGTGTTCCTCCACCGAAAAGCCGGGGATTTCATTGGAAAAAAGCGGCAGGAAACCGACCTGCTGAACCAGCGCCAGCAGGTCCTCCGGCGAGTGCAGGCAGTCCCGGTCCGTCCGCCGGCACCCTTTCATGATCCATTCACCGTTGATGGTTTCCATGCTTTCCCCCGTCAGTCTCCGATATACCGTTCCCGGATCTCCGCGATCACGTGCGCGGTGCTCTTCTCCACCGTGCCGTCCCCGAAGGGACTCAGCAGGTTACCGGTCTCCAGCAGTTCGAAATATCCCTTCGTTCCGCCGGCGCGGCACAGCCGCAGATAGTCCTCCCACGCCGCCTTCCGGTCCTCCTTCATGCGGCCGTAATACTGGAACGCGCAGATCTGGGACAGCGCGTATTCGATATAGTAGAACGGATAGAGGAAGATGTGCTGCTTCTGCATCCAGAAACCGCCCTCCTCCAGGAACGCGTTGCCGTCATAGTCGCGCCAGGGCATGTATTTCTTTTCGATCTCCCGCCACGTCTTCCGCCAGTCCGCCGGCGTCATGCCGGGATCCGCGTATACCGCGTGCTGGAACTCGTCCACGCTGACCAGGTACGGAATCGTGCACAGCGCGCCGAAGAGGTGGGCCGTGATATATTTTTCCTTCTGGCCGCCGAAGAAGTATTCCATCCAGGGATAGGCAAAATGCTCCATGGACATGGAATGGATTTCGTTGATTTCCGACGTGGATCCGCGCAGCGCCGCCACCGGAATGGAGCGCATGGCCAGGTAGCCCTGGAAGGCGTGCCCCGCCTCATGGGTCAGCACGTCCACGTCCGCTTCGGTGCCGTTGAAATTGCTGAAGATGAACGGCGCCCTGAAAGCCGGGAAGGAGGTCATATATCCGCCCATCCGCTTGCCGGGCTTCGTCTCCAGGTCGAACAGCTCGTGTTCGGCCATGAAATCAAAGAACTCCCCGGTCTCCGGGCTCATCTCCCGGTACATCTTCCGCGCCTTCTCCGTCAGCTCCTTCGCGGTGCCGATCGGCAGGGCGTTGCCGTCCGGAAACTTGATTCCCTCGTCGTAATAGCGCAGCACGTCCACACCCAGCTTCTTCCGCTGGGCTTCCCGGATTTCCGCCACCGCCGGGGTAATGATCGTCCGCACCTGCTCCCGGAACCGGGCGGCGTCCTCCCGGGTATAGTCGAAACGCTTGCGCATGATATAGGCCATATCGGTATAGGTTTCGAAACCCATCTTCCGGGCCATCCCGTCGCGCAGCCGGACCATCTCGCCGTACTGCTCCTCCAGCGTGCCGCTGATTTTTTCATACAGCCCCGCCCAGGCCTCAAACGCTTCCTTCCGTTCCGCACGGTCCGTGCTCTGCATGTGCTTCAGCAGGCCGTAGAAATTGCACTTTTCTCCCCGGAACTCCGTCGAGGCGGCCGCCGTCTCCTTCTGGTACGCCTGGCGCAGTTCTCCCTCGCGGATCGTATCGGCGATGATCTTTTCGTCATTGGTCAGAAGGTCGGCGTCGATCTTCCGGAAAAGCTGCGCGCCGAACTCCGCCTCGAACGCCCCGCGGAACGGGGATCCGGCCAGCGCCTCCTGCCAGGTTTTGCCGGTCGGGATCAGCTGCGCTTCGGCCTCCCGCAGCCACGCGAACTCGCTTTCATAGAACGGATCCGTCGTGTCGATCGAATTGCGGACAAAGCAGACGGTATACATGGTATCTGCTTCGGTTTCCTTTTCCTGCACCGCGAAATACGCTTCGCGGACCTCCTCGTAACCCTTCGCTTCCCGGACCTTCCGGGTCGCTTCCTCCATGGCGGCCTTCAGGCCTTCCATATCCGGGCGCTTATAGGGAATCTCACTGAAACGGGTCATATGGTTTCCTCCATTTTTCGGTAGTTCCGCTTTCCTGCCGCGGGTTCGTGACAGGGGTATTATACCATCTCCGCGCCGGAAAAGCGAACATCCGCTTTCCGATTTTCCCGGAATATGGTATATTGTTCGCGACTCTCTCAACGGCGGAACCATATACGGAACAGACGGAAAGGATGATTGGAATGAATCTCATTCAGAACACGCTCAGCGGTTTTGTTTCCTCCGGGCAGATTGCCGGATGCGCCGTCCGGATCCTGCGGAACGACGAAGTCCTTCTGGAGGACGGCTTCGGATACGCAGATATTGAAAACAAGGTCGGGATCGCCCCGGAAAGCACGATCTTTCCGATTGCCTCCATGTCCAAGGTGATCACCGTCGCCGGCATCATGCAGCTGTATGAGCAGGGCCGTTTCAAAATGTGGGATCCCGTATCGGAATACCTGCCGGGATTCAAAAACCCGAAGGTCGCGGTGGAAAAGCCGGACGGGTCCTGTGAGATCGTGGACGCGAAGGGCGAAGTCACCATGCGCCAGCTGTTCACCATGACCAGCGGCGTTCCCTACGGATGGGCGGACACCGCCGCGGGCCGGATCCGGATGGAAAAGGAAAAGGAATGGGAGGAAAGCGGGAAGGATATGCCCGGGGCCGTGGAATACGCGAACCTGGTCGGGCAGCTGCCGCTGGCCTTTGAGCCCGGTGAAAAATGGATGTACGGTTTCTCGATCGATGTGCTCGGTGCGGTCATTGAGGTGCTGACCGGCAAATCCCTCGGCGAATACCTGAAGGTAAATATCTTTGACCCGCTCGGCATGGAGGACACCGGTTTCTTCGTTCCGGAGGAAAAGCGCGGCCGTCTCGCCACGCTGTACCATATCCACGAGAACCTGCGGCCGGAGGAGAAATGGTATCCGAAATGCACGCCGCAGTTCGAAAGCGGCGGCGGCGGACTGTCCTCCACCGTCCGGGATTATTCACGGTTTGCCCAGATGCTGCTCCACGGCGGCACGCTTGACGGCGTCCGCGTCCTCGGCCGGAAGACCGTCGACCTGATCTCCACCGACCACCTGACGCCCCAGCAGCGCAAGGGGGACAGCTGGGATACCCAGCGCGGCTACGGCTACGGCCTGGGCGTCCGGGTGATGACCAATCCCGAGCTGGCGGGCATCAACGGCTCCGTCGGTGAATGGGGCTGGGACGGCGCGTTCGGCAACTGGTTCTGTGTCGATCCGAAGGAGAACCTGACCTGTGTCTACCTGACCACCAACCTGCCCGGGGATCATTACCGGTTTATTCCGAAGCTGATGGCCTCCATGTACGCGTCCCTGGACTGACGGGGCTCCGCGCCCCTTTCTGTTGCCCGGCGCTCAGGCGATCCCGCCGGTTTCCGCGGTCTGGATCCGGTTCATCCGGGCATAGCTTCCGCCCAGGGCCACCAGTTCCTCGTGGGTGCCTTCCTCCGTCACGCTTCCGTTTTCGATCACCAGGATCTTGTCCGCGTTGCGGATGGTGGACAGCCGGTGCGCGATGGCGATGATCGTCCGGCTTCCCGCGATCCCGGCGATCGCCTTCTGGATCTGCTGCTCTGTTTCCACATCCACCGAGGCGGTCGCCTCGTCCAGGATAATAATCGGGGATTTCCGCAGAATGGCGCGCGCGATAGCGACGCGCTGTTTCTGTCCGCCGGAAAGGCGCAGTCCGCGCTCCCCGACCTGGGTTTCATATCCGTCGGGCATCGCCAGGATGTCCTCATGGATATTCGCGGCTTTCGCAGCCTCCATGATTTCGTCCATCCCGGCGTCCGGCACGGCGTAGCCGATGTTCTCCGCGATGCTTCCGTTGAACAGGAACGTATCCTGCAGCACCGGGGAAATGCATCGCCTGAGGCTCTCCAGCGTCACGCCGCTGATATCCTGCCCGTCGATCAGGATCTGCCCCTCCGTGGGCTCATAGAACCGGGAGATCAGCTGGGTCAGCGTCGTTTTTCCGACGCCGGTCGGACCGACGAGCGCCAGCATCTTCCCCGGCTCACAATGGAAGGATACATCTTTCAGGACAGGGATGTCCTCGTTGTAGGAAAAACTGACATGGTCGAAAACCAGGTCGCCCCGGACGTTCTCCAGCGGAACCGCCGCGGCCTTGTCCATGATTTCGCAGGGAGTATCCAGCACCGCCAGCACGCGTTCCGCGCCGGCCATGGACTGCTGCATGCTTTCCAGCATGTTGGCCAGCCCGGTCACCGGTCCGTAGAACAACCCGAGATACAGCAGGAAGGCGACAATGTCCTCCACCTTCAGGCCCTCCCGATACGCCAGGTATCCGCCGAAGCCGACGACGAGGATCGTACCCAGGGAGGAAATAAACTCGACGGAAGGATGGAAAATCGCGCTGATTTTCAGCGCCTGCAGCATGGCGCGGATGTGTTCGAAATTCCGCTCGTTCACCTTGCCGGTCTCATATTCCTCCCGTCCGAAGGACTGGATTTCATGCACGCCGGAAAGATTGTCCTGCAGTTTCCCGTTCAGCTCGCCCATCTTCTTCTGGGATATCCGGAAATACGGCCTGACTTTTTTGGAGAAAACCACGCCGGAAACCAGGATCAGGGGAATCGGCGCGCAGGTGATCAGCGCCAGCTTCGGGTTGATCGTCAGCAGGACGGCCAGCACGCCGAGAAACGTCACCAGGTTGGTGATGGTGTCCGGGATCATGTGCGCGTAAAGCAGTTCAAAATCCCGGGTATCGTTCACCACCCGGCTCATCAGGTCGCCGGTCTGCTTATCGTGGAAGTATCCCAGGTGCATGCGCTCCAGCTTGTCATAAGTCCGCGTGCGCAGGTCGCCCACCAGGTACCACGCGGCCTTGTGCGCCAGGTAATTGCTCAGGAAGCGGAAAAGGATCCGCAGCAGGTACAGGCCGATCAGCACCGCTGTCAGGATACCGATCTGGCGCAGGCCTTCCTCGTCCACGCCGCGCTCCACGATGCCCGTCATCGCGGACAGCGCCTTCGGCGCCGCCAGGTTCACCGCGGTCAGCCCCAGTGTGGCCAGTATGGCGATGACGTACAGTCCCCGGTAGCGGACAGCCTCCCGGCTCAGTCTCCACAGCATCTTCATAGGCAGCCTCCTGTTCGTCCGTTGATCCGCTTATCACAGGAATATATCCTATCCTTTAAAGTTAACTCTAAGTCAATCTTTTTCTGCGCTATTGACTTAGAGTTTGCTCGAAGGTTTAAGATGTCTCCGGACATCAATTCCGGTCCGCCGCCTGCCGGCCGGACCGTACATACAGGAGGGAACAGTTCATGTATGAGGTCAAGGGAAAATGGGCGCTGATCACCGGCGCCGCGCGGGGAATCGGCTATCTGACCGCGAGGTTTATGGCGGAGCAGGGCTGCAACCTGATCCTGCACAGCCGCAGCCTCAGCCATACGGAAAAAGTCCTGGCGGAAGTGCGCTCCATGGGCGTCTCCGCCTGCGCTGTCGCCGCGGATCTCGGCGACCCGGAAGCCGTCCGCGGAATGCTTCAGGAGATTGACGCCCTCGGCGTCCCGGTGGACATCGTGCTGAACAACGCCGGGCTGCAGATCGCCTACCGCACGGATTACCTGAATACGCCGGTATCGGATTATGAGATCAGCTTCCGGGTGAACACCATCGCGCCGGCGATGATCTGCTACCATTTCCTGCCCGGCATGATCGCCCGGGGATCCGGCCGGATCCTGAACACCACCAGCGGGATTGCCCTGGACGTCTGCCAGGCCGGCTATTCCGCCAGCAAGGCCGCGCTGGACAAGATCACGATCGATCTGGGATCGAAGGTGAACGGGACGGACGTGATGATCAACCTGACCGATCCCGGCTGGTGCCGGACGGATCTGGGCGGACAGCAGGCGCCGAACGCGCCGGAAAGCGCGATTCCCGGAATCGTCGCCGGCGTTTTCGCGGACGACCGACGTTCCGGCCGGTATCTCGGCGCCCAGAACTTCACCGGCATGACCCTGGAGGAAACCGTCGCCAAAGTGGAACGTGATTTCCCCGCTCCCTATTGACCGAAATAACCGTAAAAGGGCGGATCCCGAAACCGGGATCCGCCCTTTCATTTGTTTTGTTTATCAGCCCCACGGCACATATACATATTCCATGTATTCGATCTCGCCCTGGTTGTTCAGGCGGATCTTCGTGGTTACGAACCAGAAATCGACCTCCGTATCCAGCTGCTCCTCCTCGGACAGGTCGCACTGGAACACCAGGTTTCCGGTCACCGGAACGTCTCCCAGGTACGCGGCCACATACCAGTCATACAGGTCCGTTTCCTCGGTAAAGGTGTCCGCCGGGTCGCTCGTGTTCCGGTTCAGCATCCGAGCGTGGAAGTTCTGCGCCAGCATATAGGTGAATTTCTTTCCGCCGTCCGCTTCCTCGCTGGCATAGCAGTCCTCGTCCTCGATGATCCGGGAATAGTTCCCCTCGACCGCGTATACCTTGTGGCCCGCGTCATAGAGCAGCTTCGTAATCTCAAACAGATCGTACACCTGTCCGTTGGCGGCCGTGTAGTCCGTAAATGTTTCCTTGCTCTGGGGAATGAAGACCGCGTCGGAAGGCACGAATCCGCGGTAGTTGCTGCCCTCGATATAGGCCCAGTCGCCTACGCTGGCCAGCCAGGTCACCGTTTCCCCGGCCTGCAGCGTGGTCAGGGTGTTATGGGAATACAGCGGATCGTCCGTCACGCTGACGGTCCTTTCCGCCTCCACCGTAATATAGTTGAAATCCAGCCAGCTCACCGCCGCGTCCTTCGGCAGGGAGGAATCCTCGATGTATCCGAAGCGGTAATGGTCGCTGTCGATGGAGTACTGGATCAGGATCCATCCGTTCTCCCGGCCGAATACCTGGATCCATCCGTTGGTGGAAACGCTCGCCTTGCCGTTGGCCCCGCGGATGGAGTTCTTTGACGGAGCGGAATACACTTCATACTTTTTCCCGCCCTTGAACTGGACTTCCTGGGCCTGCAGGTCGGAATCCTTCGGCAGCGTCGGCGCCACGGTCAGTTTGCTCTGCGCGGACTTCAGCGTCTTCGGGATCGAGCTGATGTTCAGGTACCGCAGGTCCCGCTGGTACGTTCCCTGGACGGAACCGGAGATCCGGGATCCCTCCACGTCCTTAAAGTAGGAAATGGAGCCGTCCTCAAAGAGCATGCTGTAGCCCTTGCCGTTGATGCTCCGCATCCGGAACAGGTTCCATACGCCGGATTTGGAGCGCATGAACGCGCAGAAGGATTCGGCGTACTCGCCGTCCTCGCTGTTCTGGCCGATGACCAGGATGCTGCCCTTGTAAACCCTGTCGGTCTGGATATCCTGGATCTGGCTGTCCGTGACGATATACACCTCGCCTTTTCCCTGCCAGACCGCCTTGCTGGTCTTGAACTGGTATTTCCACTCATTGTTCTTCCAGGCAAAGCAGAACAGGACGTTCGTCCCCTTTCCGTCCTTTGCCAGCACGAACCATGTGGTGTTGTCCGTCGCCGCGGCGCTTCCGGTCACCTTCGCGCCTGTGCTGTCCATGTACTCCTGGATTTTCGCGGGCAGGCTGTCAGCCGCCGCTGTGGCGGCCCATAACGCCAGCAGTGCCAGTACGATTGCCGCAATCACCAGAATCCGTTTTTTCATAGCCTGAATTCCTCCTGTGTTTTGTTTCGCTATATAAAACGCCGCGGACCGGCGTTTTATTCCAGTTCTTCCCCATTGATCAGGATGGTCCCTGCGATCATTTTCGTCAGGAAAAACAGAATCGCGCATTCCGCCTCCTGCCAGATCCGCCGGTTCCGTGCCTCCGCGCAGATCAGGTATCCGAACGTTTGCATGTCCATTCCGATCCGGACCACGCAGAGCGTCTCCACTTCCCTTGCCTTCAGCACCTCATAGAATGCCGGGCTCCGTTTCTCCACGTCCGCCAGCGTGTTGTTTGAATACAGGTCGTCGCTGCGAAGCAGCTTGTCCAGCCCGCTGACCGGCACGTCCGGCATCGTGTTGCGCACTGATCTCATGATTCCCTTGCTGCCGACGTAGTACAGGTCTGTGATCTGCAGTTCCTCCATCAGGAGGGGCATCACGCCTCGCAGTTTGTTCACCAGGCCCGGCGCGAATTCATACTGGCGGACGATCCCGCTGAATGTGGTATACATTCCGTGCTTCGCGATCTGCCGGATCTGGATATCCTTATGTTTTTCCTCCACGTAGATGATATGGCAGTTCCGTCCCTTGGACTTTCCTCGGTACAGCGTTTTGTCGATCAGCTCAAAAAGGTGGTTGTAGTCCTGCGCGTCCTTCGGGAAACAGGCGCATCCGACCGTGGCCGTGATGAAAGGGTTGCAGTCCTCCAGTCGGATATTTTTCCGCAGCACCTTTCCGTCATACATCCCGATAAAAAGCGCCTTCGCCGCGTCGTATGTCACGTCCTCCAGGTTCACAATCAGCATCTCGTCCCCGCCGAACCGCCCCGCGACGCCCTTTTCCCCCAGGTATGCCGCCAGGTCGTCCGCCACATGGATCAGCACCTCGTCGCCGACATGGTGTCCGTAGGTGTCGTTGACGAACTTGAAGTTATCCAGGTCCATCATCGCGAAGGAAAAGGGGATTTCCCGTTCGATCAGCCACTGGGCGAACCACAGGATATGCCCGCGGGAAACCAGGCCCGTCAGCTGATCCAGCATTCCGGACACGTCGTCGTTTTCCCCCAGCCTCTCCGCGAAATACGGGAAGCGTTCCAGCTGTTCCCTGGTATACATTCATTTCCCCCTTGTCGGTCCGAGGTCCGGCCGCCAGCCGTCCGCCCCGCCCAGAACGGTTTCCGTTGTAATGCGTCCGGCTTCCTCATCGGTCATCCGTTTCTGGGCCGGATGCCGGGGTTCCTGGTTCGCCCGGACGCCTTTTGTCCGCCATTCACCGCACCGTGCGGTCACCACGCGTTCCGCGTCCCAGTCCTGAAAGCCTTCCGGAGCCACATGCTCATCCATCTCACATTCCAGGAATACGGTCCGCGCGCCTTTGCGCCACGGCCGTCCCAGGTATCCGGTGCCGGGTTCGCACTCCCCGGTCAGGCGGCAGCGGTGGAACACCATTCCGTGTTCCTGCGCCGCGTTCGTGTTTGCCGCGGTATACCATCCGCCGCGTTCGTTCATAAACAGCCCGCAGTTCTCAAACCAGCAGCGGTAGGGGCCGAAGATGAAATCCACGTCCCCCCGGATCAGGCAGTCCTCAAAGTACAGGCGGCTGTGTGTTTCCGGCCCGTCCTCGACCCGGAAGCACTTCTCCGCGTTTCCGGTTCGCCCGCCGATGGCTTCCGCCGTGTTCGGCAGCCGCACCGGGCCGCAGAACAGCGTATCCTGATGCGCTTTCAGGCTGCAGTTCCGGAAAACCCCGCGGTCCCCCGCGGCGTACACCGCCACCGCCTGGCCCACCGCGCGCCCGTCCCCCGCGTCGTTCTCCACCGTCAGGTTCTCCAGCGTCACGTCCCGTCCGGTAATGAACACCGTGGCGGACAGGAAGGTCCCCTTCTCTGTTCCGTCCGGATACAGATCCTTCGCGCAGCCGTTCCATACGATCACGGTTGCGTCACGGTCTTCCCCGGCCAGGGTCAGTCCGTCCCGGTCCACGATAATCCGCTCCCGGTATTCTCCCGGGCGGATCAGGATCCGCTCCGGCGCGGCAGCGGCATCCACCGCGTCCTGAATACGGGTAAAATCCCCGTGCCCGTCTTTCGATACTGTAATCATCTTTCATTCCCGCCGGTTGTATGCGTCTTGATGTATTTTACCAAATCCCGGTTCTTTCCGTCAATGTCCCTTGTCTTTTCCCCGGAGCCCGTGTTACAATGCCGGTAAAGAGAGAGCCGTTTTGACCATGTCCGGATTGGAGGGACCCGCGTGAACGATATTACCTATGTCGGCAAGCACACCGTCATCTATACCGTCTCCCGCCACGCGCATGAAAGCTGGGAATTTGTTTACTGTACACAAGGATCCGGCACTTTCCTGTTCGATGACCGGAGCCTGGATTACCGGGAAGGGGACGTCGTCATTATCCCGCCGATGACTCCCCACTCCAACGCCAGCGCGGACGGGTTCCAGAATATCCATATCAACATGGTTTCCCCGGCGCTTTCCTTTACCGCGCCGCTCGTCATATCCGACGACTCCAACCACTTCCTGCTGGACGCGTTCAACGCGGTCTTCTTCCACTTTTATTCCAACCGGAAGGAAACCACGCCGCTCATTTCCGTCTACGGGGACCTGATCAGCTGCTACCTTGCCGCCTACCAGACCGGCAGTTCCCTGACCCCTGTCGTCGCGCAGATCGAGAACAATATCATCTCCAATTACGCCGACAGCACTTATGAACTGGACGCCTACCTCCATTCCCTGCCCTTCAGCTATGACTATCTGCGCAAACTGTTCCAGAAGGAGCTCGGCGTCACACCCCACCGTTACCTGATGGACAAGCGGCTGAAAATGGCCGCGGAACTCCTGGTCAGCGACGCGAACGCCGGCGCCCGGACCATTGCCGATATCGCGCCGCTCTGCGGCTTCCATGATCCGTTGTACTTCTCCAAGATGTTCAAGAAAAAATACGGTACCGCCCCGAGATATTATCTCGAGTCCCGGCTCGGCGCCGCCGTTCCGGAACAGGACAGTGACCGTATGAAGGTCCGCCTGGACCCGTAATCAGTTTTCGATAACCTTTTCCGTTTCTCCGTCAAAAAGATATACGCTCTCGAAGGGAACATGGAACGTAAGGTTCACGTCGGTTTCCGGCGTGTCGTGGCTGTCCACCTTCAGGATTACGTTCTGCTCTCCGGCCTTGATATACACGTTCGTGTTGTCGCCCAGCATCTCGGTCAGTTCGACATTGCCGGTCAGTGTATAGCCTTCCGCTGCCCCTGCCAGCTGAACAGCTTCCGGACGGAAGCCGAATACGATTTCTTTTCCTTCCCAGTCGGCGATGTTCTTCAGCCGCTTCCCGAGGTCGATCTCCTGGCTGCCGAAGCGGATCCGGCCGTTTGCCACCGTCTGGCGTACGAAGTTCATCGGCGGTTCGCCGATGAATCCGGCAACAAACACGTTCACGGGGTGGAAGTACAGCTCCCGCGGCGTACCGGTCTGCTGGATGTACCCGTCCTTCATCACCACGATCCGGTCCGCCAGGGTCATAGCTTCCGTCTGGTCGTGGGTCACATAAATCGTGGTCGCGCCGGTTTCCTGGTGAATCTGGGCGATTTCGCTGCGCATGGTCACCCGCTGTTTCGCGTCCAGGTTGCTCAGCGGTTCGTCCATCAGGAAGATGCCGACTTTCCGGATAATCGCCCGGCCGATCGCAACGCGCTGGCGCTGGCCGCCGGAGAGCGCCCGCGGCAGCCGGTCCAGGTAATCCGTCAGGCCCAGGATCTGCGCGGTCTTCTTCACGCGTTCCTCGATCGCGTCCTCGTCCACGCCCTGCAGGGTCAGGCCGAAAGCAATGTTGTCAAACACGGTCATCTGGGGATACAGGGCATAGCTCTGGAAAACCATCGCCACTTCCCGTTCCCGGGGGCCTTTTTCGTTCGCTCGCTCACCGTTGATCAGGAACTCGCCGCTGGAGATGTTCTCCAGCCCGGCGATCATCCGCAGTGTCGTGGATTTCCCGCAGCCGGAGGGACCGACGAAAACCACAAACTCACCCTTCTCGATTTCCAGGTTGAAGTTGTGCACCGCGTGGAATCCGTTGGGATAAATCTTGTTGATGTCCTTCAGCGTGATATACATCGGCTGCTGCCTCCTCGCAGGTTCGATTGCTTTCCCGGCTTATTCCGCCTGCCGGATCTCCGTATAGCACAGCACAAAAGGCGCCGCGCCCTTGGCGTCGTTGCTGACCACCGGTTCGGAAATGTAGTATTCGTAGCTCCCGTCCCGGCGGCGGTTATTCTCCGGCCCGAGACCGGCCACCAGGCAGATGTTGTTCAGTTCCAGCAGATCGCCGTCCGCCTTCAGGTGTCCGCGCAGGATGCCTTCGAACGTTTTCCGTCCCCGGTCCCGGAACGTGCCGTCCAGCACGCCCAGCCGGGCCCCCTTCAGCATCGCGCAGGCGATCATGGAGCTGCCGCTGGTTTCGGGATAATTACCTTCCCGCCCTGCCTGGTCCATAACCTGCCAGTACATACCGGTCTCCGGATCCGCGTACTTCACAACGCTCTCCATCAGATCCCGGAACATTTCGGCGATTTCCTCCCGGTCCGGCGCGTCTTCCGGCAGGATCTCCGCCAGGTCCGCCAGTGCCAGGGAGAACCATCCGATCGCCCGCAGCCAGAAGTTCCGGCTCAGTCCCGTTTCCGGATCCGCCCAGAACGCCTTCCGGCTTGCGTCATATCCGTGGTAGTACAGCCCCGTTTCCGGATCCCGCATCCGGTCGCGCACCACGCGCAGCTGCCGGATGATGTCGGCGCAATCCCCTTTTCCAAAGGTTTTTTCATACATAGCCAGGAACGGCAGCGCCATATAGGTCCCATCCAGCCACACCTGGTTCGGATAGATCAGCTTGTGCCAGAAGTTCCCTTCCGCCGTCCGCGGTTGCTCCTTCAGGCTGCGGTACAGCATATCCGCGGCCTTCCGGTATTTTTCATCTCCGGTCGCGGCGTATACGGGGAAAAGGATGCGTCCCTCGTTGTAGTCGTCCAGCGCGTGCTTGTCCGTTTCAAACGTCAGGATGCTGCCGTCCTCCTGCACGAAGCAGTCGGCCACTTCCCGGGTAAAGGCGAAGTAACGGTCGTCTCCGGTGATCTCGGTCATCTTCACCAGCGCACCCAGCATGCACCCGTCGATGTAGTTCCATTTCACGGGCTCACCCGCCCGGATCTTTTCCATGTTCCAGGCGGTCTGTCGCGGCGTGCTGCGCCGGATCAGCTCCAGGATGTACCGTTCAATCTTCTCGTGCATGCTGTCCTCATTTTTGTCCGGCCGCGCTTTTCTTCGCATCAGCCAGGATGCTGTTCCCCAGTTTCCTGAACCTCAGCAGGACCCAGTCCCACCCGGCGGTAAACAATCCGTACAGAATCGGCTCCACCGACAGTGCCGTTTCGCTTCCGGTATGGAAAAGAATCCGGTTGCCGAGCGCGTAGGTCTCCACGACCAGGAAAATCAGTACAATTCCGTACAGCGCGTTCATCGCGCCTGCCGCGACTCCCGTCTTCGGGAACATCATCCAGCGGCCGTATTCCTTTTCTTCCGCTTTCATGCGGATAAAGATATTTACCGGCAGGTCCCAGACCAGGCCGGTCACGATACCGAGGATCGCGATCATATCCAGCGCGGACAGCCCGAGGCTGCCCAGTCCGATCACAAAAAACCAGCAGATGACCCCCGCGAACCACGCCTTAACCAGAAAGTATTTCAGTCCTTCGGGCAGATTCAGGATGCTTTTTCGCCGGTATTTTTTCAGTTCCTTTTCGGATACTTCCGGGGCATTCGTCACGTTCGCGTTAATCAGGCTGTCTACCGCGTCCGTTTTCAGCTCATAATACTCCGCGGCGGCCTTGTCCGCGTCCCGCGGCTGTTTCTTCTTTGCCATGCCGCACTCACTCGCCGCTGATGTCGATGGCTTCCATTTCAGCGTTGCCTTCCACCTCAACGGAGGTCCTGATCTTCCGGATCAGCTTCCGGTAAACCGGCAGCAGCGCCACCAGGGCCACGCTTACGCACACCAGGATGACATGAACCACCATAATCCTGTTCGCCTGAAGCACCTCAGGCAGGTTTTCCGTGTTGATGGTTCCGCCGGCAATCTTGTTCGCGATGCAGTTCATATAGTGGAAATCGCAGAACAGGATGATACCCAGCATCAGAAACAGCAGCGCCAGCATTGGCTTGTTCACCTTTTTACGGTAAGGAAAGGCGTTCATGCAGCATACGATGGCCAGCGTGGAGAGCAGCATGATCGCGAAGGCGGTCAGGCCCATATTGTTCCCCTGCAGCCGGGTTGTAGTGAAGGATATTACCGTCAGGTTGAAGGAATACCAGATGAA
Source organism: Clostridiales bacterium (assembly GCA_024695415.1). Lineage (GTDB taxonomy): Bacteria > Bacillota > Clostridia > Christensenellales > Aristaeellaceae > Aristaeella. The sequence goes on along the minus strand of JAILIE010000142.1, from coordinate 36,235 downwards.
CGCCGCCGCTACAGACACCAGTGCAATCGTCTGCGGTTTGCGCTTGAGCGCCACGAAGAATTTACGGATAATCTCCGGCATTTCCTTCACTCCTCCCCTCGGATTGCGTCGGTGGTTTCCGGGTCGAAGAAGTGTTTCCGCGCAAACGCGACCTTCACGCCGTCCCCGGCATGGTAATCCTTCCAGCCCCGAATTTTGGCCACGATACCCATCCCGTGAATACCCGCGATATATCCATGCACCAGCGTATTCATTCCCAGGTTTTCGTTGTTCGTTACCGCGACCGGGATCGTCCCGCCCTCGGTCATATCCTCCGGGCGGACACCCAGGATGATCTCCCGGTTCCGGTACGCCGCCAGCAGGGCCTTCTCTTCTTCTGTCAGCGGGACCTCATATCCTTCACCTTTCAGCATGCCGTCCGCACAGCGTACATGGTAAAAATTCATCGGAGGGAGGCCGATGAAACCGGCCACAAATGTATTTGCCGGCTTATCGTACAGTTCCATCGGGGTACCGATTTGCTGCACATGGCCCATGCTCATGCATACGATCCGGTCCGCCAGCGTCAGCGCCTCGGTCTGGTCGTGCGTCACATACAGCATGGTCGCGCCCAGCCGCTTATGCAGCAGAAGGATTTCGCGCCGTGTCGCCCCGCGCAGCTTCGCGTCCAGGTTGCTCAGCGGCTCGTCAAAAAGGAATACGCTGGGGTTCCGCACGATCGACCGTCCCATGGCCACGCGCTGCCGCTGGCCGCCGGAAAGCTGCGCGGGCTTCTTGTTCAGCTGGGCCGTTAGGTCCAGGATTTCAGCCGCCGCCATCACTTTTTTATGGATAACGTTCTTGTCTTCCTTCCGCAGGGTCAGGCTGAACGCCATGTTTTCATAAATCGTCATATGGGCATACAGCGCGTAGTTCTGGAAAACCATCGCCATATCCCGGTCCTTCGCCGGTGTCTGGGTAATATCCCGCCCGTTCAGGAAAAGATGTCCGCGGGAGATATCCTCCAGCCCGGCCACCATCCGCAGCGTCGTGCTCTTGCCGCATCCGCTGGGGCCGACCAGGACGATCAGCTCACCGTCTTTTACATCCATGTTGAAATCGTATACGGCCTGCACGTTATTGTCGTATATTTTATCCAGATGCTGCAGGGAAAGCTCCGCCATTCCGTTTCCTCCTTACGCCTGGTGCAGGCTGAGATTGGCGATGTGCGCCGCCAGCGCCTTGCTCTTGCGCCGGTTGATCACCGCGCCGGCAATCAGGCACACAGCCGACAGTCCCAGGTACAGAATCACCCGGATATACTGTGCGCTGGACATCACCACGTTATCCACTGTTACGGGAATGTGGTATCCAAGAAAGTGGATTTCCTCCTCCAGAACCGGCACCGCCTCGTTCACCAGGCGGCTGTGCATCGCCGTCGGCAGCAGGAAGATCCGGGCGATCTGGCCAATGCCCAGGACGATCATCAGCGTGGAAAAGCTCTGCTTGTAATTCTTCGCGCCTTCGCTGGCCAGGAAAGCGGCCAGCATAAATACCAGGTTGTAGATGATGGATACGCCCATCCACCAGGTGTAGTACGCCTGCTGGTTGACCTTATATATGCTGATAAAGAAGAATACATTGAACACGATGGCAAGCAAGGCAAGCCTCGAGGACGCGGTGTTCTTGGTGAATCTCATCCGGTCCTGCCTGATCGTCAGCTCCTCGTTCATGCGGACACCGCCTTTCCTGTCGCAAGCGCCCTGCTCTCATCCCTCATGAGCAGTATCTTCCATATTGTGTTCAAAATCAGAAGCACTGCCGCCGCGAGCAGCAGGCCGAAAACAAACCAGTGTACATCAAACCAGAAAGTGGAATCAGTATATACGCTGATTCCGCCGTTGCGGGCGGTCCGGTCCGCCCAGTTTTTCACCACTTCAAAGTCGATGATCCCGGAAAAATACCGCGCCTTGAACGCGGAAATATTGCTGTGCGCCCAGACGGAAACAGCCGTCGCGGCGCAAACATTCAGCCCGGTGGCTGCGTAATTGCCGATGTAATATTTCCGGCGGGTGTGGGTGTTTGTCAGGAGAAGGGTCAGTGAACAAAGGATCAGGCCAATCCCGACACGCACCAGCGTTCCATTGAACTGGTCCATATCCTCCAGGAATGCCTTGATCTCATCCGTCTTGTAGCTTTCGCGCAGCGAATAAATCATGTCGTATACATCGGTCATGTAGCCCAGCGCGTATACAAACACCAGTGCGCTCGCGGCCACCACCAGGATGCACAGGGCTCTCTGCAGAGCCATTTGCTTCTTGTACATGATTTTATCGTCCCTTCCTCGTCAGGCATCTCCCTCTGCCCGGCCTTTCGGCCGGGCAGAGGGAATCGTTGCTTACCGTTCAGTATTCGCTTTGCGCGGGATTACTGCAGGGATTTGTAGTAATCCTGGATGCGGACCCATTCGGCGTTCTTGACTTCCAGGTACAGGTCGCCGGACATATCGATCTCAACCTTTTCAGCCAGCGTTTCCGCACCGTCGCCGATGCCGTTCACGATCGCGTTCACGAAGCCGTTATCGCCGCCCTTGGTGGAGGAGAAGGCGTCACTCAGATCCTTGTAGGTGCTCAGTTCTTTCTTCTCGTCAGCGGTGGTAGGCAGCACGGTGGGAACGGAGGTGTACCAGGGATTCTCGGTCAGTGCCAGCTCAGGATGCTTGATCGTGCCCAGGCCAATAGCCGTGGAGATCCTGCCCGCGCCTTCCTTGCCGATCTCGTGCGTGCACTGGTACTCGAAGGCCTGGCTCTTCGCGAAGCTCAGGGTGGAGCCCAGGTACTGCCGCGCGTAGTTGGTGTAGTTGCCGCCGGTCAGCTTCCACAGTTCTTCATAGGTCGCGTCCGCGATCACGGGCATTTCCTTGCCGTTGAACAGGAAGGTTTCGCCTTCCTTGATGAAAGCCTTCGGACCGTAGCTCATCAGGATCTGGCCTTCTTCGGAGTAGGCATAGTCGATCAGGGCCAGGGCGGCATTCAGCTTGTCATCGTTTCCCGCGACACCGGCCTTGGAGATAGCCCAGCCGTCGGTCTTTACGGAGCGCCAGCTCTCGGTAAACCGCATGAATACGCCGCCTTCGGTGCCGTCATACCACTTGGCAACGGGAACCATCACAGCCATGTACTTCTCGCCCTCTTCGTTCTGAAGCTTGGTGGCGTTCAGGGCGGTCTGGGTCTGGTTGTAGTCATAGCTCATGAAACCGGCGTCGTTCTCCAGGTACTTGCTGGAACTCAGCTCTTCACCATTGATGAAGGAAGCGGCAATCAGGCCTTCCTGCGCCATGGCGTTCATGTAGCCCATCGCTTCATAAGCGACAGCTTCCTGGCGGGCGTCATGCAGGTTTCCGTCCGTGCCGACGTACAGGTAATCCTGACGGGATTCGAGGCCGCGGATACCGAACAGGTGGCCGGCGAACCGGAACAGGTCGATCCGGCGCTGGTTGTTGTTGTCTTCCCGGCTGAACAGGCCTTCAACCTGTTCCGTGCCGTTCAGGGTCTGGGGGTTGGCCACGACGCAGCGCAGCAGGGCAACCAGTTCATCCGCGTCCCACGCGGCATTCTGGCCGATAAACAGGTTGGAGCGCTCGGTGCCGTAGTATCCGTTATAGGCTTCGTCGATGTAGGTCCGCAGCATGTTCACGGCTTCCACACCGCTCATCTTTCCGGCGGCGTTCATCTTCGCGACGATGTTGCCGGCGGCGTCATAGTCCTTGGCAATGGTCTCAACAGCGGTGCCATCCAGGGTCACTACGTCGATTACGACCTTGCCTTCGGTGGGCATGTAGGGCTGATACACGGGTTCAGCGGTCTCGTTGCTCGCGTCCGCGGCAAACGCGCCTTCGCCGTCCAGCAGCTTGGTCACCCAGTCGACACGCATCAGGGGCATCCGTTCGATGTCGTTGACACCGTCAAAGTAGGGGCTGAAGTAGATCGCGCCGGTTTCGGTGTCGCCCGTAATGGACAGCCGGACAATCGGATTTGCTTCCAGGTAGGCCTTGAAGTTGGGCATCACGTCCAGGTACTCAGCCAGGTTGATCAGCAGGTCAGGACCGTTCTCGCTCAGCAGGGAAGCGGTGCCGCTCACCATGTCGACCTCGGCCAGCTGGTCTTTCCAGTACGCGAACTCATCCTTCGCGGAGTTGCCCTGGTACTTACTCTCGAACTTCACGCCGAGGATCTCTTCCAAAGCAACCCAGGTGGGCTTCAGGCTTCCGGCTGTGTAGGTCACGCCGTCCGCCAGGGTCACGCCTTCGCCCGCGACTTCCGCGTCAAAGACAATGCCGGTTTTGGCGGAGTTGTAACCAACCGCCATCCGCAGCGTGGTGCCTTCGGCATAATCAGCCGCCAGCGCGCTGCCAGCCAGCGTCAGCAGCAGTGCCAGCGCCAGAACCAGAGACAGGAACTTTTTCATGGGGTCATCCTCCTTAACAAAATTGTTTCTTTTATTCCTTCACACCGCCGGCGTTAGCGCCTTTGGCGAAGTACTTCTGAATAAACGGATAAATAATCAGTATCGGAATAATCGAGCAGACGATCAGCGCGTAAATAACCGAATCCGTGGCATAGGGTTTATTCCAGTAATTGATGGTTTCCGGATCATACACCAGCTCGTCGAGCTTCGTCCGGATAAACACCTGCAGCGGCTTTTCCCAGGTGTTGGTCACCATTTCCTTTGCCCAGAAGTAGCCGTTCCACCGGCTGATAGCGAAGAACAGCGCCACTGTCGCGATTGTGCTCTTGCTCATCGGAATGAACACCTGGCGCAGCACCTGGTATTCCGTCGCGCCGTCCACGATCGCGGCTTCCTCAATCTCGCCCGGCACGTTCTCAAACGCGTTCCGCAGCAGGATGATGTTCATGGCCGCCATACCCATGGCGATGACTACCATCCACTTGTCATCCATGATCCCGATCGAGTGGAATATGTTCTTCGTTGCCAGGTAATTCAGGCGTTGGGGTACGATACCGGCGCTGAACCACATCGTGAACACCAGGAAGAAGTTGAAGAATTTCCGGAATTTCAGCCGCTTCTTGCTCAGTGCGTAGGCACCGAGAATCGAGATCACCAGTGACCAGACCGTACCGTAGATTGTCAGGAACAGCGTGTTGCTGTAGCTGTTCCAGAACGTATCCTGCTGGAACATCCAGATGAACGCGTCATACTGGATGGCCTTGGGCAGAAGCACAATCTCGTTGTATTCCACGGCGTGCCTTCCGCTGATGGACGCGAACACCGCGTAAAGGAACGGGTACAGGCAGCACAGCGCGAACGCTGTCAGCAGCACGTAGCTGATGATCCTGAAGATCAGTTCGGAGATTTCGAGCTTTCTTTTCACGTTCTCTCCTCCCTCAGTACAGTGACACGTTGGACGCCTTGCGGGCGATGGTATTTGCGCCGATCACCAGCAGCATGCCGACCACATTGTTCATCATTTCAGCCGCCGCGGCAATTCCGGGTTGCCCGCTCGAGCTGCCGCCGCTCTGGGCAGTCGACCATGCAAAGGTGGATACCACCTGGGCCGTTGTCAGCACGTCGCCGTTGTCCCTGGCCAGGTTGTTGGTCAGCAGGATCACTTTCTCATAGCCTATGCTCAGCATCGATCCGATCCGGGTGATCAGCATGATCACGATCGTGCTCAGGATGCTGGGCAGCACCACGTACCGCATCTGCGCCCATTTCCCGGCGCCGTCGATCTGCGCCGCTTCATAGCTCGTCGGTGAAATCGCGATGATGGCTGCGAAGAACACGATGCTGTCATAGCCCGCTGTCTCCCAGATGCCGCTCACCTGGTAGATCGCGCGAAAGTACTGTGCGCTGCGCAGAAGGCCGGCGTCCGCCGCTTCCTGCGGCACCAGTCCCAGGCTTGTCAGTGCCTGGCTGATCACCCCGGGCGGTGCCGTCAGTCCTCCGGCGGATGTCGCGCCTTTGACCAGCATAACCACCAGCGACGTCATGATAACCGTCGACATGAACTTCGGCAGGTAGGTCAGTACTTGCAATACGCTGCGCATCCCGTTGCTCCGGATTTCATTAAAGAACAATGCCAGGATGATCGGCATCGGGAATCCGAAGCACAATCCGTAAAAGCTCAGCAGGAACGTGTTCCGCAGAGCGGCCCAGAAGTCCTGGCTCAGCGTGGCGTTCGCACCGGTACCCATCAGCAGCGCGCGGAAGTTCGCGAATCCCTTCCATGCCCACTCCGCTACCGGCTGCGCGTCACTGCCGTCCACCTTAAAGGATCGCAGCAGTTCGTACATCGGCATATAGCGCCAGAACAGGAACACCAGGATCATCGGAACCAGCATCAGGTACAGGCGCCAGTCTTTCAGGAGCGCGCGGCCGACGTTTTTCCAGTAGTGTTTCTCCACATCGTCGCGGACCGCCTGTTCCGGATCCTCTTTCCAGGTTCCGGTTTCCTTGTCAAAGACCAGATAGTCCGATCCTCTGACTTTCATCGGAGTCCTCCTTCGTCTTCCGGTTCGCCGGGGTTGTCCGCCTGTCGGTTCAGGCGTTTCAGATAGTGCTTCTGGTCTTCAAACAGCCCGTCGGGGCGCCGGACGACCCACATCAGCACCAGGGTAAAGAGCAGTGTCACCGCTTCGGGGGTAAAATACATGATCAACGCGCCGAAATCCCGGATCACAATCAGGGATACCAGCGCCCGTCCGGCCAGCATTCCCAGCAGGACCACCCCGCCGAAGAGCATGGACTGAACAGCGTTTCCGCGGATTTTTTCGCTCCCGGCCTTTTTCAGGAGGATCAGCCCGGCCATTCCTCCCAGGTTCCCGATGCAGTATACGGGAATCATCCGGGGATTCGTCTGCGCCGCGCCGGTCAGGAAACACAGTGCCGCGCCGCCGAGTACCGCGTGGATTGCTGCCCAGGGACCCCACCGCATCATCACGATTGCCGTGATCACCGGGGTGACTGATACCATCCAGGCTTCCTGCGGGAACCATTTCGTCCCCGCCTGGATCAGCACTGTTTCAAATACAGTCAGGATCACCGCGAACAGGGTCAGGTCGATCGCGCGGTATTGCTGGATGCTCCTTTGGGTCTGCACGGTGCGTCCTCCGGCTGTCTTGGCGTTTTTGTCCATTTATCATAATCTATTATACATGAATTTGTATGTTTTCGTAAAGGCAAAAAAAAGGAAAACATATGGACAAAACAGTGATCTTTCCCTTACGGCTGCTTGCCGATATAGGCCAGGATACCGCCGTCGACATAGAGAATATGGCCGTTCACGAAATTGCTCGCGTCGCTGGCCAGGAACACCGCCGGCCCCTGCAGGTCCTCCGGGGTGCCCCACCGGGCCGCCGGGGTCTTCGCGATGATGAACTGGTCGAAGGGATGCCGGCTGCCGTCGGGCTGTTTCTCCCGCAGCGGCGCGGTCTGGGGCGTGGCGATGTAACCCGGTCCGATGCCGTTACACTGGATGTTGTGTTCACCGTATTCACTGCAGATATTCCGCGTCAGCATCTTCAGGCCGCCCTTGGCCGCCGCGTAGGCGGACACGGTCTCCCGGCCCAGTTCGCTCATCATGCTGCAGATATTGATGATCTTTCCGTGCCCCTTCTCAATCATGGAGGGAATGACCGCCTTCGCGCAGATGAATGGCGCGTTCAGGTCCACGTCGATGACCTTCCGGAAATCCGCCGCGCTCATCTCGATCATCGGAATCCGGCGGATGATGCCCGCATTGTTGACCAGGATATCGATCATGCCGACTTCGGCTTCGATCTGCTTCACCAGCGCCTGCACGGCCTCTTCACTGGTCACGTCGCAGACATAGCCCTTCGCGTCGATGCCCTTCTCCGCGTACGCCTTCAGGCCCTTGTCCACCAGTTCCTGGTTGATGTCGTTGAAAACGATCTTCGCGCCGGCCGCGGCATAGGCCTCGGCAATCGCGAACCCGATCCCGTAGCTCGCTCCCGTAATCCACGCGATTTTTCCCTTCAGGCTGAAGCTGCTCATATCCATCGTGATTTCCCGTCCTTTCAAATCAAACTGTAATGTATCCCTTAAGCGCTCTGTTCCTTCGCAGAAGCAACCCCCACCGGTGTCATCCTGAACGAAGTGAAGGATATGTTCTGCCGCTTGTTTCCTTACCTCAGATCCGTGGTCGCGATATTGTCCATATCGTCAAGCGCCCGGTTCTCCCCGCCCTGCGGCACATGATAACCGAAGGTGGTTTGGAGGGCGATCGGAAAGCCCTCCAAAATTACCTGAGATCCGTGGTCGCGATATTGTCCATATCGTCGAACGCCTGGTTCTCCCCGCCCATTGCCCAGATAAACGTATAATTGCTCGTTCCGGCCCCGGCGTGGATCGACCAGCTCGGTGAAATCACCGCCTGCTCGTTCTGCATCACGATATGGCGCGTTTCCTGCCCCTCGCCCATCATGTGGAACACGACATTGTCCTGCGGCACCTCAAAGTAGAAGTACACTTCCATCCGCCGCTCGTGCGTGTGCGCCGGCATCGTATTCCATACGCTGCCCGTGTCCAGCACCGTCATGCCCATGCTCAGCTGGCAGGTCTTCAGCACCGAAGGATGGATGAACTGGTTGATTACCCGCTTGTTGCTCGTCGCCGCGTCTCCGCAGGGCCGCTTCGCCGCGTCCGCGATCCGGATCAGCCGGTTCTCATAGCTGCAGTGCGCGGGCGCGCTGACGATATAGAACTTCGCGGGCTTCTCCGCGTCGTCGCTCTCGAAAACCACTTCCTTCGCCCCGCGGGTCAGGTACAGGCAGTCCTTATACCCCAGCTCGTATACCTGCCCGTCCGCGGTGACCTTTCCGGCGCCGCCGACGTTGAACATTCCGCATTCCCGGCGTTCCAGGAAGTATTCCGTGCCGAAGTTGTGCCAGATGTCGATTCCCTTGTCGATCGGAACCTTTTCGTTCACCGGCATCACGCCCAGCGTGACCATCCGGTCCACGTGGCTGTAGACCGCCGTGACCTGGTCCGCCTCGAACAGTTTCTCGATCAGGAACTCCTTCCGGACCTCCTCCGTGGTGTAGCGTTTGAAGTCCCGTTGGTTGCAGCTGTACCGAATGTCCATATCCTTATCCACCATCCTTTTATTGTTCGATTTCCATCACGTCCAGGACCTCCAGTTCCTCCCCTTCGATCCCGTCCATCCTGACGTTCTCCATCGTCAGTTTTTCCACCCACCGGGCGATTACGCCCCGCCGGCGGCAGTCCTCCACGTTCAGCGCCATCGCCGGTTTCAATGGCTCCGCGTCCGGATCGAACCCGAATTCGCAGTTCCGAAGGATCAGGTGTTTCATCGGCTTTTCCGGAAGACCCAGGACATAGGCGGCGCAGGCCTTGCATTCCTCCGCCTTCACGTGCTCGAAGCACACCGTCCCGATCTCCGGCGTCGTTTCGTCCACCGGCGCTTTTACCCGGCTCTGCACCCGCTCGCTCTTCCCGTCCGCGTCGCAGAAATAGAAGCTGTTTACCACCAGCGGCATCTTGACGCCGTCCATCCGGATATCGCTGAACACGATATCGTCGACCACGCCGTCGCGTCCCCGGTCGCGCCGGGTCTTGACCCGCAGCGCCCGGTCGTTGCCCTTCATGTAGCAGTGATGCGCCCGTACGTGCTTCACGCCGCCGGCCATTTCGCTGCCGATCGTCACTCCGCCGTGGCCGTCCAGCAGCGCGCACCAGCCGATCTCCAGGTCCTCACAGGGCGCCTTGTATTTCCGCCCCAGGTCGATTTTCCCGCTCTTGATGGCGATGCAGTCGTCCCCGACGGAAATCTCCGCGCCGATCAGCCGCACATGCCGGCAGCTTTCCGGATCGAACCCGTCGGTATTCGGGCTGTCCCACGGCGCGCGGACCTTGATGTCGATGAAATCCAGGTCCTCGCTGAACGCCGGATGGAGATTCCAGCACGGGCTGTTCATAAACATGACGCCATGCACCGTCATTTTCCGGCACCGCTGGGTATACAGCAGGTTCCCCCGGTACGCGATCCGCGGAACCTTCGGGTTCACCCACCAGTCCCCGTCCTGCGCCCGGCCGTCGACGATTCCCTCGCCGATGATCGCGGTGTCCTCGATGTCAAACCCGTTCAGTGCCCCTGCGAAGCAGTCCGCCCGGCAGCCTTCGAACAGGCCCGTCAGCACCTCGCCGGCCCCGTTGTCCGCCGGAACGTTTCCCGGCAGCACCGGGAACTTCGTCCGGTCGGTCAGAAGCCGCAGCGCCGCGCCGCCGGCAATTTCCAGCGTCATATGGCTCTTCAGGAAAAGCGGTCCGGTGACGTAATTCCCTTCGGGAATCAGCACCCGTCCGCCGGTCGGACAGCAGAGGATCGCCGCCTGGATTGCCGCCGTGTCCTCCGTCTCCCCGTCGCCCCTCGCGCCGAATTCGGTCACGTCCAGCGTGCAGGTTTCCTTTTTCGTCCGGAATGTGATCCGCTCCGCCTTTCCGCTTTCCGTCCGGGCTTCGAGCTCGTATTCCGTATCCGGCTCCAGGTCGAACAGGGACGTCACCGACCGGTATTCCTCCCCGGCGTGCTCCCCGTCCAGGTAGAGCACATGCTTTTCCCGGGCCTCGTACATTCCCTCCGGATCCAGCAGTATACCGGCGCTCCGCGAGGTCACCACCAACAGTTCCATGCTTTCCCTCTTAAACTTCCTTCTTCTCAAACGCGAAATAATTCTTCGCGTTGTTGTAACTGATATCCGCCACAATCTGCTTCAGCGTATCGTAATCCTCCGGATAGAATCCTTCCTCCACCCATTCGCCGAGAATGCGGCACAGGATCCTCCGGAAATACTCATGCCTCGGATAGCTCAGGAAACTCCGGCTGTCCGTCAGCATTCCCACAAACCCGGCCAGGTATCCCAGCGCGCCCAGGCTCTTCAGCTGTTCGCTCATCCCGTCGAAGTGGTCGTTGAACCACCAGGCGGACCCGTGCTGGATCTTTCCGACGGCCTCGTCGTTCTGGAAGCATCCCAGGATCGTGTCAATCGCCGCGTTGTCGTTCGTGTTCAGGCTGTACAGGATCGTCTTCGGCAGGGCTCCCTCGTCCTCCAGCGCGCCGAGGAACGCCGCCGTCTGGGCGCTGGGCGCGTAGTTGTCCACGCAGTCGAACCCGGTATCCGGGCCCATCTTCCGGAACGTCACCGGATTGTTGTCCCGGCGGCATCCGTAGTGCAGCTGCATCACCCATCCGCGTTCCCGGTATTCCTTCGCCATCGCGGTCATGAACGCGTACTTGAACTTCGCTTCCGCGTCCGCGTCCGGGATTTCTCCCTCCATCCGCCGGCGGAAGATCTCCTCGACTTCCTCCGCGCCGGCCGGCGCGTAAACCACATAGTTCAGCGCGTGGTCGCTCAGCTTGCACCCGTGCGCCGCGAAAAAGTCCAGCCGCGCCTTCAGCGCTTTCTTCAGTCCCGCGAAGGAGTCGATCTTCATCCCCGCGGCTTCCTCCAGCTGGGCAATATAGCTCGGCCAGGTCACCTTCTCCAGGTTCATCGCCTTGTCCGGCCGCCACGCCGGCAGCACGGTCACCGGGAAGGTCTTGTCCGCCGCCAGCTTTTCATGCCATTCCAGGCTGTCCGCCGGGTCGTCCGTCGTGCAGATCGTATCCACATTGCTCATCATGATCAGCCCGCGCGCGGAATAGCCTTCGCTCTGCAGCTTTTCGTTCGCCAGCTTCCATACCTCGTCCGCGGTGTCCCGGTTCAGGATTCCCTCATAGCCGAAGAACCGCCGCAGCTCCAGGTGGCTCCAGTGGTACAGCGGATTCCCGACCGCCTTTCCGAGCACTTCGGCATACTTCAGGAACTTCTCATAGTCCGGCGCGTCCCCGGTGATATACTTCTCGTTCACCCCGGCGGAGCGCATCAGGCGCCACTTGTAGTGGTCCCCGCCCAGCCAGACCTGCGTAATATTCTGATAGCGGATATCCTCCCAGATTTCCCGCGGGCTCAGGTGGCAGTGGTAGTCGATGATCGGCTGTTTCTCCGCCGCCTCATGGTACAGCTTCTTCGCCGCTTCCGTGTTCAGCAGGAAATCTTTGTCCAGAAACTGTTTCATCGTCGTTCTCCTTCACATGCAATTCTGATCTGGTTAACGCTTGACCCGGGCGCTGCCGTTCTTGATGATGGCTTCCACTTCTTCCTTGCTGGCCATGCTGGTGTCACCGGGCGTGGTCATCGCCAGCGCGCCGTGGGCGGCGCCATAGTTGACGGCCAGTTCCGGATCGCCGGTGGTCATCAGGCCGTAAACCAGTCCGGAGGCAAAGGAGTCTCCGCCGCCGACGCGGTCCAGGATTTCCAGGCCGTCAAACGCCTTGGACATGTAAACCTTTCCGTCCGCCCAGCAGATCGCTTTCCAGTCGTTCACCGTGGCCGTTTTCACGGTCCGCAGCGTAGTGGCGATCGCCTTGAAATTAGGATACTGCTTCGCCGCTTCCGCGATCATCTTGTAGTATCCGTCCAGGTTCAGCTCCTTCAGGTTTTCATCGTTTCCTTCCACCTGCAGGCCGAGGCACGCGGTGAAGTCCTCTTCGTTGCCGATCATGACGTCCACATATCTGGCCACTTCCCGGTTGACCTCACGGGCTTTTTCCAGGCCGCCGATCGCGGACCACATGGAAGGCCGGTAGTTCAGGTCATAGGAGACCAGCGTACCGTATTTCTTCGCGGTTTTGCACGCGGCGATGACGGTCTCGCAGCTCTGTTCGGACAGCGCGGCGTAGATTCCGCCGGTATGCAGCCACCGGACGCCCAGTTTGCCGAAAACATTGTCAAAGTCAAAATCTTCCGGGGTCGCCTTGGAGATGGCGGTGTTGGCGCGGTCGGAGCACCCGACAGCGCCGCGAATGCCAAAGCCTCGCTCCGTGAAGTTCAGGCCGTTCCGGCAGACGCGGCCGATACCGTCCGTCTTTTTCCAGCAGATCAGGCTGGTGTCCACGCCTCCCTGCTCAATCAGGTCCTTCAGCAGTTTGCCGACCTCGTTGTCCGCGAAAGCGGTCAGCACACCGGTCCTCAGGCCAAAGCATTTATGCAGGCCCCGGACCACGTTGTATTCGCCGCCGCCTTCCCAGACCTTGAATTCCCGCGCGGTCCGGATCCGGCCCTCGCCGGGATCCAGGCGCAGCATGATTTCACCCAGGGATACCGCGTCATAGCGGCACGCTTCCGCCGGTTTCAGATTCAGATCCATTTTCCTTACCCCCTGATCTCTTTCACAATGTCCGCGGCTTCCCTGACCAGCGATTCGATTTCGTCGAACCTGCCTTCCTTCACCAGCTTGCCGCTGACCATCCAGCTGCCGCCGCAGGCAACGATCCGGTCATACGCCAGGTAATCCCGCACGTTCGCCGCGCTGATGCCGCCCGTCGGCATGAAATTCACGCCCACATACGGCGCGGCCAGCGCCTTGATCATCTTCAGTCCGCCCGCCGGTTCCGCCGGGAAGAACTTCAGCACGTCCAGGTCAAACTGCAGCGCCGCCTCGATCTCAGTCGGCGTGCATACGCCGGGCGTCATCGGCACGCCCTTTTTCAGCACGTATTCCGTGACCTTCGGATTGAATCCGGGGCTGACGATGAATGTCGCGCCGGCGTCGATCGCCCGGTCCGCCTGCTCCGTCGTCAGAACGGTTCCCGCGCCGATAATCATTTCCGGGAAGGCCTTCGCCATCCGCCGGATGGACTCCTCAGCCGCCGCTGTCCGGAAGGTCACCTCCGCGCAGGGCAGCCCGCCCTTCATCAGGCGCTCCGCCAGGGGCAGCGCGTCCTCCGCGCTGTCCAGCACCACCACCGGCACAATTCCGATCTTTTTCAGTTTCTGCATCATTTCCGTCATGACTTCGTTCCTCCCGTTTCGTTCTCGTCTGTTCTGAAACCCTTCCGTATCTCACCGGCACAGCAGCTGATTCCGCTGCCCTCTTCGGTGTCATCCCGAGCGCAGTCGGGAGATATCATAACTCCACTCTTTATAACGTAACCCCTTGCTTGAATATCGCCATATCGTGGAATCCGTTGATCTCGCTCCGGGTCTTCTTTCCGGAGGCCGTCTCCAGGACCAGCTCCAGCAGTTCCCCGCCCAGATCATCCAGCTTCTTTCCCGCCAGCAGCCTTCCGGCGTCGAAATCGATCCAGTTCCTCTTTTTCTCCGCCAGCGGCGTGTTCGACGCGATCTTGATCGTCGGCACCGGGCACGAGAACGGCGTTCCGCGTCCGGTCGAGAACAGTACGATCTGCGCGCCGGAGATCGCCAGCGCGGTCGACGCCACCAGGTCGTTGCCCGGCGCGCTCAGCAGGTTGAGCCCCGCCGCCCCGGCGCGTTCCCCGTAGGCCAGTACGCCCTTCACCGCGGAGCTTCCGCTCTTCTGGGTACATCCCAGCGCCTTGTCCTCCAGGGTGGTGATTCCGCCGGCCTTGTTCCCCGGTGACGGGTTCTCGTATACCGGCATTCCGCTCTTTTCAAAGTAGGCCTTGAAGTCGTTGATCAGCTTCACGGTTTTCCGGAAGTTTTCCTCTGTTGCGCAGCGGTTCATCAGGATCGTTTCCGCGCCGAACATTTCCGGCACTTCGGTCAGGATCGTCGTGCCGCCCATCGAGGTCAGCCGGTCGCTGAATACCCCGATCGTCGGATTCGCCGTGATCCCGCTCAGTCCATCCGATCCGCCGCACTTGAGGCCCACCGTCAGCTGGTCCGAGCCGCACGGCACGCGTTCGTCCTGCCTCATCCGGTTCGCGAGCTCCCAGAGCAGCGTGATGCCGTCCTCCAGCTCGTTTTCTGATTCCTGGCAAACCAGGAACCGCACCCGGCTCTCGTCATAATCCCCCATGTAAGGACGGATCTGCCCAATCCCGCTGTTTTCGCAGCCGAGTCCAAGCACCAGCACGCCGCCGGCGTTCGGGTGGGTGGCCAGGGCGGCCAGGGCCTTCCGGGTGTTTTCCTGGTCATCCCCGAGCTGGCTGCACCCGTAAGGATGCGGAAAGGCAAAGACGCCGTCGATCGCTCCGCCGGTAAACTCCTGCGCCTGCCTTTCCAGCGCCTTGGCGATGTCGTTCACGCAGCCGACCGTCGGCAGGATCCACAGCTCGTTCCGGATGCCCGGTTTCCCGTTCTTCCGCGGGTAGCCCATAAAGGTGGCGGGTATCTCCGTTTTCGCGGCCGGTGCCGCCGGGTGCCACTCATATTCCTTTTCCCCGCTCAGCAGCGTCTTCAGGTTATGCGTATGCACGTGGCCGCCTGCCGGAATATCCGCTGTCGCCTCTCCGATCGGATAGCCGTACTTGATCACGGTCTCGCCCTGCCGGACATCCCGCAGCGCCGCTTTGTGGCCCATGGGAATATCGTCCTTCAGCCGCAGTTCCCCGCCGCCGAAGTCCACGGTTTCCCCGGCCTTCAGGGGTCTCAGGGCCACCGCCACCATGTCCCGGTCCGTAATGCGAACCATTTCGTTCATTCTGTCGCCTCCGTCACGCGATACAGTCCCGGAATGCCTTCAGCGCGCCTTCGCTCCGGATCACCTTCAGGATCCGGACCGCCGCTGCCTCAAAGCCGGGAACCTTAGTCAGGTCCTGTCCCCACATCTCTGTGTTGGTCATAACCGCGTGGATCAGGTCCTCCTCGCTGTCTTCCCGGTGCACATAGTAGAAATCCAGCACATACCGGTCGTCGCTGACCGTATACTCGTTGCCCTTTGCCCGCCGGCAGATCAGTCCCTGCTCTGTCAGTGCCTGAATGTCGTTGCTGTAGAAGGCGACATAAGCCGCGAAGCTCGTCGTCAGGCATACCGGCAGTTCGCCTTTCTCCTGAACATAGTCCAGGAAGGTCGGCATGTTCCGCGCGCGCCATTTGCTGGTGCTGTTCAGGCTGATGCTCATCAGCTCATGGTTTACGAACGGGTTGTTGAACCGGTCCTGCACCGCCCGGGCAAACTCCTCCAGGTCCTGCCGGTCCAGCGGCAGGGTCGGAATCACTTCCTCGTACAGCATTTTGTTCATATACCCACGGACCGTATCGTCATGCATACAGTCCCGTACGATGTCGAACCCCGCCAGGTACGCCCCGGGCACAAACCCGGTGTGCGCGCCGTTCAGGATCCGCACCTTTCGCTTTTTGTAGGGCGTCACGTCCGGCACCACGATCACCGGCGCGCCGGCCTTTTTGAAGGGCAGCCGGTCCTCCAGCTCCTTCGGTCCCTCGATGACCCAGATGCCGAACACCTCGCCCACGTCCGTCAGCGGATCCTCGTATCCGTTCTTCGCGTTCAGCGCCTCGACCTCTTTGGGATCGCGGATCCGGCCGGGAACGATCCGGTCCACCAGCGTGGAGCAGAAGATGTTTTCCTCGTTCACCCATGCCCGGAACATATCGCTCAGCTGCCAGTCGTCGATGTACTGGTTCACGCACTTCAGCAGTTCTTTCCCGTTGTTGTCGATCAGTTCACAGCTGAGCACGACCACGCCTTTCTGGCCTGCCACGAACCGCTCGTACAGCACCCGGGTCAGCTTTGCCGGGAAGGTGATCGGCGGCGCCTGGTCGAACCCGCTTTCCGTGTCGTGTACGATACCGGCTTCCGTCGTGTTGGAAACGATGATCTCCAGGTCCGGGCTCTTCGCCAGCTCCAGCACCTTGTCCCATTCCCCGTAGGGATTGATGCAGCGGCTCACGGCGCTGATAACCCGCTTCCGGTCCACCTTTTCGCCCTTCTCGCTGCCGCGCAGGTACAGGGTGTACAACCCTTCCTGCCTGTTGATCAGCTCTGTCAGTCCCTGGGCGATCGGCTGCACCAGCGCGGCCTTCCCGTTGAATCCGGCCTTCTCGTTCGCCTGGTCCAGGAAAGCGTCCACAAACGCGCGCAGGAAATTGCCCTCACCGAACTGCATCACCTTTTCCGGCGCGTCTTTCAGGATGTATCCCTCATATCCGACTTCTTTCAGAACCTGATAATTCAGCTGAGCCATTTGCGCATCCTCCGAATATGGATTTTATATAACAAATTTACACCTTCCAAACGGCTTTCGTCAACCCGCCCAGAAAGCCCTGATCCCGTTCAAAAACAAGCCATAAAACCCCTCCGGGCAAGGAAAATCAACGTTCCTGAAACGTCCGTACATTTTATGGACAAAACGGATGCCTTTCGTTTCAAATCGGACAGTTTTCCAAAAACCCCGGAAAAATCTTTCCCAAATCCGACAAAATTCCCATTCTGTCTATGTCCAGTCACTTCTCCTTTATGTTATAATTTGTCCGTACTATTTTCTTAGTCATTCGAACGCCCTGCACTCTTTACTCTCCACCCTGTCAAGGAGGAAACACTATGCTTCGACTCGTTCAGACCGAAAATGGCCTTGTCCGCGGCCTCCCGGCCGCGGACCCCCGCGTCACATCCTTCAAAGGCATCCCCTTCGCCGCCCCGCCGGTCGGCGTCAACCGCTGGCGCGCGCCGCAGTCCTGTCCCGACTGGGAAGGCACCCTCGACGCCGTCCGCTTCGGCCCGATCTCCATGCAGTGGATTCCCGGCCTCGGCGACGATATTTACTGCCGGGAATGGCATGTCGATCCCGACATCCCCATGAGCGAGGACTGCCTTTACCTCAACGTCTGGACACCCGCCAAATCCACGGACGAGAAGCTCCCCGTCCTCGTCTGGTTCTTCGGCGGCGGCCTCCAGTGCGGCTATACCGCCGAGATGGAGTTTGACGGCGAGCGCATCGCCCGCCGCGGCATCGTCGTGGTAACAGTCAATTACCGCGTCGGCGTCCTCGGTTTCCTGGCCCATCCGCAGATCACCGCCGGTCAGCCGGACGCTCCGGCCAACTTCGGAAACCTGGACCAGCAGTTCGGCCTCCGCTGGGTGCAGCGCAACATCGCCGCCTTCGGCGGTGATCCCGCCAATGTCACGATCGCCGGCCAGTCCGCCGGCGGCGGCAGCGTCATGACGCAGCTTGCCTGTAAGGCCAACGCCGGCCTCTTTTCCAAAGCCGTCGTCATGAGCGCCATGATTTTTGACCCCTATCTCCGCCGGGAAGTCGGCCGGCCCGAGAAGCTGGCTGACGCGGAGCGCCGGGGAGAGGATTTCTTCTCCTGGCTCGGCGTCAAAACCCTCGGGGAAGCCCGCGCGGTCGACGCCGTCACGCTCCAGCGTTCCTATGAAAAGTACATGGAATCCCACGTCCCCTTCTTCACCGTCCGGGACGATATCATCTGCTCCGGCGATCCGATCGCCCTGTATGTGAAGGGTGACTGCGTGGACGTCACGATGATGGCCGGCAACACCGCTTCCGAATTCCTGAACACGGTCGCCGCGGATTCGGAGGAAGCCCTCGCCGCGGAAGCGTCCCGCCTTTTCGGTGATAAAGCGCCGGAATTCCTGGCCTTCCCCGAATCCCGCGGATCCGTTCCCGGCCAGGGATTTGCCCCGGTCAGCGGAATCGGCTGTTCGGTCCGCGGCGTTCTTTCCCAGGTCGCTGCCTCCGGCCGGAAAGGCTATCGTTACGTCTTTGATCCGGATATCCCCGGCTGGGACAATCCCGGCACTTTCCACTCCTCGGACCTGTGGTTCTTCTTTGAGTCGCTGGGCAAGTGCTGGCGTCCCTTCACCGGCCGCCATTATGACCTGGCCCGCCAGATGTGCGACTACTTCTGCAACTTCATCCGTTCCGGAGATCCGAACGGACAGGACCGCAACGGGGAAAGCCTTCCCGCCTGGGCTCCCTGGTCCGACCAGGCTCCCTGCACCATGGTCTTTACCGGACAGGGCGCCGTCCCGGACCCCGCGCCGCTCTCTCCCTTCTGCCAGTTCATTTCCGACCGCATCGTCGACCGGATTAAATCCATCGAGACCTGATTGGACTTGACACCCCATTCACCCCGCGGTAAAATAGGTAATCATCTGTCGGGGAGGTTGTTCCGATGATTTCCACCAAAGGCCGCTATGCGCTTCGGGTTATGATCGATATCGCGAAACAGGACGCCGGCAGGCCCGTCCCGCTCAAGGATATTGCCGAACGCCAGGAGGTTTCCAAGAAATACCTGGAAATCATCATGCATGACCTGGTCGAAGGCCGGCTGGTCAAGGGTTCCAGCGGAAAGGGCGGCGGCTATGTTCTCCGCCGCAGGCCGGAGGAATACACCGTCGGCGAAATCGTCGAGCTGATGGAAGGTTCCCTGGCCCCGGTGGCCTGCCTCCGGTCGGATTCCGACCCCTGTCCGCGGTACGCCTCCTGCGTCACCCTTCCCCTCTGGCAGGAACTGGACGTGCTCGTCCACGATTTCCTCTACCAGAAAAAGCTCTCCGACCTCCTGTAATCCCGGCAAATAAAACGGGAAGCAGCCTGACAAACTGCCTCCCGTTTTTTGTTCGTATTTTTTTACTCTTCCTTATCCCACGCGATAATCTCGTCATACAGCGCGAGATACGCCCTCGCCGAGGCTTCCCACGACACGTCCTTTTCCATATCCCGCGCCACCATCTCGTCCCATCTCCACCGCTCAGTGAAGTACAGCGTCTTGGCGGCGTTGACGGCCTCCAGCAGCAGGTCCGCGTTGTAAGGCCCGAACGTGAATCCGTTCCCTTCGTTCCGCTCCGCGTCATACGGCAGCACGGTGTCCTTCAGGCCGCCCGTCTCCCGCACGATCGGAATCGTTCCGTACCGCATGGCGATCAGCTGGGTCAGGCCGCAGGGCTCAAACATGCTCGGCACCAGCAGCGCGTCCGCGCCGGCGTAAATCAGGTGCGCCAGCGTCTCGTTGTAGGAAATGTACGCGCAGAACGTGCCCTTGTTCTCTTCCTCGTAATACCGGAAAGCGTTCTCGTACCGCGGATCGCCGGTGCCCAGCACCACGATCTGCGTATTTCCGTCCAGCATCCGCGGAATGATCGCGTTCACCAGATCCAGGCCTTTCTGGTCCGTCAGCCGGCTGATCAGGCCGATTACGATCTTGTTCTCGTCCGGCTCCAGCCCCAGCTTCTCCTGCAGCGCCTTCTTGTTTTCCTTTTTCAGTTCGCGGAAGTTCCCGGCATCGTAGTCCGCGGCCAGCAGCGGATCCTTCGCGCTGTCCCACTGTTCCACGTCGATACCGTTCACGATGCCGCACAGTTTCGGGCTGTGGTAGCTCAGGTGCCCTTCCAGGTGTTCCCCGTACGCCGGCGTCTGGATCTCCTCGGCGTACGTCCGGCTCACGGTCGTAATCTTATCGGCGAACGCCAGGCCGCCCTTGAACATGTTCGCTTCGTCCTCATTCTGCTTCAGGATCGGATAGTCGAACAGGCCGTCCGGCAGCCCGGACCAGTATTTCAGGTGCTGGATGCCGCAGATACCCTGGAACCGGAGGTTATGAATCGTCAGCACGACCCGGGCCCTGCCCACCGGCGTATCGTTGAAGCGTGTGCGCAGGTACAGCGGCACCAGCGACGCCTGCCAGTCGTGGCAGTGGATGACGTCCGGAACCCACTCCAGGTAGTTCAGGATCGCCAGCGACGCCTTGCTGAAGAAGCAGTATTTCGGAATATCTTCCCACAGCCCGGTATAGGGATTCCCCCAGTCGAAGAATTCCCGGTTGTCAATGAAGTCATAGATCACGCCGTCCATCACGGTTTCCATGATCCCGACGAAGAAGGTCCGCCCTTCCATCGTCTGGTCCATCATGAAGGATCCGCGGTAGACCAGCTTGTTCCGGAATTTTTCGGGGATACAGCGGTACAGCGGCAGGATGACCCGCACGTCGCAGTTCTCCCGGATCAGTGCCCGGGGAAGGGCGTACATCACGTCGCCGAGGCCGCCGGTTTTGACAAAAGGATAGCATTCCGAGCCGACAAACGCGACGCGGCGGCGGGAATCCTGATTAGATACATTGTCAGACATATCCTGATCCTCCTGTGGCATATATTGGTTTTTCCCTGTGACCAAAAGATACCACATCCCTTCCTTTTTTTCAATCATTTCTTTCCCTTCACTCTTTCTTCTTTTTATGCTATGATATACGCAATAAAGAATGAAAACGAGGTAATCGCCATGGCCTTCCGGCGCTTCGCGTCATATCTTCTGATTACCGTCCTGGCTGTCCTCTGCCTTTTCCCCGCCGCGGCTCCCGCGGAAGAAAAGGCTGAAACCATCGTTCGTGTCGGCTGGTATGAAACACCTTTCAACCATAAGGATGCCTATGGCCGCCGCTCCGGATACGCCTATGATTTCCAGCGGAAAATCGCGGCCTATACCGGCTGGAAATACGAGTATGTGGAAGGCTCCTGGGCAGAGCTTCTCCAGATGCTGAAGGACGGCCGCATCGATCTGATGTCTGACGTCTCCTATGTCGAGGAGCGGACGGAATACATGCTCTATTCGAATATCCCCATGGGTTCCGAGCTTTACTACCTTTACATCTCCACGGACAATAAGGACATCCTGCCCAACGACTACTCCACCCTGAACGGCAAAAAGGTCGGCATCACCCAGGGCAGCTACCAGTGCGGACTCTTTGCGGATTGGATGGATACCTTCGGCGTGTCCGCGGACGTGATTGAGCTGAGCTGCTCTGAGCTCGACTCCCTCGCCATGCTCCGGCGCGGTGATCTGGATGCATTTGTCACCCTGGATACCTACGGGGATGTCGAATCCTATATGCCCCTGTGGAAGATCGGTTCCTCCGATTTCTTCTTCGTTGTCGCCAAAGACCGTACGGACCTCCTGGCGGAGCTGGACACCGCGCTGAACCGGATTCAGGACGAAAACAAGAATTATACCGAACAGCTCTCGAACAAATACCTTCGGAATTACGGCACCAACTTTTACCTCACCACGGACGAGAAAGACTGGCTGGAAAGCCACGGAAAGATCCGCGTCGGTTTCCAGGACAACTACCTCGCCTTCTGCGCGGCGGACGCAAACGGTGAACTCACCGGCGCCCTGAAGGATTACCTGGCCATCGCCTCCGGCGTGCTGGACAACGCGGCGGTCGAATTCGAGGCATACGTCTATCCGACCGCTGCCGCCGCCATTGAGGCGCTGAAAAACGGTGAGGTCGACTGCATGTTCCCCGCCAACCTCACCGACTATGACGCGGAACAGGAAGGCGTCGTCATGACAACTCCGCTCATGCGCACGGAGATGGACGCCGTCGTCCGTGCGGAGGACCAGAAGGACTTCCTTCGCCGGAGTACGGTTCGCGTCGGGGTTAACCGCGGCAATCCGAACTATGAAATGTTCCTGATGGATAACTATCCTTCCTGGACGCCGGTCTTCTTTGCCGATACGCCGACATGCCTTAAAGAAGTGGCCGCGAAGAACGCCGACTGCATCATCATCAGCAATTACCGCTACAGCAACATTGCCGCGCAATGCCGCCGGCTGAACCTGACCACCGTCTATACCGGCGTCGACATGGATTACTGCCTCGCCGTGAAGGAAGGCAATCCGGAACTCTACTCCATCCTGTCCAAGATCATCGGCCATGTGCCGGAATCTTCCGTTAACGCCTCCCTGAATTACTACGCCTCCGAAACGGTCACCACGTCCTTTATGGACATGCTGCTGAACCAGCTGCCCGCCATTATCCTCGGCGTTGCCTGCCTGGTTCTCCTCTTCCTTCTCCTTCGCGGGCGCGCCCGGCAGCGCAAAGAAGCGGAATAAAACATACACAGCGCAAAGCGTCCGGAGTTGCTTCTTCCGGACGTTTGTTTTATTGCCCTTTTCAGTTTTATCGTACCTGTACCTGTGTGCTGATACCCAACCGCGTATGAAAGTACCCATCCGGCTCCCGGGCCGGGCCGTGGGGCGCGGCCCCACCACCATCTGCTCCCGTGCCGCTGTTTACCCTTCGGTCTTGTGCTTTCTCTTGTTCGAATACATTTCCCTGTCCGCTTTCCGCACGATATCGATCACACTATGGTCGTTTTCCGGGTCGTACACGGAAATACCCATCGAAACCTGCACCTTTTCCCACGCGCATGTCGCTTCCCGGTTAATCTCCTCCGTCCGCCGTTCAAACAGTTCCACCAGCTCCTGCCGGTTCCGGAAATCGTCGCCCTGCAGCACGATCGCGAACTCGTCCCCGCCGATCCGGAACACCGGACTGTGCTGGAACACCTTGCAGATCAGCCGGCTCGCGGTCTTCAGGTACAGGTCGCCCTTGTCGTGCCCGTACTGGTCGTTTACGGCCTTCAGGTCGTCGCAGTCGAATACGCCGATCGCGAATTCCATCTTCTCCGGCGCCTCGTCCATGGCCTTCTGCATCTCGTCGATATACGCCGAGAATCCGCCCTTGTTCCGCACGGAGGTCAGGGAGTCGACATAGACCCGCTTGTTCAGGTCGCTGATATGTTCCTTGACGTGTACGGCCATCTTGCGGAAGGTATTGGTCAGTGTTCCGACCTCGTCCTTTCCCTCATAGTCAAGCGTGAAATCATAGTTCCCCTGATCTGCCATCTTCGCCGCCTCGGTCAGTTCCTTCAGTGGTTTCGTCAGCTTGATGGAGAAGAGATGCGTCATGATCACCGCCAGCACCAGCACCGCGCCGCCGGCGACCAGGATTTCCTGGATCAGCCGTTCCCAGTCGCCCTCCGTCTCTTTCTCCGGCACGGATACATACAGGCGCATTCCGTTGCTCAGTTTCAGCCATACGGCTTCCTTCTTCACACCGCCGAACTCATAACCGGTTAATGTGCTTTCGCTCATGAGCCCGTCCGGCGCTGCCGGCCGGTCCTCCTCCGGTGTTTCAGCCAGGTCGATCCGGGGGTGGAAAATCAGGTTCCCCTCCGCGTCGGTCAGGAAGGCGTAGCCGTTGTTGTACAGGCCGATGCTCTCCACCTGTTCCTTCATCACGGAATAGTCAATTTCAATACCGATCACGCCGACAAACTGTCCCCTCCATGTGATCGGAAGGTTGTAGGAAATGACAGTCACATCCAGGTTTTCCGTATTGTACGGCGGCAGCCAGATCGCTTTCCCCAGGTTCTTCGGGACCGTAAACCAGACCAGCTTCGACGTATCCTCCACGTCATACTGCGTAATATCCGTCACGTCATGCTCCCGGAAGTCGTTCCCGTCCAGGTTGGTATACCAGAATCCCTTCACCTTCCCGGATACCGTCGGATCGATCCGGTAATAGTACGTCAGTACGCCGTTCGTCTTGTTCGCGATTTCCTCGAAATACACCCGCGTACGCTCGGTGTGGGCATCCAGCTTTTCGTCATCCAGCCCGTCCAGGTCCTTCTGGGCGAAGGCCGCCACCTTTTTCACGGATTTCTCGACGCTGTTGAAATAGTAATTCAGGTTCCGCTCCCCCGTCTCGCACAGAAGCAGCAGCAGCTGGTCCGACTTCCTCCGCTCCGTGTTTTTGATGAACATTACGCTCAGAAGCGATACCACGAACACAGCCACCACGGTAATGCAGATCGTCAGCGTCGTGATTCTGGATCTCAATGAGTGCATACGTCCTCACCTTTCCCTGTCGGTATCTTCCGTCTTCTCACTTTCCGTACGTCACGCGGAGCACCTTTTCCTCAAACTCCCGCGCCGGCAGCGGCTTCGAGAAATAATATCCCTGTACCAGCTCGCAGCCCAGCCGCTTCAGCAAAAGCAGCTGTTCCTCCGTCTCCACGCCTTCGGCCACCACCGGGATCTTCAGGCTTTTCGCGATCCCGAGGATCAGGCTCACCAGCTGGGCGTTCTTTTCGTTGTCCTCCAGGTTCATGATGAACCCGCGGTCCATCTTCAGTACATCGACCGGCATCGCGCTGAGCATATTCAGCGACGAATACCCGGTGCCGAAGTCGTCCATCTCCACCTCGAAGCCCCGGCTCCGCAGGTTCTTCACAACCTCGATTACCTGGTCGGCGTTCCCGGTATAGGCGCTCTCGGTGACTTCCAGCTTCAGCGCGCCGCGCTCCAGTCTGTTGTACGCCAGTACGCGGTCCAGTGTTCCCTCCAGTTCCGGATCGAACACGTCTACCCGGGAAAGGTTCACCGATACAGGCAGCATGATCCCGTAATCCTCGCGCCAGCGGGCGACCTGTTTCACCGCCTCGCTCCAGACATAGCGGTCGACCTCCGCGATCTTTCCGCTCCGCTCGAACAGCGGGATGAAGTCGTTCGGCGGAATCATCCCGAGCTCCGGATGGTTCCACCGGACCAGCGCTTCCGCGCTGACCAGCTTCGGCGGCTCCGCCTGGATATTGTACTGCGGCTGGTAATACACCTCGAATTCATAGGAGTTCAGTGCCCGGTGCAGGTCGCCCAGCAGCCGCTGCTCGTAATTCTCCCTTTCCTGCATTTTCGCGTCAAACACCACCAGCTCCTCCTGGTAGCTGTTCTTCGCCATTCCGCAGGCGGTCCGTGCCCGGTCAAACAATTGTTCCGGTTCCAGTCCCGCCTGCCCGGGCATCACACCCATGCGCACGCGCAGCCCCGCCGCCGGCGCCAGTCCTTCCAGTGCTGCCTGCAGCCGCTCATAGATCCCGCGGTAGTCGTCCGTATGCCGGCAGCAGATGTCGAACCGGTCCGCTCCGAAGCGTCCGGCAATGCCTCCGTGCGCCTTCGCGACGGCACGGATCTCGCTTCCCAGCGTCCGCAGCACCTGGTCGCCGAATTCCCGCCCGTTCAGCGCGTTCACGCTGTGGAAGCGGTCGATGTTCATTACGATCGCGTCCGGCGGCGAATCAGGCTGTTCCCGGCACATCCGTCCGGCATATTCCATGAAGTAGTCGCGGTTGTACAGTCCGGTCAGCTCGTCCGTCTCCGTCGCGGAAATCAGCCTGGCCGCCTTCCTCTGGGCCCGTATACTGCGCAGCATCAGCGCCAGGATAGCCAGCAGCGTCACCCCCGCGATGGTCAGCACTGTCCAGATGTTTTCCGACAGGAAGTCGCGCAGCGTCGTTTTCGCGTCCTCCGCCACGTAGCGGGAAAGCGCCGTGTTGACCGTGCTGTCCGGCACCAGGTCCGCCACTTTCGCCAGGATGGAGTAAAGGACCGGCTGGCCCTCCGCCACCGCGAAGCAGTATTCCAGCTGCGCGCCGGTGGTTACGGTGGACAGCTTCAGTTTCTCGCATGTCCGGGCGATATTGTTGAACCGGTAGCTGCTGATCAGCACGCAGTCCGCCACGCCCCGGGCCACCGCCTTCAGGCAGTCGTCCGTCGTTTGATAGATAACCGTCCGCCATTCCGGAAAATTGTCCCGCAGGCAGCTCTCGTAGTTCGGGTTGCCCCGGTTCACCGCGGCGATCACATGCTCCCGGTCCGCGAACATCTGCCGGTCCGCCTGCCGCACTACCGCGAACACGTCCGTGTTCATCAGGGCCGGTGTCATGAACAGGCCCATTTCCTCGCCGTCCCCGGCACTCAGGTTCGCCGGGAATACGCAGTCTACCTCGCCCCGCTTCAGCGCCTCGATGGCGTCCGCCGCGGTGGGATAGGATTTGGCTTCAAAGCTCAGCCGCGCGTTCGCCACGCAGTTTTCCGCGCTTTCCAGGTAATCCCGGAGCGCGCCGGTCAGTTCGCCTGTTTCCGGGTCTTCCGCGCAGAACGCCAGGTAGTCGTTCTGGTACCCGATGCGGATTGTTCCGTGTTCCTCGAGCCATGCTTTCTCATCCGCGGTCAGGAACGCGTTCGCGCCGCTGGTCGTCAGGTGCTTCCGGAAAAGCTGCTGGTTATAGTCCCAGTCCTCCTCCCGGATCCGGTTCAGGGCCGCGTCCAGCTCAGCCAGCAGGTCGCTCTTGTCCTTGCTCACCGCGAAGAAGAAATCCGACGCCCCGATCTTGCACACCGGTACCGGCCGGTTGTCCGTGTTGAACGCGTCCACCGTGACGTACCCGTCCAGCTCTCCGTTTTCGAGCATCTCCAGGCTCTCCTCCTCGGAGCCGGTAACCTCCCGGATCTCGCTCTCCACGCCGTGCGTTTCCGCCCATTCGCGGTAGAACTCCGCCTGGATGCTCCCCTGGTTCACGCCGATCTTCTTTCCGTTCAGCGTGGAATAATTCAGGGCGGAGATGTCCGTGTTCTCGCGGGAAACGAAAAGGTAATATTCCTCCTCGCCCATCGGCAGGGAGGGAAACAGCATGCTCTGCGCACGCTCGGCCGTGTAGCTCACATCGCTCATCAGGTCGATCTCGCCGCGCATCAGCATCTGCAGCAGTTCCGGCCAGCTCCCGGAAACGTATTCATACTTCCACCCGGTATAGGCCGCGATTTTCATCTGGTATTCGTATGCGTAACCGCTCCGCACGCCTTCGTCGCTCGTCTTGTTGAAGGCGGACTCATACCATCCGACGCGTACCACCTTCGCCTCTGCCTCCGCCCCTCCCGGCGGCAGCAGCAGGGCCGCCGCCAGCACCAGACAGATCACCAGGCACCCGTATCGAAGGATCCTGTTCATCTTAGTTCTTAGACTCCTTCTTGCAAAAGCATCAAAAGCTGCGTATTTCTCCCGAAGGATTATCCCTTTATCTTCCCTTGCCCTTTTTGTCCTCGTACAGCTTCCCGTCCGCCGCTCCATGCAGGCTTCCATCGTGTCCTCCCGGTCCCTCAGCGCGTCGTATCCGACACTGACCTTCAGGTCATAGGGCAGCCCGATTTCCTTCTGCCTCTCCTCCAGCATTTCCCGGATATCGCGGATCATCTGTTCCGGAATCTCCTCTCCCTCCGGACACTGGATGAACACCGTAAACTCGTCCCCGCCGTACCGCCCGATAAACACCGGGCTCCTGATCTTCTCCGCCGCCTGCTTCAGCACGTCGGAAACTAGGATCAGCGCCTTATCCCCCTCCGCGTGCCCCCAGGTGTCGTTGATCTCCTTGAACCGGTCGACGTCGATCATCATGGTGTAGATCTTCATATTCTCCCGGTACTTTGTCCCGTCCATGTACCGGTTGATCTGCCCGCGGTTGTTCAGCCGCGTCAGGGAATCCACACTGACCAGCGCCTGCATGTTCTGGATATAGAAGAACATCATCATGGTGGTACATCCAAAGCAGAACAGCGGCGCGTTCAGGGCGAACGTCTGCACCATGCCGAACGCCATGACCCCCATCGGATAGATCCCGATCAGCCGGTACAGCTTCTTTTCATCCCGCGATTCGGTCCTTCGCGCGTTGCGCAGGGAAATGATGAACGAGGAGGTCAGGTACAGGGCCGGCGCGGAAATCATCATCGGATAATACCAGTCGTTCAGCACACCCTCTTCCGATACCCAGAATGTCGGCGCGCAGACATACGCGATGATCATGGCGGCCAGCGAGACTGCCATCGGCGTCAGGCAATGAATCCGGAACTTCCGGAAGTTATCCATGCCCATTCCTTCGGACGCCGCCATGTACATGAACCATTCGTAGGCCATCAGGCTCAGCAGGACATAGTTCTGGAAGTTGAGCAGGATCACCAGTCCCCGCGTCCGCGGAAGCTGCCCGCTGATGACCGCTGCCCATCCGATATCCGAAATGAAATACAGGATGTGCGCGACGAGCGCCCAATTGAACCAGATCTGCTTTTCCTGCCGGGTGCTGTGAAACCGGTCATGTATCAGTAAAATCGCCAGAATCACGATACAGACAGTATTCGCTTCCGTGTAAAAGAAGAAATAATCCAGCTGCATGGTTCCTCCCTGCCAATGCCCTGTCTATGCTGTTTACTTCCGTCGATAATAATATAGTATATCACCTTTCCCCGGATTGGAAAAGATTTCCTACATAATTCTCCGGGCTGTTTCAGGCGCTCTCCGGTTTTTCTTTTCATCCGCCGCCATTTCTGCTATCATTTCCGCGGGCTTATCCCCGGCAGCCCGACTTTTCACCGATTCTGAACGGAGGCCGATTATGACGCTCTCAGCCCGGATCCGGCACGCTCTTGTCCTGCTGGCGGTTTCCGTCTTTCTCCCTTCCGCCGTATCCGCCTCCGGCACGTGGATGACGCTGACAGACAGCGCTGTTCCGGATGACGTCGTGCTCTGCGATGACGACTATACCGGTGATATCACCATGACTTTCCTGGGGGACTGCACGCTGGGCGGCGAGGAAAAAAGCCGGAACTCGAAACTGGGTTTCCGGAAACGGGTGGAGGAAAACGGCCTGGACTTTCCGCTGCGGGAGATGAGCCGCCTGACCCTTTATGACGATCTCACCGTGGCGAACCTGGAATGCGTACTCACCGACCGGTCCCTGAAGAGGGTCGAAAAGGAATATAACTTCAGCGGGCCGACCGCCTATACGGAGATCCTGACCTCCGCGGGCGCGGACTGCGTCACCCTGGCCAATAACCACTCCCATGATTACGGCGAGGAAGGCTACGCGGATACCAAAGCGGCACTGGAAGCATCCGGCGTCTGCTGGTTTGGCACAGACGCCCCGGCGGTCTGGCGGAGCGGCGACGGAGTGATGATCGGCTTTATCGGCGTCAGCTATTCCCTGACCGGCGAACGGTACAGGCAGTATACCCGCCAGATGAATTACCTCAAGGAACTGGGGTGCGCGGCCGTCGTCACCGTCATGCACGCCGGAACAGAATACTCATATTCCGCGCCGGACAGCTACCAGCGCCAGATCGTCTCCCGCGCCATGGAATGCGGTTCTGCCCTGGTCATCGGCCACCATCCGCATGTGGTGCAGGGCTATGATATCCTGGACGGTGTCCCGGTGGTCTATTCCCTGGGCAACTGCTCCTTCGGCGGCACCACCCACGCGAAGGATTCCGACGCGCTGGCCGTCCAGGCCGTCCTGTCCTTCACGGAAGGCCGGCTGGTCCGGATCACCCTGCGTTTCTTCCCCATTTCGATCACCAGCGACAGCCATTACAATAACTATTCCCCCTGCTTCCTGACCGGACGGGACGCGCAACGCGTCCTGGAGAAAATGAAAAAATCCACCGGCCGGGATCCCGGGGAGTGGACAGAAACGGACGGCGCGTCCGTGGTCGTGGATATTCCGTGATTATTGGCCGGATCCTGTTCCGGCAGGCTCTTCAGGGATCTTCGCTTCCGCCGCCTCCGGGGTCCGCGGGACAGCCGTGAGGTCGGCATGCCGCAGATTCCGTTCCAGGCGGACCGGCACCGTGTGGAACTCATTCTGGTCCCGGTCCACCGGTTTGTGGTAGATGACCTCGTTCTCATCAATGGCGACGCTCCATTGTTCCTCCGTGAAAAACGCGCTGAACAGCAGCCATTCCCCGTTTTCGGACCGGGCAAAGGCATGGTGCTGTATAACGGATGATTCGTACTCGCCGGTCCCGTACTGCATAATCAGCAGGATCGGCCCCCCGGTCACGCGGTTCAGCGTGAAGTCCTGCGACCGGTCCGTGATTACGATCCGTACCCGGCCATCTCCCTGCGGCAGGGCCGCGGCGGTCTGGAACTGCTGGGTCCACGCGCCGTTTTCCAGGGTATAGCAAAGGAGCCGGTTCACGTGGTCCGGTGTCCGGACCAGGACGAACCAGGTGCTTCCGTTTCCGTCCCATTGCGCGGTATCCACGATTTCAATGGCCCCGAACTGCGCGCGGATATCCAGAGGCAGCTGGCCGCCCGCCCGCGCCGCCGGCGCGCGGCAGAGAAGGATCACCAGCGCCGCGGCCGCGGCTGCCCATGCACGCTTTTTCATGCTGTCTCCCATGCTGTTCCGGTTAACCCGGCTCGTATCTCCGTCCTCCATATGATACCGGGAAGACAGCAAAAAAGCAATGGCCGGGAGGACCCTTACAGGATTCAGCCTTGGCCGCGTGGAATGTTTATTTGCCGCTTCCGGTTTCCCCCGTGCGGGCGGAACTGCCGGCGCGGCGCGAAAGGAGATTCTGTGATGCCTGTATCATTCGAAAGCGACTATATTGCCGGAGCGCATCCGGAAATTATCCGGAGGCTCAGCGAAACGAACCTGGAGACTCTTCCCGGCTATGGAACGGATCCGTACTGTGCCCGCGCGAAGGAAAAGATCCTGCGGGCATGCGGTCTGGAGCACGGTGATGTGGAATTCCTGACCGGCGGGACGCAGGCCAATTCCGTGATCATCTCCACCATGCTGGCGGACTATGAGGGCGTGATCGCGGCGAAAACCGGGCATATCAGCGCGCATGAGGCCGGAGCCATTGAATATTCCGGGCATGAGGTGCTGGAGCTTCCGCAGGAGAACGGCAGGATCCTTCCGGATACGCTGCGCCGCTATCTCTCGGGCTTCTTCGCGGATGAAAACCATGAGCACATGGTTTTCCCGGGCATGGTATACCTGTCCTGGCCGACGGAATACGGTACCCTCTACACGAAGGCGGAACTGGAGGAAATCTCCGGAATCTGCCGGGAATACGGCATCCTGCTGTTCGTCGACGGCGCGCGGCTCGGCTACGGCCTGATGAGCAAAAGCGCGGACCTGACGCTGCCGGATTTTGCCCGGCTGTGCGACGTGTTCTATATCGGCGGAACCAAGGTCGGCGCGCTGTGCGGGGAAGCGGTGGTCTTTCCCCGGGGCAGTAAACCGAAGCATTTCCTGACGTCCGTCAAAAAGCGCGGCGCCCTTCTTGCGAAAGGGCGCCTTCTGGGGATTCAGTTCGATACGCTGTTTACGGACAGCCTGTATTTCCGGATCAGCGGTTACGCGATCGATATGGCGGAACGGATGAAGGCGATGTTCCTGGCCCATGGGCTGGAACTGTACCTGGACTCCCCCACAAACCAGCAGTTTGTAATCCTGGATGACCGGCAGATGGAAGCCATGCGGGACCGTGTCGTTTTCAGTTTCTGGGAAAGGACGGAGGATTCCCGCACGGTCGTCCGGTTTGCCACCAGCTGGTCGACAACCGAAGAAGACCTGGCGGAACTGGAGAAGGTCCTGGCCGGCCTGGATTAAGCAGGGCGGATCAAAAACCTTCCCGCCCCGGATCAGATCAGTATTCCGTCACAGTGGTCGATTTCATGCTGGACGATCTGGGCCTGGAACCCGTCCAGGATGCCGGTATGCCGCCGCATCTGCATATCCTGCCAGGCGACGCGTACCGTCCTGTACCGTTTTGTTTTCCGGGTGCCGGGCAGGGAAAGGCATCCCTCTTCCGTTTCATACTCCCCGGACCCGGAGAGGATTTTCGGATTGATCATCGTAATAATCAGCGGGCCGCGCGCCACGGCGATAATCCGTTTATGCTCGCCGATCATGTTGGCGGCCATGCCGACGCAGTGATCCAGATGCGCCCGGAGCGTATCGGTCAGGTCCTCCGCGATCGGGAGATCCGCGGCCGTCGCGTCCTGGGATTTCCGGCTCAGGATGATCGGATCACTAACGATTTCACGTACCATGCTATTCCTTCTTTCATGTAAGCGGCGGTTTCGTACGTATATGACTTTGTCCGGGTTCCTTTATCATAACGGGTATCCGGAAAAAAGGCAATGTCCGGATTGGCTGCGTGTTGACGCCTTTTCGGGGCGCCCGTATAATGGCTTCATGAATACAAACGATCACGGAATGGAGGCGCGCATGAAAAAGCACAGTATTTTTGCCTGTATCATTCTGCTTTGCCTGCTGTGCGCCCGCGTATCCTTCGCCGGCGCGGAAGGCGGAAAGGTCATCGTTTCCCTGGGGGATTCCTATTCCTCCGGTGAAGGAATTGAGCCGTTCTATGGCCAGGACATGGATCTTCCGGAGCGCGTCCTGGATCCGGACTGGCTGGCGCACCGCTCCATGGAGTGCTGGCCGGGAATGCTGACGCTTCCCGCTGTGGACGGTCCCATGAAGGACCACCGGGGGGAAAACTGGTTCTTCGCGGCGGCTTCCGGTGCTGAAACAGGCCAGCTGTTCCGGCTGTCCGCGGCGGAAATCGCATCCGGCGCGAGTGCGGAAAAGGAGAAGGAATACAACCGGGGCGGCTTCTCCGGCAAAGCCATGCTGCCCCCGCAGCTGGACGTTTTTGATGAACTTGACGCGAAAGGCCTGAAGGCGGATTATGTGACCGTAACAATCGGGGGGAACGATATCGGCTTCGCGCGGGTCGTCTCCACGTCCTTCCTGGGCATGTCCAATTTCCTTCCCGGAAGCACACCGGAGGAACAGGCGGCCCTGCTCGTGCAGCGCGCGTATGAAGCCGGCGGCATCCGGGATAAGATCCTGCGTGTCTTCCGGGATATCTCCTCCCGTGCGGGCAGTCAGGCCTGGATCATCGTTCCCGGATATCCCTGCATCCTGGCCGACGACTGCGGCGAGGATCTTTTCCCGGAGAACAGTTCGGAGATTATGAACGGAATGGTCAGGCTGTTCAACGCGGAACTGCGGGATATTGTGGAGGATTGCCGGGCGGAAGGGATGAATATCTGCTTCGTTTCTGTGGAGGAAGCCTTTGCGGGCCACGGCGCCTATTCGGAGGATCCGTATATCAATCCGGTGATTCTTGCGCCGCAGGCGCAGGACCTGAACGAATTTACCGGATTCAGCATGTATTCCATGCATCCGAATCAAAAAGGCGCGGCGGCTTATGCCCGCTGCGTCCAGGAAATGATTGACCGGCTGGAAGCGGAAAGATAGCTTCCGGCCTTTTTCCGTTTTCTCATACGGGCGTTTTTGCTCAAAAATCGCCCTCTTCCGCTCAAAAGCTGCGATCCCCGGCCGACGGTTATTGACGGATATTCGGGGGATTGATATAATTTCCACAGGATTTCTTTGGATACATCATATTGTTCCGGGTTAAAGGAGGAAGGGTTTCATGGAACAGACCACCATCAACGTCTTCGGCGCGGCCTATACAGTCGGCCAGTTTATCGGGCTGCTCGTTCTCGCGTATTATATCGTCAGCGCGGTGATCGTTCTGTTTGAGGAGAGCGTAATCCTCTCCCGGCACGGAGAAGGCGGATGGAAGGTCCTGATCCCCTTCTACGGCCCGTATCTCTTCTTCAAGAAGACCTGTGACAACGGCGGCCTGTACTGGGCCACGGTCATCAGTGCCGTCGCCGCCGGTCTGCTGTACCTGGTCGTTCCCGTCATGGGCGAGTACTACCTGCTGATGCCGCTGTTCTGCCGCCTGCTTCTTTGTGTGAACCTCGCGGATGAGGAAAACCGGGGCACGGGGTTCGCCTTCGGTATGCTGTTCCTTGCGCCGGTCTTCTTCGGCATCCTGGCCTTCGGGAAAAAGGCGGAGCCGGCTGCACCGGACGCTTCCATGGCCGTCGCTTAAATCCGGCCTTTTCGACCCGTAGCATTGCGTTAAACAGCCGGGCGGTGCAAACCGTCCGGCTGTTTTTAGTCTTTTCCGGTTATTCCCCTGCGGCGAGCTTTTCCGCAAATTCCCGTATTTTCTGCTCGTTTTCCTCGCTGGGCCGGGCTTTCGGATCATTCAGGATCATGGAAGCTTCCGGCTTTTCCCGTCCCAGGCACTCCGCCAGCTTCGCCAGCGCTTTTTCCGCGCCGCTTCCGCCCTGGCAGGCGAAGGCGGCGATCTTCTTTTCCGCGAGCGCGGCCCCGTTGTCCTTGACGAAGGTGCGAAGCGGCGGCGCCATATTGGATGCCCAGACCGGGAATCCGATCACGATCCGGTCGTACTCCTCCGCCCTGAATTCATAGGGCTGCAGCGCGGGTGTTTCCGCCATCACGGCCTTCATACCGCCCCACAGGAACTTCCGGATTCCCTTGTCGGGATAGGCCTTCTGCGGTTTGATCTCAATCAGGTCCGCCCCCAGGGCTTCCGCCAGCTTTCCGGCTGTCTCCGCCGTATTCCCGCTCATGGAATAATACACAATCGCCGTCTTCATACCTTTTCCTCCCTGCCCGCCGCTTCGGGCTTTTGTTTTCAGGTGTGTTTCATCATACAGGACATATGTCCCCGTGGCAAGGAAAACCGTTATGCTTCCGATCCGGCGTTTTTTGCCGGAGCCGGCATCCCGGTTCCGGTTTTCTCCTCCTTTTTTACGGTGCCTTCTCCGGGCGCCGTTTTTCTTTTACTCCGTGATTCCGCAGCCGGAGCGTTCCGGTCCGGCCGCTCCGGACATATAGCCTGCCCGGAACTCCGCGTTGATTTCGCGCAGTTCCTTCTTACCATCGATATATTCCTGGTACATTTCCGCGATACCCGGGCTGCAGCCGTCGCAAAGGCCGGAAAGGTTCCCGATGGATTCGGCCACTATTTGTTCCCGTTCCTCCCGGGTGGTGTCCGCGATTTTCAGGCTCTTCATTCTGATCCGCTCCTTTTCCGCTCCATTTTAACGGGTTTGCGCGCAGCTGGCAACCGTCCGGAAGGAGAATTTGGAAAAGCGTCGAATTATACCACAGGTTTATTTACAGACCGGAAACGGTATGGTATGATGACCGCGAAATCAGTCAGTGCATTGCACGAAGCGAAAGGAGGAATTCCGATGAGCCGTATAAAGATCCATATGGTCCGTGCCCTGGGTGAATTCCTGCTGTGCAGCCATGAACAGGAACTGCGCATTGCTTTGCTTTGCCCTGAAAATCGGACGAAAGAGACCTGAAGAAACCCGCGCTGTAAGGCGCGGATCGGAAGTTGGGCCGCCTGCCGATCGGGGCAGGCGGTTTTGTTTTGTCTTCATTATTTTTCGAAAGGGATGATTTCAGTGAATATCTTGCCCGCGATTGATATGGCAGCCACCGGACGGAACATCATGCGGTTGAGAATGAGCGCCGGAATGACCGTCCAGGATTTGCAGAACATATTCGGTTTTTCCACGCCCCAGGCGATCTACAAATGGCAGCGGGGCGTGAGCATGCCCACATTGGACAACTTGGTGGTCTTGGCGGTCGTGTTCCGGACGCCGTTGGATGATATCGTCATCCGGACCGCCTGACATTCAGCTCCCCGGAGCTGAATCATGACTCCGTAGCCAAGCGGCCAGGCAGCAGATTGCAAATCTGTTTTACGCCCGTTCAAATCGGGCCGGAGTCTCCACATGCGCCGGTGATGCAAAGGAAGACATACCGGTTTCAGGAACCGGGTCTTGCGGGTTCGAATCCCGCCCGGCGCACCATGCATAAGTGATGGAACGGAATACATACCAGGCTAAGAACCTGGGTTCTGCGAGTTCGAGTCTCGCCTTGTGTACGAAAAGGCTCCCGGGGATTCTCCCCGGGAGCCTCGCTTGCTCTGAAGATTATTACTTGTTCATGGCTTCCTGCACGGCTACGGCGACCGCCACGGTCATACCGACCATGGGGTTGTTGCCGGCGCCCAGGAATCCCATCATTTCCACGTGGGCGGGAACGGAGGAGGAACCGGCGAACTGCGCGTCAGAGTGCATACGGCCCATGGTGTCGG
>JAILIE010000138.1 GCA_024695415.1 Clostridiales bacterium | reverse complement strand
TTGACCTCAGGCCCGACGAAATTTCCGCCACCGGCGGTCGTCGGCCCTTCGCCCGGCGGTTATCCTTCATTGAAGCTGAAAAACTCCCCCTATCCGTATAGGGGGAGAAAAAGGAGGAAAGAATATGAAGAATAATCTCTGATAATTCATATATATCATACTGCGTGCCGAATGTCCAGCGTTATAAATACAAATTTCTAAAAAATGGAGGTCAACATGCTTTCCATCAATACCATCGCGCATGTGGTTGTCAATACGGTCCGGGCTTCCGCCTCCCCGGCGTCCTTCGATACAGGCCTGCTGCTGGTGGAGGACAGCCAGTTCGCGGAGGATCGGCGCCTGTATGCCTGCGACAACGCGTCCGCCGCGGAGGCGGCTATGCTGTCCCTGGGCTTCACTGCGGCGGATGAGCCTTATAAGGCGGCGATGAAATACTTCGCCGCTTCCCCGGCGCCGGGCCGGCTGCTGATCTCCTGCCATCCGTCTTCCGAAACGCCGGCTGAGGCCCTCGGCGCGGTTCTGGACCGGACGGCCTCCTTCTACGGCGTCCTGTGCTGTGATACGCTCTCCGCGTCGGACTGGCTGGAGTTCTCCTCTGCCGCGGAACGGCTCACCCAGCCGGTCATGCTCTTTGTGCCGGTCACAGGGACGGTATCTGAGGCCGTGGCGGATAACGGCATCCTGCACAAACTCCAAGGCAGTTCCTGCAAGCGGGCGCTGCCGTTTTACTGCGCATCCGTTTCCGACTGCGCCGCCCTCATGGGGACGGCCATGGGGCTGGAACTGTCTCACAAAGGCGCTGCTTTTGCTCTCTGCTACAAGACGCTGCAGGGCGTCCAGCCCTCGGACCTGACACAGGCCCAGGTGGACCGGATCAAGGAAAAGAACGGGAACGTCTACGTTGCCCGGGGCTATACCCACCTGCTGCTGGAAAACGGGACGGTTTCCAACGGTCAGCGGTACGACGAGATCCTGTACGTGGACAAGATCGCGGACGACCTGCAGAACGCGGCGGTGAACCTGCTGGCGGAGAACCCGGACAAGCTGCCGCAGACGGATGATTCCACAGCGCAGTTCATCAACCGGTTCTCTTCCATCCTCATGGGGTACACCGACCGGGGCGTCCTGGCTTCCGCCGCCTGGCGGGGGACGGACACGGGACCGGTGAAGAACGGGGATATCATCGAGAACGGTTTTCTCATGTGGGCGGACAGCTATGACGACCAGTCCGACGCGGACCGGGCAGCGCACAGGGCGATGCCTATCCAGGTTGCCCTGACCCTGGCGGGAAGCATCGAGAGCATCGTGATCACGGTGAATGTGATGGCATGAAAAAGCAGGCCCCCGTTTCCGGGGGCCTGCGTATCTATTGAAACCGGATCAGGCCGGGACGTAGATGTAATATCCGGCGGTGATGTCGTTGACGTCGTAGATCGAGTCATTGATCTTGTAAAGGTAAGCCACAGAGGTGTGGTAACGGTTGGCGATCTTGGACAGGCAATCGCCGCGCTTGATCTGGATGACTTTGAAGCCCTTCTTGTTCGGGAGCTTCCAGGGGGATCCGCCGGCACCGGCAGTCACTTCTTCCATTTCGACCAGGTTCAGTTCTTTCATGTTCTCCATTTTATTTTCCTCCTTGCCCTGTGGGCTTTCTTTCTTCATGATCGCAGGGGCTGTTTTGCTCCTGACACCTGTTGATACGCACGAGCCCGGGGACCTGGCAGCAGATTCGGAAAAATCTTTTGGAGGTGTTTTTGTGGCCTATAACGTTTATTCCCTTCCGGATGTGAAGTCAGTCCTGTATCATCCGGACGTGGGCACGGCGAACCTGCACCTGTGCGGGGTGGGGAAGATCACGGTCTCCGCGGCGGGGGATCTGACCAGCCATACCACTACGGCGGACGGGTACGTGGTGGTGAACCGGCTGAGGACGACAAACGGCACCGTCCAGATCGAGGTGCCGCAGAACTCCGCCGGAGATGCCTTCCTCCGCCGCTGGGCGAAATGGGCGAGGAGCACGGGGAATCCGAATCGGATCGCCATGGGGACGCTGA
>JAILIE010000120.1 GCA_024695415.1 Clostridiales bacterium | reverse complement strand
CTGGATCAGCATGAAGGCGTTGTAGCCCAGGGAGTAGCAGTAGTCCGCGTCGAAGTTGGACGGGAACGCGCAGCGGCCTTCATAGCCGAAGAAGTGATGCTGGGAACCGAACTTGCCCTTGTAGGTGCCGGCGGCCTTCCGTTTTTCGAGTTCAGTTTTCACCATCTCGGAGAAGAGCTGCTCGGACTCGATCAGGGAAACCTGCACGTTGCCGTGGGGATCCCGCTCGAGGAAGAGCTGCTGCTGCACGAACCGGGGCAGGATGTCGAACACCGCGAAGGATTCGTCGGACAGGCCCTTTTTGATGAACGCGTACTTGGCGTCCCAGTCGGGCAGGGCGTTGAACTCTTCGGTTTTGCTGCCGGCCAGCAGTTCGTTGATCTCGGCGATCAGTTTGGAGAACTCGGGAACGAATTCCACGATGCCTTCGGGAATGATGGCCACGCCGAAGTTCTCGCCGTTGTTGCCGCGCTTCTCAACAGAGTCGGCAATGTAGCTGGCGATCTGGGCCAGGGACATCTTCTTCGCGGCGACTTCCTCGCCGATCAGGCAGATGTTGGGCTGGGTCTCCAGCGCGCATTCTAGCGCGACGTGGGAGGCGGAGCGGCCCATCACCTTGATGAAGTGCCAGTATTTCTTGGCGGAATTGGCGTCCCGCTCGATGTTGCCGATCAGCTCGGAATAGGTCTTGGTGGCGGTGTCGAAACCGAAGGAAGCTTCAATATCCTCATTCTTCAGGTCGCCGTCGATGGTCTTCGGGCAGCCGATGACCTGCACGCCGGTGTTGTGCGCGGCCATGTATTCGGCCAGCACAGCCGCGTTGGTGTTGGAGTCGTCGCCGCCGATGATCACAATTGCGGTCAGGCCGTGCTTCTTCGCGACTTCGGTCACGATTTTGAACTGCTCTTCCGTCTCCAGCTTGGTGCGGCCGGAACCGATGATGTCGAAGCCGCCGGTGTTGCGGTACTGGTTGATGTATTCGTCGGTGAACTCGATATAGCTGTCTTCAATCAGTCCGGAGGGGCCGCCCTTGAAGCCCAGCAGCACGTTGTCCCTGTCCGTCGCCTTGATGGCGTCGTACAGGCCGCAGATGACGTTATGCCCGCCGGGGGCCTGGCCGCCGGAAAGGATCACGCCGACAACCTGCTTCTTCGCCGCGGAGGTGTTGCTGCCCTTGACGAAGGTGATCTCTTCCTTGCCGTAGGTGTTGGGGAAAAGCGCCTTGATCTTGGCCTGGTCGGCCACGCTCTCGGTGGGGGCGCCGACCTTGACGGAAATTTCAGAGATACCGCCGCGAAGCATTCCCGGAAGCTTGGGGCTGTACTCGTATCTTGCCTTCTGAAGTGGTGACAGGTTCATCTTGCGTTCTCCTTTAATCATTTTTATATGAAGGAACGCGCGCGGCGCATTCATTCAGTAAAGGATTATAGCACGATTCGTCAAGAGGCGCTAACCCTTTTTACATACTAATACCAAACATGTTCAAAAAACCGTGATATAATCGGAAGGCAGTTTCAGGCCCTGGAAGCCGGGAGGGAAATGGCAAATGGAAAAGAAGACGGAGGTTCTCTGCATCGGGATCGCGCTGGTGGATTCCATCATCCGGGGGTTTGATCCGGAACCGGTTTCCGCGTCCGGCTACCGGGCAGCGTCCGGTACGCTGAGCATCGGCGGGGAAGCGGTGAACCAGTCCGTCGCCGCGGCCAGGCTGGGGCTGAATGCCGGGATCCTCTGCGCGCTCGGCGCGGACGCGGCCGGCGACCTGGTGGTCAGCGGCCTGGAAAAGGCGGGCGTCTGCACGGACCGGATCATCCGCCCGGAGGGCCATGCCACCCCGGTGACCACGATGTTCGTCCGGGAGGACGGAACGCGGAAATCCATCACAAACCAGGCCCACCGGTACAACTTCCATCCGGAAAAACAGGTATCCCGCCTGGCGGGCACACGGGCAGTGATCCTCGGATCGCTGTTCCGCGCGCCGTTTGACGATCCGGAAATCATCCGCGCGGTGCTCCAAAGCGCGAAGGATGCCGGGGCCGCGGTCTTTGCGGACACCAAGCTGCCCAATTTCCGGTTCCTGACCCTGGACGACCTGGCGGACGCGCTGCCGATGATCGATTACATCACGCCGAACGGGGATGAAGCCCGCTATTATACCGGAAAAGAAGATCCGGCGGAAATGGCGGAGGTTTTCCTCGGTTACGGGATCCGGAATGTGATCATCAAGCTGGGCGCGGAGGGCTGCTATTTCAGGAACGCGCGGGAGGAGATCCGGCTGCCGGCCCTGCCGGTCCGCGCCGTGGACAGCACGGGCGCGGGAGACTGTTTTATCGCCGGATTCGTTTCGGAAATCCTGCGCGGAAGCACACATAAAGAAGCGCTCCGCTTTGCCAATGCCTGCGGAGCGATCTGCACAACGGCCGTCGGCGCGGGAACCGCGCTGGAGAGCCGTGCCCAGGTGATGGAGTTTTTAAACAGATAAATCCGGATTTACCGGGTGAACAGCACAACCGTTTCGACGCCGGAAGTCCAGCAGAACATATCCACCGGCTGCACCTTCCGGACCAGATACCCTTCTTCTTTTAAAAGCCCCGCGTCCCGGGCCAGCGTGGCGGGATTGCAGGACACATAGACCAGCCGGTCCGGCGACGCCTGCGCCATGGCGCGGACGACCGCGGGATCCAGGCCCTTCCGGGGCGGATCCACGACGATGACGTCCGGCCGGAGTCCGCCTTCCACCATCCGCGGCAGCAACTCCTCGGCTTTGCCGGCGCGGAAGGAGACGTTCCGGATCCCGTTGTTTTCGGCGTTGCGTTTCGCGTTCTCCACCGCGGCCGGGACGATTTCGATGCCGACCGCTTCCCGGCAGTGCCGCGCCATCGTCAGGGTGATGGTGCCCGCGCCGCAGTAGACGTCGCACAGGAGATCCGTCGGCTTCAGGCCGGCGAAATCCGCCGCGGTCCGATACAGCTTTTCAGTCTGGACCGGGTTCACCTGGAAAAAGGAAGCCGGGGACAGCTCGAACCGCAGGTCAAACAAGGTGTCCGTGAGGGTTTCCTTTCCATATATATGGTGCCAGGTATCGGACAGGATCACGTTGGTATCAGCGCGGTTTTTGTTCAGCCACAGACTGACCGTACCCAGCGGGACCAGCGCGCCGGTCAGTTCCTTTATGTGGGGAAGCGAAGCGCCGTTGGCAGCGACTGTGACCATGCTCTCCCCTTTCCGGTTCACCCGGATCACCAGGTGGCGGATCAGCCCGCTGCGGGCCTCCTCCCGGTAGGGTTTCACGTGAAACATTTTCATCCAGGCAAGGAAAGCGGCGGCGATTTCGTTTGCCGGCGGCATGGCGTTGGGGCAGGCGGGGGCGGGAATCACCGCGTGGCTCCGCGGCGCGTAGAAGCCGAGCACCGGATCTTCGTCCGTTCCGCCCGCGGGCAGGGAGGTTTTGTTGCGATAGCCGGCGGGATTTTCCATTCCAAGCACCGGCGGCACGTCCGCCTCAATCCCGGCGATCCGCCGGAAACAGTCTTCCACCTGCTGCCGTTTGGCGGCCAGGGTGGCTTCATAGCTCATATGGCGGCCGGCGCAGCCTCCGCAGCGGGGGTAGGACGCGCAGTCCGGAACCCGCCGGTCCGGGGACGCCGGTTCCGGCGCCGATTCCATCCGGCCGAAGGCGTAGCGCTTTTCCGCCTTGACGATCCGGACCGCGGCGGTTTCGCCGGGCAGCATGCCGGGAACGAACACAGGCATCCCGTCGCGGATGCATACGCCCTCCAGGTCCGCACCGAGGCGTTCGGCAGCCAGGGGGAAGCATTCGTTCTTTTTCATCGCGCCCGGTCCTTTCTTTCGGAATCTTTCCTATTATAACAGGGGTGCTCCTGATATGTCCACCAAATATAGGAGCCGGAACCGGAGCCTGACCACAAGATATGGAGGATGTCGAAAAGTCCCGGAAACGCAGGAAAAATAAGGCTTTTTCTGCGAAAAAAATTTACAAAAAAATTCTTGACAAAGGATAACCCCTCTGTTATTATAGTCAAGCTCGCCTACGGGAAACCGCGGAAAAGCGAGCCGGCGAACCTTGAAAACGATACAGAGAAGAAACGCGCAAACATTAAGGAAAGACTAGCGAAGATTCCAAGAGTTTAACATCGAAAGATGTATAAAGGATTAAACGGAAGAGTTTGATCCTGGCTCAGGACGAACGCTGG